>JAUNUN010000011.1:16446-66783 GCA_030538155.1 bacterium
GCCTGACAAGCGAGAATAATGGTATCTCTCATTGTTGGTACCCGCCAGAGTGACAGCAGCCGGGACAATGCCCGGCTGCCTACTTAAAACCTAATCCCGTACAGCAAGGATTAAAAATATTATTCAACAATTTCACTGACTACGCCTGCACCCACGGTCCGACCGCCTTCACGAATGGCGAAACGAAGACCTGCTTCCATCGCTATCGGCGTGATCAGCTCTGCCGTAATGTGGATGTTATCACCAGGCATAACCATTTCCACGCCCTCATCCAGCGTGCACACTCCGGTTACGTCAGTGGTACGAAAGTAAAACTGAGGACGATAGCCATTGAAGAAAGGCGTATGACGACCACCCTCTTCCTTGGTCAGAATATAGGCCTCAGCCTTGAATTTCTTGTACGGCTTAATTGAACCGGGCTTTGCCAGCACTTGACCACGCACTACATCCTCGCGCTTCACGCCGCGCAGAAGGGCGCCGATATTATCGCCGGCCTGACCTTCATCCAAAAGCTTACGGAACATCTCAACGCCGGTACAGGTCGTCTTCGTGGTCGGGCGCACACCAACAATCTCAACTTCCTCGCCCACTTTGATGATGCCACGCTCAACACGGCCCGTTGCAACTGTGCCGCGACCCGAGATGGAAAACACATCCTCAACCGGCATCAAAAACGGCTTGTCAATCGCGCGCGCAGGCTGGGGAATATAGCTGTCAACAGCCTCCATCAACTCCAGAACACCCTTAGCCTTCTCCGGATCATCCGGGGCATTCAAGGCCTCCAGCGCTGAACCCTGGATGATAGGAATCTCATCGCCCGGAAAATCATACTTATCGAGCAGCTCGCGCAGCTCCATCTCCACAAGCTCAATCAGTTCGGGATCATCCACCATGTCGCATTTGTTCAGAAAAACAACAATGGCAGGCACACCAACCTGACGCGCCAGCAGGATATGCTCGCGGGTCTGCGGCATAGGGCCGTCGGTAGCGGCAACCACCAGAATCGCGCCGTCCATCTGGGCGGCACCGGTGATCATATTTTTGATATAGTCGGCATGGCCCGGGCAATCCACATGAGCATAGTGACGATTTGCCGTCTCATACTCAACGTGTGAGGTGGCGATAGTGATGCCACGCTCCTTCTCTTCGGGTGCCTTATCAATCGCGCTGTAGTCAATAAAC
This sequence comes from bacterium, assembly GCA_030538155.1. Taxonomy (GTDB): domain Bacteria; phylum Desulfobacterota; class Desulfobulbia; order Desulfobulbales; family Desulfobulbaceae; genus Desulfobulbus. Next base: position 17,629 of record JAUNUN010000011.1, read on the forward strand.
TTCGCCAGACCTTTCTTTGCAAGAACCTGCGTAATTGCCGCCGTCAAGGTCGTCTTACCATGATCAATGTGACCTATCGTCCCCACATTGACATGCGGCTTTTTCCGCTCAAACTTTTCCTTCGCCATTTCATGTCTCCCTGGACAATGTTCAAAATTCAATCGACCTTGCGCGATTGACCAATGCAATTGGAGCCCACGATCGGACTTGAACCGATGGCTTCCTCCTTACCAAGGAGGTACTCTACCACTGAGTTACGTGGGCAATATGACTTGGCTGCAAGCGCCAGAACTATGGAGCGGGAAACGAGACTCGAACCCGCAACCCTCAGCTTGGAAGGCTGATGCTCTACCAATTGAGCTATTCCCGCCTTATCCCAGCCACACAGTATAGCATTGGCCAGGTGCCGGCAATGGTGGAGGGGGGAGGATTCGAACCTCCGAAGGCTCCGCCGACAGATTTACAGTCTGTTCCCTTTGGCCGCTCGGGAACCCCTCCACGTGACTTGCAACTATAAAAATATGCAAGAAAGTATACTGACCTATTTAACCATTAATTGCAACAAGAAAAAATGGAGCTGGCGATGGGACTTGAACCCGCAACCCCCTGATTACAAATCAGGTGCTCTGCCAGTTGAGCTACGCCAGCCTATTCTTTAACTGCGCTTATCTATCGCGAAGATTAAAAAAAATCAAGCTCTATATAACATAAAAAACCGGGAACCTCATGGTTCCCGGTTAAAATTGCCTTGAAAAGGCCGTAGTTCCTAGTCGTTGAGCGGATTTTTCACATAGGCGGACTGGCGGTAGCGTTCAAATGCGTACGCAGTGGTCCGATAGACAATGTGGGCAAACTTGCTGTATGGCAGATACAGGAAGAGCATAACCACGGACACCAGATGCAGGTAATAGATGATGTAGCCAAGTGATGGCAGACTGACAACCCGCAGCAACTCCGCAGCCAGGCCGGTGACGCCGACAGCGGCGATAATCCAGATGTAGAACCAGTCGTAGAAGGTATTTTTGGCCTTGCCTTCGGCCTCCATTTTTTTGCGGTTCTTCCACAGAACGACAATACCGAAGATCATGGCCACGGCGGCAACGTTGGCAAGCCACTTCACCGGGTTCCACAGAGAAATCGGACCATGCAGGGATGGGAAAAAGATGCCGAAAACATCATTTTTTACCATGGAGTAAATGGTCACGAAGAAGAGTGCAATAAAGGCTAGCATCAAAGGTTTATGACCGCGCACCCTGCTGTTGTTTTCCCCGCACTCCTCAAAACGTTTATGCTGCACAATCTCGACGAGGGACGGCCAGAGAAACTCCTTTACAAACTGGACGATGCCCGGCCGGTAGCCTACTTCACCCTGATTGAGTGAGGCTGACATGCCACGCCACATCACACTAACGCCCTTGTACAGGGAGTAGACCGCGATGCCGACCGCAGTCAGCATGATGATATCAATAAAGAGCACGTTCTTGGAGAGCAGGTGAAAGTCCCAATGACCAAAAAACTGCTGGTAACCGACTTTGGCGAAATGCTCGCCGGCAGGAATGCGCATGCCGCCGGAAATGATCCACATAAAAAAGACAACCAGAGCAGGAATCCCTACCAAGGTGGGCAAATTTTTAATTGAAGTACACATTCTGGCCAAGGATTGCGGCCAGCCAAGACTAGTATACACATGGGCACGAATAGCGCCGAGCACATCGCCAGGCCGTGCGCCACGCGGGCACATGACTGTACAGTCGCCACAGTGGTGACACAAAAATACGTTGGGGTCGTTGACCAGTTTCTCTTTTAGGCCCCACTGCGCATAAATCATTTCACGGCGAGGGAAAGGGCTGCCATCGGTAGATAGCGGGCAAGCGACTGAACAGGTGGCGCATTGATAGCACTGTTTCAGCGTATCACCGCCCGCCTCCTTCATGGCCTGTATAAATTCACGGTCCGGTTGCACGTTCATTGACATTGGTTCCTCCTCTGACGAGCGGTAATATTCTTTATATCTAAAAATTTATTGGGTTCGGTGGAGTCAAGCCGCCAGGTCAAACACCCGACGGCTCACACAGTTCCACGCCTGATCAGAAGCCCTTGAAGGGGTTGGGACCCATGGCGATGATCTCTTCCACAAATTCGTCGATGATTGCCGGGATCTTATCGTAATCGGAAATGGCAATCTCGCGCACCCCGCAACGCTCCGGCTCAAGGCCCAACGAGCCCAGGGTTTCACCAATATTCTCCATGCGGCGGGTGGCGATTTCAGAGCCCTTTGCAAAATGGCATTGGTAATCGTCACCGTACTTGCAACCAAGAAGCAGTGCGCCATCCATACCTGCAGACATGGCGTCCTTAATCCAGACCATGTTGACCGAACCCAGGCAACGCACCGGAATAAAGCGAACCAACCTGTTGAGCTTGTTGCGATGCATGCCCGACATATCAAGTGCCGGGTAAGCATCGTTTTCGCACACGAAAACGGCGATGCGCAGTTTGTCCTCATCATCGTCCGGCACTTCTATGGCTTTCACCATGGAGCCGATCATGTCGATATTGTAGTCTGCGAAATTGATGATGCGCTCAGGACAAGCGCCCATACAGGTGCCGCAGCGACGGCAACGCGTTGGATTGGGCAGCGGTGTGCCCTTCTCGTCATCGTCAAGGGCGCCAAAGGGACACTCTTCGGTGCAGCGCTTGCACTGGGTGCAGCGCTGGAAGAAGAACTCCGGAAAGGTCATATCGCCGGAGCGCGGATGCACTGCAACACCCCGGTTTGCGGATTCGATACACTGAATCGCCTTCAATGCCGCGCCAGTAGCATCGTCAATGGTCTCTTCCATGGTCTCGGCCTTGCGTACGCCACCGCAAGCATAGACGCCGGTACGCCGGGTCTCGTAGGGGAAGCAGACAAAGTTTGAGTCGGCGTAGCCGTCAAAGAGATCCAGATCGCTGAAACCGGGGCCCTGGCGATAAGCCAGGTTGGCCACGGCCTTATCCAGCGTGGTCGGCACCATGCCCGCAGCCAGCACCACCATGTCCACTTCAAGGCGCAGATCTTCACCAAGCAGGGTATCCTCCACAGACACTGCAGCACCAGTACCGCTCTCCTCGACCTTGGTCACTGAACCTTTGGTCATGTAGACGCCATCTTTGGACTGCATGGCCTTATAGTACAGTTCTGCATTGCCGGGAGTACGCATGTGCTGATAGAGGATATAGGCCTGACCGTCCTCGGGGTTGTCTTCCACCACATAGTTGGCCTGCTTGAGCGCCACCATGGAGGTAACCGAGTTACAGTAGGGGAAATCCTGGTCTTTATCCTTGCCCCCGGGGCTCTGGACAAAGGCGACCCGTGCCGGCACCTTGCCGTTTTTGGCAAGCTTTTCGAACTCGGCGTTGGTTACTACGGCCTTGATTGAACCGTAACCAAGATGTTCAAATTCATCCACCTTGGCCGGAGTCCAGCCAGTGGCTATAACCACTGCACCGAAGAGTTCGCCATCCGGATTAAGGGCGGTGTACTTCTTCATGCCCTTGTTCGGGTCTTCCATCTCGCCGCTTGCGATCTGATCCTGCTGTTCAACAGTAACTCGAGCCGGAGCATCCCATTCGGTCTTTTCCCCAGCCTTTTTGAAGGTAACATTGAACTGGCCGGGCGCACCGGCAACACGAGCAACTTCAGTGCCGGTTTTGATGGTAATCTTGGCATTGCCGCTCACTTCTGCAACGAGCTGCTCTATGGACGGCTCTTCTAAAGTCGCATAGGGGTAGGCGGTAGGAAACATCTTCCGCCAGCCCAAGGCCTTACCGCCCAAGACTGCATCTTTTTCAACCAATGTAACCTCATATCCAGCAGCAGCGGCTTCCTTGGCTGCAGTCAAACCAGCAAGGCCACCACCCATGACGAGGATTTTCTTGGAAATGCTTTCGAGTTTATACGGTACGGGCAATGCTGTTTTCTGAGCCCTGGTGACTGCCATGCGTACATAGTCGGCACCAAGCTCCTGCAAAAACTCATCCACTTCACCGCCTTCAGCCGCATCACCAGCCGTCCAGGCCACCTGCTCGCGCAGATTACCGCGTACGGTGATAGTGCCTTCACCAAAGTCAAACTCCTTTTGCATAACCCGGGGAGAACAGGCGCAAACAACAAAGGTGTTGACTCCTTTTTCCTTAGCGTCATTTTCCAAAAAAGCCCGGCCGTCGTCACCGCAGAGGTAGGCATGCTCCTGCATCTCCATGCCGGTTTCGGAAGCGGCAGCCTTCAGGCCTTCCACATCCAAAACCTCGCCGATGCCGCAACCAGTGCAGAGATACGCTCCATATACCTTATCCATTGCCTAGTCCTCCTAGCGTCCGATCTGAATTGCTTTAAGGGCTGCAGCGGTGGATGATTGACCGCTGGTGTAGACATCAACTGCCGACTTGGCGCATCCGGCAGCGATCATCCCCTTCTCAGGCTCAGAAACCACAAAACCGTTACCATCGATGGTAAGGCCAAAGGTCTTGCCCGCTTCACCCAGTGCCGGCTGCATACCGGTTGCCAGGATACACAGATCCACCTTCTGGCTCACCTTGTTGGCAGTAAGCGCATTCTCAGCCATGACAGTCACCCCGCCATCACGATCGGCAACGATGTCGGCCACCTTGCCCTTAATAAAGGTGGTATTGGCATCGTCCATGAATTTTGCGCGGAAGTGCTCGTATTTGCCGGGCGTACGCAGATCAATGTAGAAGACATAGATCTTGGCTTCAGGGTACTGCGCGCGGATGTAGGAGATCTGCTTGAAGGTCGCCATGCAGCAGATGTAGGAGCAGTGCTCAAGGTGATTCTCATCCCGAGAGCCGGCGCACTGTACAAAGGCAAAGGATTCAGGCTCCTTGTTATCGCCTGGGCGAAGAATCTTGCCCTGGGTGGGGCCATTTTCCGCAGCCAAACGCTCCATCATCATATTGGTAATGATGGCAGGAGAACTGTTGAAATTGAGTTGAGTAATCTTGTCCGCATCATACGGATTCCAACCTGTCGACCAGATAATGGAGCTGACCTGCAGGGTAAAGCTCTTGGGCTGCATATCCAGCTCTACCGCGTCGTACTTGCAAGCAGATTTAATGGCTTCAAGTGTGGCGCTTGAACAGGCCTCCTTATTCAAAATAAAGCGACGCGGAAATGCCATCTCATGGGGCAGATTCACTGCCTTGATCTTGCTCATGCCAAAGTTGAAGGGATTGTCGACCTCATCCGTACAGACGACCGCGCAGTCGCCGCAGGCCGTGCAGTTTGCGTTGATATACCGCGGTGCGGTTTCAAGCGTTACTTCATAGTTGCCGGGACCGCCACTGACAGAGGTAACTTTGGTGAGTGTATAGGTTCTGATTCTGCGGTTATCCTTGATGCGTTTGAAGTTGATCTCCAGCCCGCAGGTTGGGGGACAGAGCTTGGGAAAATATTGATTGAGCTGTGCGACCCGACCGCCCAGATAGGCGTTCTGTTCGACAAGAAATACATCGCTGCCGACTTCGGCTGCTTCCAAAGCCGCGGTAAGTCCACTGATACCGCCGCCCACAACCAAGACCGCACCATTGCCTGCAGTGTCACTCATGCCAGACCTCCATAAACTGCTGGTATTGATGAAAGGTGATTGCCGGTAAAAAAGAATAGAACGAAGGAAAATTACTTCATCCGTTGATGCAACTCAAACAAAAACGTTGTTTATACAAAAAAACTCCAGACTCCGGGCGGAGTCTGGAGTTTCGTTGCACCGATCAGGAAAGGCGTAGGATTAGATCCAAGGCTCTGTCTCGATGATGTTGATGCAATCTACCTTCTCGCACTTCCACTCCTTGGTCTTGGGATCAAAGGTGGAGTTGACGAAAACCTTCCAGTTCTCATCGTCGCAGGTCGGGTAGTCAGAGCGATAGTAGAAGCCCGGATAACGAGATTCCTTCCGGAACTCGATGTGACGGATGTGGGTCTCTACACACCAGATGCGGTGGTAGTTTTCCCAGGCACGCAGCAACTCGTGCAGGTCACCGGCTGCCATCTTTTCGGCGTCTTCGCGGAGCAGACGGAGCAGATCCAGACAGATGTTGAGCAACTTGCCGGAGGTCATGTAGTAGGTGGCTACGCCGCCGCCGTACTCGTCGGTGGCCTTCATCAGACGCATCATCAGGCCGGCAGGCTTGACATAGTTCGGGTTTACATCAGCAGCAGTGGACGCATCCTTGAACTGATGATAGAGACGAACCGGTGCGTAAATCTCGTCAGCCAGCTCCTGAGGAGTTTGTGCTAATTCAGGTTTGAAATCAGCATTGTCACGGCAGTACTTCACCATCTGCTTAGCGCAGATGCGGCCTTCGGCGTGGGAGCCGGAGGAGAACTTGTGACCGGATGCACCAACACCGTCGCCAGAAGTAAAGAGGCCGTTCACCGTGGTCATGCGGTTGTAGCCCCACTTGTACTGATGCGAACGCGGGCCGTCTATTGCAGGAACCCAATCCTCATCCGGGCCAGAGGTCCAGATGCCGCAGCAGCCGGAGTGCGAACCCAGCATGTACGGTTCGGTCGGCATGATTTCAGAGCCAACCTTCTCGGGCTCGATGTTCATACCGGCCCACAGCCCAGCCTGGCCAACGGACATATCGAGGAAGTTTTCCCATGCTTCAGACTCATAGGCCTTCCACATCCTCTTCACTGCTTTCTCGTCTTTGCCGGCAGCGCGCTCGGCATCTAGGAAGGCGTTCAGAGCAACATCAGTGGCCATATAGATCGGTCCACGGCCAGCCTTCAACTCGTTGAGCATCAGGTGGTTACGCAGGCAGGTCGGGGTAACTGCAGACTGACCATAAGGCATAAACTTGGCCAATTCTTCCTTTACCTCGGGGCTGTTGGCGTAGAACTCGCCCAGACCGTTTTGCACTTTGGCCTTGAATAGGAGGAACCATGCGCCAACCGGGCCATAACCATCCTTAAAGCGGGACGGTGTGAAACGGTTTTCCATCATGGTCAGGGTTGCGCCGACCTGGGCACACATGGTGTAGGTGGAACCAGCGTTCCATACCGGATACCATGCACGGCCCTTGCCTTCTCCAGTGGAGCGCGGGCGGAAGATGTTTACCGCGCCGCCGCAGGCTACCATGGCGGTTTTACAGGTATATACGTGTACTTTGTTCTCGCGGGTGGAGAAACCAACAGCACCGGCAATAGTGTTTTCTTTGTTCTTGTCGAGCAGCATCTTGACGATGAATACACGCTCGTGGATATTCTCCTCGCCCAGTGCCTTTTTGGCAGGTTCTGCAACGATCGGCTTGTAGGATTCACCGTTGATCATGATCTGCCACTTACCGGTCCGAACCGGGGTACCACCCTCGCGCAGGCTTTTGGCAGGCTTATCGCCAGCCATGTTGCTGCCGTCTTCGCCGCGTTTCCAGATGGGCAGACCCCACTCTTCAAACAGCTTTACGGACTCGTCCACGTGACGGCCGAGGTCATAGATCAGGTCTTCACGAACAACGCCCATCAGGTCGTTACGGACCATCTTGACATAGTCTTCGATGGCGTTTTCGCCGATGTAGGTGTTGATGGCGGAAAGCCCCTGGGCAACCGCACCTGAGCGCTCCAAAGAAGCTTTGTCGACCAGAATGATCTTCATATCTTCCGGCGCCCACTTCTTGATCTCGAAAGCGGTACCACAGGCAGCCATACCGCCGCCCACGATCAGCACATCACAGCTGTGCTCTACGATTTCCGGATCTACAACTGCTTCGAGCTCGCCTTTCGGCTTATTTGGCAATGCCATAGTATTTTCTCCTTGTTACGTTCTGTAAGCAAAAAAGTTCCTAAAGTATTGAGCCTTCAGACAAGCTTACTTCGCCAGCTTGGTCGGCGCGGGCAGATTGCTTTCCAGCAGGAGGCATTCGTCATCCAGGTTGGGGCCTCTTTCGCCGGGATACTCGTTAGACGCGCCTTCTGCGGTGGTGCGGATAGGGAACTTAAAACGTTTGATGTTACCGTTTCTGAATTTCACTGTCCACATGATGGAGTCAGAGGAACGCATGGGGTGCACCTGACCTCCCATGGGGACGAAGTCGTCATAGGCACGAACGAAGATCGCGCCCTGCGGGCAGATCTTAACGCAGGAGTAGCACTCCCAGCAGGCATCCGGCTCCTGATTGTACGCCTTCATTTCCTTCACGTTCAGGACCATCAGGTCATTGGGACAGATGTACATGCAGGCGGTCTTGTCGCCACCTTTGCAACCGTCACACTTTGAAGGATCTACGTAACTTGGCATTCAACTACCTCCTCACTTGGTTTTATCAGTTGATGACTCCCAATACGGTCGTCATTACCCTTGCGGGCCCTCTCCCTTGATTAGGCGCCACAGCAACCCACGAACTGCAAAGTTAAGCGTCCCATTTTCTTCGTTCTCTTTTGAACAACTGTTTCAAGCGAAAAAAATGAACGCTCACTCATTTTTTACAGTGTAAAGGTTTAATTTGTCCGCCAAATTAAGTCAAGAAAAATCGTCAAAACAAGGCTGAGCAGCGAAACTTAAAAGAAACATCAAAGAAATAGATATATAGTAGGGCGACTTTTCCCGCCGCGCTGCCGACAGGTCGGAATCAGCGAATCTTGTCCTCATCGGCCTCATAATTGCTGCGCACCAGCACCTCACGGGGCCGGGATCCATCCGCCGGACCGACTATCCCCTCCCGCTCCATCAGTTCGATCATGCGGGCAGCCCGATTGTAGCCAACCCGCAAGCGTCGCTGCACCATAGAGATGGAGGCTACGCCCGTTTCCGTGACCACGGCCACGGCTTCGTCGTACTTCTCGTCGTATTCATCAGCCTCAACCGCTGCCGGCTCCGCATCTTCTTCCATCTCATGGAGCACATTGACGTCATATTCGGCCGTACCCTGGCTTTTCAGATACTCCACCAAGCGCTCCGTCTCTTGCTCGGAGATGAACGCGCCATGGATGCGCTGCAACTTGGCAGCGCCGGGCGGCAGGAAGAGCATGTCGCCCATGCCCAGAAGATGCTCTGCCCCGGAACCATCGAGAATAGTGCGTGAATCCACTTTGGAAGATACCTTGAAGGAGATGCGGGTGGGAAAGTTCGCCTTGATCAAGCCGGTGAGCACATCCACCGACGGTCGCTGGGTGGCCAAGACTATGTGCATGCCTGCGGCGCGCGCCATCTGGGCCAAACGGGCGATGGAGGTTTCCACATCCTTAGAGGCTACCATCATCAGATCAGCCAGTTCATCCACAATGATGACGATGTAAGGCAGAGGTTCATCCGCCACCTCGTTGTAGGACAAAAAGGACTTGACCCGCCGCTCTTCAAGAAGTCGGTAGCGCCGCTCCATCTCACGCACCGCCCACAGAAGCGCCCGGCTCGCCATCTTGGCCTCCACCACCACCGGGTGCAGGAGATGGGGGATATCGTCATACACCGAGAGTTCAATCCGCTTGGGATCAATCATTAAGAGCCGCACCTCTTCCGGCGTGGCTTTGAAGAGGATGGAGGCAATAAAAGCGTTGATAGCAACCGATTTGCCCGCGCCCGTGGCTCCGGCAATGAGCAGATGCGGCATGCGAGCAAGATTAGCCACCACCGGCTTGCCCACCACATCAAAGCCCAGGGCCAGGCTGAGCTTGGAACGCGCGGTCTGATACTCATCGGAAAGAAGAATATCGCGTAGATACACGGTGCTGCGTACCGGATTGGGGATTTCAATACCAATGGCAACCTTGCCGGGAATAGAGCCGACAATGCGCACCCGGTCCACCTTGAGCACCATGGCCAGGTCATCGGCGAGAGAAACCACCCGGCTGATTTTCACCCCTGGTGCGGGCGAAAATTCATAGGTCGTAACCACCGGCCCTGGCGAAATACCGGCCACTTCACCCTGCACGCCAAAATCCTGCAGTTTCTCCACCAGGATATTGCTGACGCTGTAGTAATGCTCGCGGTCGAGTTCGGTTTCGATCTCAGGATTTGCATCCAAAAGCTCAAGCTGGGGCAGTTTGAAATACCCTTGGCGGCGAACAGGGGGCTGGCGCTGCGGTTTGGAACGCTCCCGCTCCTGTGGTAGTGCACGAGTTGCCGGGCGCGGCGGCACTGGTTCTTCTAACGGATCATCAAGCAGCGCATCTTCTTCATCGAGGCTTGCATACCCCGCCTCCTCCCTGTATGCGCCGCCTTCCAGCGAGAACTCCGGATCGAAAGGCTCTTCCTCTTGCAATGTACCCGTGCGCATCGGCGTCTCCCTTTCCGACTCGGCAAAGCTGCGTCGCCGGACAGGCGCACGCCTACGGTTCTGACCACGCTCACGGAGCGCGGTTAGGGAAAAACGCATGGCAGCCATTAGGGAAAAAAGCAGCAGCAGGAAGAGCGCCATGACACTGCCGGCCGTACCAATGAAGGTGTTCAAAAACGGCCAGATCAGGGTGCCGAGATAGCCGCCTGGTTTCACGAAGGTCGCCGGAAGCAGCACTTGCTTAAAAGCGCCAAAGAGCCCTGAGGAGGCCAGGGCTATGCCGCTCATGCCCGCCAGTACATGGGGCAGACGGCGCTCGCTCTCCTGCCCCCGAATGACGCGGAAGGTACGAAGGGACAGCAGAAAAAGCGGGAAAAAGGCGACCAGGCCAAAAAACGAGAAAAGATAGTGGGCGGTGTAGAAGCCCAAGGCACCGCACCAGTTATCACCGGGCTCCTGCAGGTGCGGCTCTACTCCAAACAGGGGCAGCAGATAACTAATGAGACTGAGCAACAGGAGCAGGGTCAGAAAAAGCAAAAGAAGGGAGGCCACCTCGTACCTGCGCCCGGCTTTACGCGGCCTGCCTGTGCCAACTGCATCCATGCTGCTCTGAATATCGCTTACCTGAAAAGAAAGGGGAGGGAAAAATCAAGTTACGAACGCTGGGGGCGAGGCCGCGCCCCGTGCAAACTATCTAGGATACCATTGATGAAAGGGGCTGAATCGTCGATGGAAAAGCGCTTGGCAATCTCCAGGGCCTCGTTGATCACCACCTGAGCAGGAGCGTCTTCCGCCCAGCGCAGCTCATAGGCGGCAATGCGCAGGATAGTCCTGTCCACCGCAGACATGCGCTCCACCCGCCAGTTGTGGGAATGGGCCGCGATATCCTGGTCCAGTTCGCGCCAATGCCGACACACCCCTTCCACCAGATTGCGGGCATAGGGCAGGGCTGCGCGGGTACTGGCGAAGTGCTCGCTAAAGCCGGCAAAAGCAGCCTGTACTTCAGCAAGAGGCGCAGTCAGCCCGGCCTGCATGTCCAGGCTGAAAAGGAATTGCAGCGCCAGTTCGCGCGCTTGTCGTCGAAGTCCCATACCGGCTAGCTAAACACTGAAAGTAAACACTAAAGACACAAAAGCCGACCTTGGCAACCAGGCAACAGGGCTTATGCCAGCCCGTCCAGCAGGTTGACCATTTCCAGGGCCGCAACGGCAACGTCCGAGCCCTTGTTGCCCGCCTTGGTGCCTGCCCGCTCAATGGCCTGCTCAATGGTATCGGTGGTGAGTACGCCAAAAAGAATGGGTATGCCCGTGTCTAGCATCACCTGGGCCGTACCCTTGGCCACCTCTCCAGCCACATAGTCGAAATGCGGGGTGGCCCCACGTATGACCGCGCCCAAGCAGAGGACCGCATGATAGCGGCCTGATCTGGCCATTTTCTGGGCGGCAAGGGGGATTTCGAATGCACCGGGAACGCGGGCGACCACGATATCATCGCCGTTTACTCCTGAGCGCACTAGAGAATCGATAGCGCCATCCAACAGTTTTTCCGCGATAAAGGAGTTGAAACGGGACACCACAATCCCGACTTTGCGGCCATCTCCCTTCAAGGAACCTTCAATATATTGTGCCATGTTATGCTCCTTTATCTATGAATTCGCATGCAGACCGATAACAGTTTACTCAAGATTTTCCAATGGTGCATCCCGAGGGAAGATCATTGCACAGTTTGAGCAAATGTCCCATTTTATCCCGCTTGGTACTCAGATAGCGCATGCTCTCCTCACCCGCCGGCATCTCAATGGGCAGACGACTGACCACCTCAAGACCATAGCCTTCAAGGCCGATGATTTTTTTCGGGTTGTTGGTCAAAAGGCGCATCTTGCGCACCCCCAAATCACGCAGTATTTGCGCGCCAATACCATAGTCGCGCAGATCCGGCTTAAATCCGAGGCGAGTATTTGCCTCCACCGTGTCCAGGCCTTCATCTTGGAGCACATAGGCCTTCAATTTGTTGACCAGACCGATGCCCCGGCCCTCCTGGCGCATATAGACAATCACCCCGCGGCCCTCCCTGGCAACCATCTGCATGGCAGCGTGTAACTGCGACCCGCAGTCGCAACGGGCTGAATCAAAAACATCACCGGTCAGGCATTCCGAATGTACCCGCACCATAATGGGTTCCTCGGGAGTGATATCTCCCATAACCAGCGCCACGTGCTCGCAGTGATCAATATCATTCTGGTAGGCGATCACCCGGAATTCACCGGCATGGCAGGTGGGCAAACGGGCCTCAGCCGCCCGCCGCACCAGCACATCCTTGCACAGCCGATAGGCGACTAAATCGGCAATGGTTGCAATCTTAAGACCGTGTTCTTCGGCAAAGACTTCCAGATCCGGCCTGCGGGCCATGGTGCCGTCATCCTTCATAATTTCGCAGATGATCCCGGCGGTGCGCATGCCAGCGATACGGGCCAGATCCACCGATCCCTCGGTCTGACCGGTACGCACGAGGACTCCGCCCGCCTTGGCGCGCAGAGGGAAAATATGCCCCGGGCTGATGATGTCACGCGGAGTGGCCTTCGGGTCTACGGCAGCGGCAATGGTGCGGGCGCGGTCTGCAGCCGAAATACCGGTACTGACACCGGTACGGGCCTCGATACTGATGGTGAAACCGGTGCCGTAGGGCGACTGGTTGTTGCTCACCATCATGGGCAGGTCAAGCTGCTGCACAATGTCCGGACTTAAGGCCAGGCAAATGAGACCACGACCATGTTTGGCCATGAAGTTGATCGCCTCCGGCGTGACCGCCTCGGCCGCCATGCAGAGGTCTCCTTCGTTTTCCCGGTCTTCATCGTCGACCAGAATCACCATCTTGCCGTTTTTGATATCTTCGACTACTTCCTCAATGCTGTGTGCCGCCATAGTTTTGCCTCAAGCAAGAGCTGTTCCAGCTCAATAAAACAGATTACATAAAACCGTGCCTGGCCAAGAAAGCCGAATCCAGGGTCTGGCCGGAAGACGAGTTTGTTGCCTGGCCGGTTAGTAATTTTTCAACATATTTGCCGATGATATCCACCTCGATATTGACCACATCGCCCACAGCAAGGAGACCGAGCGTGGTCTCCTGAAGGGTATGGGGAATGATGGAGACGGAAAATGAGGATTCGGTGCACGTGTTGACGGTCAGACTGATGCCGCTGATAGCAACCGACCCTTTTTCAACTACATAGCGGCTCAGGCGACTTTCCATGGAAAAGGTGAACAGGGTAAAACTGCCCAAATTCTCGCGTTTAAGCACCTTGCCCATGCAGTCCACATGCCCGCTGACCAGATGGCCGCCCAGCCTGTCTGCCAGGCGCAGGGCGCGCTCAAGATTTACCTTGGAACCGGCGCGCAAGCGGCCCAAACTGCTGCGCTCAAGGGTTTCGGGGGACACATCGGCACAAAAACTGCTTCTGGTGATTTTGCGCGCGGTCAAGCACACACCATCCACGGCAATGGATTCCCCTTCCTGGGGTTCATTCAGGCTGAATGAAGGGGTGACGGTCAACACTGCGCCACCGCCTGAAGGATGGCGCTCAACTACCGTGCCCAGGCCCTGAACAATGCCGGTGAACATCTACTGGCCCTGCTCCGTCTTTTCAGCCAGTTGCACGAGTTCCTCAGCCCGACGAGTATGCTTGAAATGGGTGTGGATACCGGCAGCCGAGCGGTAGGCGTCCGCAGCCCTGGCCCTGTCGCCCTGCTCGACATAGACTTCGGCCAGAATTTCCAGGGTCTCTACCACTCCCTTGGGGTTACGGGTAAGTTGATAGTGCTCCAGCATGTCGTCAAGCAGTTCAAGCGCCTTGGCCTGTTGCCCGAGTTTTCTGCAGCAGTGCACCATCTTCTTGTTAAGGGAAAGCTGTGAAAAACTGTCTTCCTCTTCTACGCAAATGGCGTGGGCCCGCTCGAAGTTAGCCATGGCCATGGCATACTCTTCCCGAGCCAGGCAGGCATCGCCCAGCCGATCGGAAGCGTTGGCCACACCAATACGATCGTCCTGCTCCTCAAAACCGCGCAGGGCATTATGAAAGCCCATGGCAGCCTGCACATACTCACCTTTGTCCAAGAGCTTGCGCGCCTCTTTATACTCCTGCCGGGCCGGATTGTTTTCAATTTCAGCCTGCAGGCCATCCTGCTGCGGCGGGGAGCCAAGGCTGCTCAGCGGTTGCAGATTGTTCGTTGTCATGCTTCTTCCTGATGAATAAGTTGGAGGGCTTCAGCGGCAAGCGCGGCCACGGTGCTGCTGTAGAGCCTGCCCTGATCCGGAATGGTGACCGGTGTACGGTCATGGGTAAGGCCCATGATCTGCAAAGCAGCCTCCTTAGCCCGCACCCGCCCCAAGAGCCGCACAGTCAGTGCCCGCAGCACCGGATCCTGGTGGGTCAGCACCGGAAAAAGCGAATAAAACGGCACGGCGCGGATCAGATCCGGCCTGGATGCAGCAATTTCGGTCAGCCCCCACAAAACAGCCCCACGGGTGCCGGGATCGCCCATATATGCAAAAAGATGTCGAGTGAAGGCGCCGTAAATATCCGGCCGGTTGGCAATGATGGCGCCAATGGCCTCGATCATGCCCCAAGATGAGGAGGCAGAGTCGGCACAGGCCTCAAAAAGTCGGTGTAGAAGATCTGCCACCGGCCCTGGTTCAAGGGTTGCCCCCTCGCCGCAGACCCGGCCAAGGATCCAGGCGGTTTTATACCGTTCCGCCATATCCGGGCTGTAGAGCATGCGGTGCAGAAAACGCAGAGTCCTGCGGTCATCCAGGTAGAGGGTGACCAGGGCCTCCACATTATCCTCGGACGCCAAGCGCGCCACGGTTTGTTTATCCGCCCGCATGCGTTTTCGTTTAGGATCGAGCCGGCGCGCGGGCCGGGCCGGTTCAACTGTCTCCTTGCCCGCGCCCTCCGTGCCTTGTTTCGCGGCAAAACGGGCGGCAAATTCCGCCAAGTCTTTATGCAGGCGCACAAAATACAGCACCCCGCGCACGGCGCGGCCATCCAGGTTGCGCGTCTGCACCACCTGATGGCTCACCTCATCGTAGTCATCGATCTGGCCGGTGAGATAGTCCTCATCGGGCAGCAGATCCCAGGCCAAATCCCAATTGTCGCCACAGGCATTGACCAGGCATTCCACCATGGCAGCACCCACGTTGTGGCCTGTTGCTTCCGCCACATAGACTGCACCGCATTCGCAGCGGCCCATGGGAAATTCGCGCAGTTTACGTTCCTGCCCATAGCTTGGACGGCCAACATCCATGCCGCAAATAGGGCACCAGGGTTTGAGCTGCAGCTCCGCCTTGCTGCTCATTCGCCAACCACGGTTTTGGCCCGCAGCGCCTCGGCAAAACGGGCATCAACACTGTAACCGAGTTCACTTGCCCGCTCCAGATGACGCTGGGCCTCGGCATACTCGCCGCTGAAGTAGAGCGCCACTGCCAGGTTATTATGCGCCATGGCCGAATCCGGCTCCAGGGTAACGGCCTGACGGGCAGCTTCAACCGCCTTGGCGTCTTCCTCGATACTGGTATAGGCCGAAGCCAGGTTCAGCCAGGCAGTGATCAGTTTGGCATCAAGCTGGGAAGCCTTGGTGTAGCTTTCAATGGCCTGCACCACTTCACCGCGCTGCTGCAGGATAAGGCCGATATTCACATGGGCCTCGGCCATTTTGGGCGAAACCTTCAGGGCGCGCCGGTTCAACTCCAGGGCCCGGTCGTAGTCGCCGCGTTCGAAATAAATCGCGCCCAGGTTGATCATGCTCTCCATGGACTGGTTATCCAGTTCAATAGCCTTTTCCAGTTGCTGTACCGCATCGTCGCTGCGGCCGGCCTGGCGGTACACCAAACCGAGCTGATGGCGTGCCATGACATTGTCCGGCTTTTCTGCCACCACCTTTTCCAGGTCGGTGATAACTTCCTGTATATCAGCCTGCTTTTCCGTTGTTGTCATATTTCATTCCTTTGTCTGGATCTTTTTCGTATAACTGCCTAGCACACAGCATCAAGGCACTATAGACACCAGAGCACGGTTTGCCAAGCCAGGGCATGGAAAAGGAAAGCAGCCAACAGCTTTGCCCTCTTATTCCGGTTCCAGATCACGGAAATGCATCAAGGAGGCTAGGAAAATGCGACGCAGGCGTACATGTGGGTACGTCCTGTGAGCATTTTCCGATGCCGACACCGATAGCACTTGATATGGAAATGGAACTATTTCTCCCGCGCCAGCACCCGGTGCGCCACCGCAATATCCTTTTCGATCTGCGCAATCAAATCTTCCAAGGTGCGAAACTTACACTCATCCCGCAGGTGGCGCAGCAGGTTGATGCGCAGAGGGCGGCCATAGATATCGTCATTGAAATCAAATATATGGGTTTCCGCTACTAGGATGTTTTCACCAAAGGTGGGATTGTAGCCGATATTGGAGACCCCACCGTACTGCTTGCCGTCGTAGATCACCTGGGTGACGTAGACGCCCCGTTTGGGGCAGAGATCCTCTTCCAATAGGCGGAGGTTGGCAGTGGGAAAACCCAAAAGCCCTGATCCACGCTGACGGCCATACTGCACCTCGCCGCGGATCTGATAGTAGCGCCCCAGAAGACCGCGTACATCGCGCATCCTGCCGGCACTCACCAACTCGCGGATTGTGGAGCTGGAAACCAGCTTGCCCTGGGCGTAAAACGCGGGCACCACTTCAACTGAAAAGCTCTTGGCCAGGCCCTGTCGGCGCAGAAACTCCGTGCTGCCTGCCCTGCCTTTGCCCATGGCATAGTCATAACCGACCACCAGATTTGTCATGCCCAGGCCTTTGAGCAGGATCCGATCGACAAAGTCCTCCGCGCTGGTAGCAGCCATTTCTCGGTTAAAAGGGATGATCAAGAGTTCATCCACCCCGGCGCGTTCGATCAGCTCGATCTTCTGTTCCGTGGTGGAAATGAGGCGGATTCCTTTTGGACTGAGCACCTTCAGGGGATGCGGATCAAAGGTGACGGCTACGCTCACGCCGCCACTGTGTTGCGCCCGGTTGACCACCCTGGAAAACAACTGCTGATGTCCAAGGTGGACACCGTCAAAGTTGCCGATGGTCACACAGGCCCGCTCATGCGGACTGGTTACCTGCTCAAGGCTGGTATAGATCTTCATGCAATGGCAGTGACTTGGTGCAGGGAAAGCGAAGAGACTGAAAATCCGTGCGCTTCTTCTACCCTACTTGCAGCAATGTAGCAAACAGTTCATGGAGACGCACAGGAACAGCACCGGTCCGGAAAACAGCGCAGCCTTTCGGGCCGGTCTGGGCCGTCGAACGAATGCTCAACTCCGGCCGGCATCAAGCTTGTAGTAACGCAGATACCAGTCGACAAAGCGCCGCACTCCTTCCTCAATGGGTGTATCCGGACGGAAGCCGACCTCGCGTACCAGCGCACTGACATCGGCATAGGTGGCGGGCACATCTCCGGCCTGCATGGGCATGAAATTCTTCTTGGCCGTGCGCCCCAGGCACTGTTCCAGCACCTCGATGTAGCGCATCAGCTTTTCCTTGTTGTTGTTGCCTATATTGTAGACCCGCCAGGGGCAGTAGCTCGTGGCGGGATCCGGCGCATTACCGTCCCAGTTCGGATCGGGCTGGGGCACCGTGTCCAGCACCCGCAGCACACCCTGGACAATATCGTCTATATAGGTGAAATCGCGCTCCATATTGCCATTGTTAAACACATTGATGGGCCGGTCTTCCAAAATGGCTTTGGTAAAGAGAAAGAGCGCCATATCCGGCCGACCCCAGGGGCCATACACGGTGAAGAAGCGCAGGCCTGTGGTGGGCAAGCCGAACAGGTGGCTGTAGGTATGGGCCATCAGCTCATTGGCTTTTTTGGAGGCGGCATACAGGGAAACCGGATGGTCAACATTGTCGTGCTCGGAAAAAGGCATCTTGGTGTTGGCCCCGTAGATGGAGCTGGAAGAGGCATAAACCAGGTGCTTGATGCCGTGGTGGCGGCAGCCTTCCAGAATATTGGCAAAGCCGACCAGGTTGGTGTCCACGTAGGCGGCAGGGTTTTCGAGGGAATAGCGCACCCCTGCCTGGGCGGCCAGGTTGACCACCGCATCCAGCGGATATTTCTGGAACAGGGCGGCACAGGCCGCACGGTCGGCCATGTCTTCCTGAACAAAAGTAAAGTTGGGACTGGCCGTGAGTTCAGCCAAGCGGTCGCGCTTGAGCTGCACATCGTAGTAGTCGTTCATGTTGTCAAGACCAACCACGCTGCGGCCTTCGGCCAAAAGCCGCTTGCCCAGGCCATGCCCGATAAAGCCGGCTGCGCCGGTTATAAGAACCTTCTGCATACAATGCTCCTTTGCAGTATCTAGAGATGTATATACAAGTTGTTACGTGCTTTATAAGCTTATGATTTTATATCGGCAAGCACGCTGCCATACATTGTCAGGAATCTTCACCGGTTTGCTCTTCTCCGGTAGGATAGCCCTTGAAGGGCCGCCGGGCAAAAAAGGCCACTGCAAAAATGCTGCATTCATACAACAAAACAATGGGCCCGGCCATGAGTAACTGATTGACCACATCCGGGGTGGGAGTGAGGATAGCGGCCACCACAAAGGCGATGAGGACCGCGTACTTTCTATTTTTAACCAGAAAGGCCTTGTCAACCATGCCGATCTTGCCGAGAAAGACCATCAAGACCGGCAGCTCGAAAATCACGCCAAAGGCGAGGAAAAGCCGCAGCGCCAGGGGAAAATATTCCTCAACCGCCGGCATGGCCTCCAGGTAGGCGTTGGAATAGCCGATCAGAAAACGGAAAGCCGGCGGAAAAACAAAAAAATACCCGAAAAGCGCGCCGCCGATAAAACACAGGCTTGAAACCGCCACAAAGGGGAGCAACACCCGTTTTTCATGGTGATAGAGACCAGGGGCGACAAAACGCCATATTTGCAAGAAGATGACAGGGCCGGCAAGGACGAGCGAGGCAACCAAGGCGAGTTTCAGATAAAAAAAAACCCTGCCTGGTATGAGGTAAAAATAAGTTTGCTCCCTTCCGGCAGCACACTGATAAGCGGCTGGAGAAACCAGTCGGCCAGGTCGCGTACCACCGCATAAGACAGGACAAAGCACACCACTACCGCTGCCAGGGAGATGATCAGACAGGAGCGAAGTTCCGCCAAGTGGGCGCTTAAGGGTTGCTGTTCAAACTGTTCCGATTGGGTCATAATAGCTGCAGGCTGAAGACAATGTCCTTTTATGTACCGTATCCGGCCGCGCTTGTAAACCGCCGCAGGTGGAAGACACGGATAATATTTGACTTCTCTTGGGGGTTGGCTATACATTTGTCTTCAATTACAACCTGATAACGATTCCTCTGCGAGGGCCTGCATGGCTTCCATTCTTGTTGTTGACGATGAACTCAGCATGCGCGAGTTCCTGTCCATATTCCTGGAAAAACAGGGCTACAGGGTCGCCACTGCGGCAGATGGCGAAAAGGCGCTCAAAATGGCGCAGGAAGAACATTTTGACCTAGCCATCTCGGATATACGCATGCCGGGTTTGAACGGGCTTGAACTCCTGGCCCGGCTCAAGCCCATGCAGCCGGATCTTGCCTTCATCCTCATCACTGCCTTTGCCTCGCCGGGCGATGCCGTCATGGCCATGAAAAATGGGGCCTTCGACTATATCACCAAGCCCTTCAACCTGGAGGAGGTGAAGCGCATTGTCGAAACGGCGTTAAGCAAAAAGGAAACCAAGGCTGAGCAGCCGGAAGACGATTTCCCGGAAATCATCGGTCGCAGCCCTGAAATGATGAAGATTTTCGATCTTATCAGGCGGGTTGGGCCCACGCCGGCTAACGTACTCATCTACGGCGAATCAGGCACGGGTAAGGAACTGGTGGCCCAGGCCATCCACAACCGCTCCCAGGTGGCCGGTAAACCCTTTGTGCCCATTATCTGCAGCGCCATTCCCGAAACCCTTCTGGAAAGCGAGCTCTTTGGCCATGCCAAGGGTGCCTTCACCGGGGCCATTGCCGACAAACCAGGGCTTTTCCAACTGGCCGGCGGCGGCACCGCCTTTCTTGACGAGATCGGCGAGTTGACGCCTATCATCCAGACCAAGCTCTTGCGCGTCTTGCA
Organism: bacterium; assembly: GCA_030538155.1. Lineage (GTDB taxonomy): Bacteria > Desulfobacterota > Desulfobulbia > Desulfobulbales > Desulfobulbaceae > Desulfobulbus. Next base: position 38,065 of record JAUNUN010000011.1, read on the forward strand.
GGAGCGGGAATACATGCCGGTCGGCTCCACCAAGACCCTGCAACTCAATGCCCGCATCATTACCGCCACCAACCGCGTGCTGGAGCAGGAGATCATTGCCGGTAATTTCCGGGAAGATCTCTACTACCGGCTGGCAGTAGTACCCATGCGGGTGCCGCCCTTGCGTGAGCGCCATGGCGACATCCCGCTTCTGGTCGATTATTTCCTCAAGAAATATTCACAGCGGCTGGGCAAGGATGTGCAGACCATTTCCTCGTACGGCATGGAAGTGCTGATGCAGTACGACTTTCCCGGCAATGTGCGCGAACTGGAAAACATCATCGAACGCGGCGTGGCCATGGAAAACTCTAACATTATACTGCCGGATAATCTGGTTCTGTCCTCGTACCGCAGGCAAAAGGAGCATTCAGCGGCCGAGCCGACTGTGGAACAGGGAAAAATATCGTCAACACTTGCCACTGTCGAGCCGGCTATGTTTGTTGCCGCCCAGGATGAGAAGGAACTCTTTGCCCGCGGCCTTGACAATGTGCTGGAGGAGGTGGAGCGCAAAATCATTTTGCACGCCCTGGCCAAGGCGGATAATTCAAAGACCAAGGCAGCGGAACTGCTCCAACTGAGTTTCCGCAGCCTGCGTTACAAAACCAAAAAGCTGGGGATAGATTAGTACTGAGCCCCAGTGCCTCTTTTGCGCCCTTCCCGCCCCTTCCGCCTGCGAATCTGCCCATGAAAGCGTTTTTTGCCCGGATCTTCCGTCCGCTTGCCGATACCGAGGCCGCCACCCGCAGACATCTGCTCTGGTGGATTCTGCTGCGTATCCTCTTGATGAGTGTCTTGTGCATCACCGCAGCTATCCTGCGAGATCAGTCCACCAATGCCATAGTTCCACCCCTGCCGCAGACCAGTCTTTTTTTGCTGGCGCTCTATCTCTTTTCCATCACTTCAGCACTTGTCCTGCAGAAAACCGCGCCCGGCGGCTGGAAACTGCGCGCCTTTGGCTTGGCCCAATTGTGGGGCGATGCAGTCTTTATCGCGGTTTTTGTCTACGCTACGGGCTGCAGCTTTTCTATTTTCACGCCGCTGTTCATCCTGCCCATTATCGCTGCCGGGCTGATCCTTTATAAAACCGGCAGCCTTGCCCTGGCCGCAGCCAGTACCCTGCTCTATGCAGCTGTGCTGCTTTTCGAGCTTTCCAGCCCGGTGCCGCCCTATTTCAAGGGAACCGGCTACGAACCGCCCGCCCATTTCTCGGCCACTCTGAACCTCTTTGCCTTTTACGGCCTGCTCTTTTTCCTCGCAGCCCTCATCAGCGGACAAATGGGCGGGCGCCTGCACCGAGCCCAGCAGGAACTGCGCAAGACTACCCGCGCCTATCAACATCTTGCCCAGCTCTACCAGCAGATCTTTGACGACATCACAACCGGCATCATCACCACTGACGCTGCCGATCGAATCAACTCGTACAACCACGCTGCCGAACTGATCACCGGTTATAGGAGCGAGCAGGTCGTAGGCGAATTGCTTGGGCGTATCTTCCCGGCCATGGCTAGCGAACTGCCTGCCAATCCCGCCCGAAATGCCTGCAACTTCACCAAGGAAAATGGCGAGAACATCCGTATCGGCTATTCCAGCGCCCCCCTGCGTCTTGCCGCCGAGCCGGGTCAAACCAGCGAGGGCAGCATGGCCAAAGTCTTCACCCTTCAGGATATCAGCCAGATAGAACGGATGGAGCAGCAGATGCGGGAGGCCGAGAAACTGGCCGCCATTGGTGAGATGAGCGCCATGATTGCTCATGATTTCAGAAATCCTTTGGCAGCGATTTCAGGTTCCGCCCAGATGTTGGCCATGACACAGGAAAACGGTAATGCAACAGCAACCACCCTGGTGGGAATCATCCTTAGAGAGGCGGAGCGCATGGAAAAAACCATTGCTGATTTCCTCCTCTTTGCCAGGCCGAAAGCACCGCAACAACAATGGTTTCAGCTCCGCTCCGTGCTGGAAGGCCAGATTGCCCGTTTTATGGATGAAAATAGGCGTTTTTCCCCTGTCGCTATTGAGTGGGATGTGCCGGTTGCCCTTTCCTGCTGGGCAGATCAACAGCAGATTGAGGCCATGCTGCGGCAACTGGTGGAGAATGCCTGCACAGCCGTACAGGACTCCAGCGCCAGGGTTCTGATCCGCGCGGCATCAAGGGAAAAGGATGAAAACAGCGACGAGCTGATTCTTGAAGTGTGCGACCAGGGCTCTGGTATCCCGCAAGAATTGCGGGAGCGGGTCTTCACTCCGTTTTTCTCACACCGTGCCAAGGGTACAGGACTGGGTTTGGCCATTGTCCGCCAAATCGCCCAGCAGCACCAAGGCCTTGTAGCCATTGACGGCAACAACGACTTCACCTGCATAGTGCGGGTGAAGTTGCCCCAGCCCAAACAGCCCCTGGGCTGAGGATCTGAGGCTATGCGCTGACTTTGTGGATGCGCGCGCCCAGGGTCTGCAATTTGGCCGCCATGTTCTCGTAGCCGCGCTCCAGATGGTAGATACGTGAGATTTCGGTAGTGCCGGCGGCAGCCAAACCCGCGATCACCAGCGAGGCCGAGGCACGCAGATCCGTGGCCATGACCGGCGCGCCGGAAAGACTATCGCGGCCGCAACCGCGCACCACGGCCCGCGAACCCTCAATGGTGATATCCGCGCCCATGCGATTGAGTTCCGCCACATGCATGAAGCGATTTTCAAAAATAGTTTCATGGATGATGGCCGTGCCTTCACTCATGGCCATCAGGGCCATGAACTGCGCCTGCAGGTCTGTGGGGAAACCAGGATAGGGCTGGGTGGTGACATCGACACTCTCTAGCGCGCACAGGCTGTTTCCAGCCACCTCCGGGCAGGCTACCAGCATGCCGTCCTGCCGCTCTTCGATAATCAGACCACAGAGCCGCAATTTTTCCGAAAGCGCAGCCAGATGCCGGCATATACAATCGCGGAGCAGCACCTTGCCGCCACAGGCGGCCACTGCGATCATATAGGTACCTGCCTCGATCCGGTCCGGGATGACCGCTGTTTCCGCCGCAACAAGTCGTTCCACCCCGTGCACGGTCAGGCTGTCGCTGTCCTTGCCCTCAATGCGCGCGCCCATGGTATTGAGCATGTCGATGAGATTACCCACCTCCGGCTCACGGGCGGCATTCTGGATATGGGTCGTGCCCTGAGCGCAGACTGCGGCCATGAGCAAATTTTCCGTGCCGGTCACCGAAGGGGCGTCAAAATACATGGTATCGCCACGCAGACGGCCATTCACCCTGGCCTCGACATAACCCTGCTCTAGACTGGTCGCAACTCCCAACCGTTCAAAACCCTTGAGGTGGTAATCAATAGGCCGCGCGCCAATGGCGCAGCCTCCCGGCAGGGAAACGCGGGCAAAGCCCGCGCGGCTCAGGAGCGGCCCCAAGACCAACACCGAAGCACGCATGGTCTTGACCAGATCATAGGGAGCCTCGGCTCCACTCAGCGTATCGGTGTTGATGCGCACCGTCGCTCCGTCGCGCTGCCAGCGGCCACCCAGGGTTTCCAGCAGGAGGAGCATGGTGCGGGTGTCGCGCAGATCCGGCACATTGTGGAGAATATGTTCACCCGGAGCCAGCAAAGTGGCCGCCAAAAGCGGCAGAGCTGCATTTTTGGCGCCGCTGATCTGCACTTCACCACGCAAGGGCAGACCGCCTTCAATAACCAGTGTATCCATCACTCAATTATATATATGTGTACCACAGGTGTACTGCGGCAGATTCATGAATGTATGCCAAGATGGGTTCACGCCACAAAACGTGCCTGCAGCACCCTTGGCCGGCCGGCCAGGTCAGGCAGTACCTGTACCTCGTCATACTGGTGAGGAGCGCTTGTAAAGAGGTGTTGCGCCGCCTTGGCCTGATTCGCACCGATCTCCAGAAAAACCCAGGAGCCCGGCAGCAAGAAATCGCCCGCCTGCCTGCTGATGCTCGCTATGGCGTCCAGGCCGTCGCTGCCGCCATCAAGGGCTGGATACGGCTCGTAGTGGCGTACTTCCGGCTCCAGTTCCTCAATCTCTGCAGCGGCAATATAGGGCGGGTTACTCACTAAAAGATCATAGCGGACACCTGTCGGCAGGGCGGCAAAAAAATCACCGCAAACCATGGTAATGCGATCCGCCACGCCATGACGCCCGGCATTCACAGCCGCCTGCTGCAGGGCGCCGCTGGAGCAGTCCACTGCTGTTACCCTGCATCCAAGCTCCAGGGCGAGCACCACCGCAATCACCCCGCTACCGCAGCCAAGATCAAGGGCATGCCTGATCCCTGTGCCCTGCACTTCCTGCCTGACCTGTCTTACCCGGCTTATTGCCAGCTCAAGCAGCCATTCGGTTTCCGGCCGGGGGATGAGAACGTCTCGTGAGACAGCAAAAGGTAGAGACCAGAATTCGCGCTCGCCGGTAATATAGGCAAGGGGCTCGCGGTCAAGTCGCCTCCTGACCAGCGCGGCAAAGTGTTCCTGCATTGCACTGTCCGGCCGGTGCTGCCAAGCCAGGATAAGACCGGCATGATCCAGCCCCAGCACAGACTGCAGCAGAAGTCGGGCTTCCAGCTCCGGGCTCTCAATACCAGCCTTGCTGAAGACAGCGGCTGCCTTCTTAATGAGGACGGCTATGGAAAGGTCTGCCATGCAAGCAGCCTCTTTTAGTTTGCCTTGTTCAGGGCTTCGCTTTGAAAATGGGTGGCGAGGGGGGTCAGGATATCGTCAAGCGTCCCTTCCATCACCTGATCCAGGCGATAGATGGTCAGATTGATACGATGGTCGGTGACGCGGGCCTGGGGGAAGTTATAGGTACGGATACGTTCACTGCGGTCGCCGCTGCCCACCTGGCCCTTGCGGTCTTCAGAGATGCGGTCGTGGCGTTCCTGTTCAAGTTTGTCCAGAAGGCGCGCGCGCAGTACCTGCACTGCCTTGGCCTTGTTCTTGTGCTGGGATTTTTCATCCTGGCAGGTCACCACCAGGCCGGTAGGCAAGTGGGTGACCCGCACTGCGGAATCGGTGGTGTTGACCGACTGCCCCCCTGGGCCGGAGGAACGGTAGACATCGAACTTCAGCTCATGCGGCTCGATGCGCAGATCTACCTCTTCAGCCTCGGGAATGATCGCCACCGTCACCGCCGAGGTGTGGATGCGTCCCTGGGTTTCGGTATCCGGCACCCGTTGCACACGGTGCACGCCGGATTCGAACTTGAGCCGTGAATAGACCTGGTTGCCGCTGATCAGGGCGATGATCTCCTTGAAACCGCCAATGCCGGTTCCGTTGGAACTCATGACCTCAACTTTCCAGCCCTGTTCTTCGGCAAAACGGCTGTACATGCGGAACAGGTCTGCGGCAAAGAGCGCGGCCTCATCGCCGCCGGTGCCGGCCCTGATTTCGAGAAAGATGTTTTTCTCGTCATTCGGGTCTTTAGGCAGCAGTTGCAGGCGAATGGCCTGTTCCAAGCCGCCCTTTTTCTCCTCCAACTCCTCCAGTTCGGCCCTGGCCATGGCCGCCAGCTCGGGATCCTCGTCATCGGCGTGGATCAGCTCGCGGTTGTCCTCCATCTGGCCCAGGAGCTTTTCGTACTGGCTGTGCAGTTCCGCAAGCCTGGCTACCTGCGCATGTTCACGCACTACAGTCCGGTACTGCTCCTGGCGGCTCACCAGCTCTGGATCGGCAAGCCGGCGCTCGAGCACCGCAAGCTTCTCGCCTATATCAGCCAGTTGTTCAAACATGGACGCTGGCGAGGAACACGGCTAGCTGCTGCATTAATCGAAAGGGCAAAAATCGGCAAGTACGGTAGAAGAAGAATTATTTCTTCTTGGCGAGGTGGTTGGCGTACTTCTTCTTGAACTTCTCAATGCGGCCTGCGGTATCAACCAGCTTCTGCTTGCCGGTAAAAAACGGATGACAGGCAGAGCAAATCTCCACGTGCATCTCCTTGTTCACCGAACCCAGCTCAATCTCATTGCCACAGGCACAAACTGCCTTGATATGGTGGAATTCGGGATGAATATCCGGTTTCATTTGGCTTCTCCTGCAAAGTAGTCGGGTAAAACTAAAAGCTGAAAGTATAAACCAGATACACTGGTTTGCAAAGAAAAATACTCTTTAGCGATTCATGGAGGCAAAGAATTCCTGATTGTTCTTGGTCTGACCCATTTTATCCAGCAAGAATTCCATGGCATCCACCGGATTCATGGAGGAGAGCAGCTTGCGCAAAATCCAGATACGGTTGAGTTCTTCTGCCGGCAAGAGCAGATCTTCCTTGCGGGTGCCGGACTTGAGGATATCGATAGCCGGATATACCCGGCGGTTGGCCATCTTGCGGTCCAGGACTATCTCCATATTGCCGGTGCCCTTGAACTCCTCGAAAATCACCTCGTCCATGCGGCTGCCGGTATCGATCAAGGCTGTGGCCAGGATGGTGAGGCTGCCGCCCTCCTCCACGTTGCGCGCCGCGCCGAAAAAGCGCTTGGGGCGGTGCAGGGCATTGGCCTCGACACCGCCGGAGAGGATCTTGCCCGAGGCCGGGGTCACCGTATTGTAGGCCCTGGCCAGACGGGTGATGGAATCCAGCAGGATGACCACATCCTTTTTGTGTTCTACAAGACGCTGCGCCTTCTGGATAACCATCTCCGCCACCTGGATATGGCGCTGGGGCGGCTCGTCAAAAGTGGAACTCACCACCTCGGCACGTACGCTGCGCTGCATGTCGGTCACCTCTTCGGGCCGCTCGTCGATCAAGAGGACGATCAGAATGATCTCCTGATGATTGGCGACGATCGAATTGGCGATTTTCTGCATGAGCATTGTCTTGCCGGTGCGGGGCGGGGCAACGATAAGACCACGCTGCCCCTTGCCCAGCGGGGCGGTAATATTGAGCACCCGCATGGACAGGTTATCCGGCGTGGTTTCCAGATTGATCAACTCATCCGGATGCAGCGGAGTCAGGTTGGTGAAAGTGGTCTTGTTTTTTGCCTCTTCAGGTGGATCGTAGTTGATGCTGTCCACCTTGAGCAGGGCAAAGTAGCGCTCGTTGTCCTTAGGTGAACGCACCTCCCCTTCAATGGTGTCACCGGTGCGCAGGTTGAGTCGCCGGATCTGGGAAGGCGAAACGTAGATATCGTCCGGGCCGGGCAGATAGTTGTAGTCGGGCGCACGTAAAAAGCCAAAGCCGTCCTGGAGTATCTCCAGCACCCCGCTTCCCCGGAGCTTGCCGTCTTCGTCCGCCTGTTCCTTCAGAATGGCGAAAATAAGCTCCTGTTTGGTCATACTGCTGTATCCCTCGATATTGAGCGATGCGGCCATGCTGACCAGTTCTTTGATTTTTTTGTTTTTTAAATCGGCAAGATTCATGAGCGAAAGCGTCTCCCTGGGGATTACAGCGGGAAATGAGTGGATACAAAAGTATTGCTATGTAACGGACTGATGGACAGACTCGAAACGAAAGGATACAAAACTGACGGCCTGGATTTCTGACCCGGAAGAACTGGAGGGGCGCTCTCAGCAGGGGCCGGATGATAATGGCGGTATACTATGCGGGATTTGTGCGCATTCAAGAGACAACAGGGTGTTAGCAAGTGATTCGAATTTTCCCATACAGGAAAATTCCATAGGGCTCAAAGGGACGAGCGGTTATTTGCGGGAACAGAAATATGACGAAGCGTCAAGGATGCTGCAACGCAGTGCAAGTGATATTGGGTTCAGGTACTGCTGTCAAGTACTTTCTTCGAATTCGATTGCAGAGGTGTGCCTACCGGGCTGCAGAGCTGGTCGCCCAACTGCACAACCGCCTTGCGAGTCACATCCCAGGTACTGCTGTTATCGATAACATAATCCGCACGACCGGCTTTTACGGCCAAATCCATCTGGACTGCCAGGGCTTGTCCGGCATCTTTCCGACTGATGCCGTCCCGGCGCATCAGACGGCAGCACTGCACCGCCCGCCGGGCAAAAACCACTAATACCGCATCTACATGGTTCTGCCAGCCCGCCTCGTATAAAAGGGGAATCTCCACTAGAATGCGTTCTGCGCCTTTGCCGGTCGCATTGATCTCCTCATACATGCGCTCTAAGGCAAGCGGATGCAGCAGACCATCCACCTCTTGCCGGAAATCGGCGTCGGCAAAGAGATGTTGACGCAGCTTAGGCCGGTCAATCGCTCCATCCGGCAATTCGTAGCCGGCACCAAAGCTGTCGTGCAGAGCCTGCCATCCAGGCTTTCCCTGGTCAAGCAGATGGCGGCAGCAGCGATCAAGATCAATCAGCGGAGCCGGGCAGTACGCGGCCAGCAAGCGACTGACACTGCTCTTGCCGGAGCCGATGCCGCCGGTGATACCCAGAATCATTCCCATGTTATCCCATTTTCAAATCAAAGTCCTATCTGTGCGGCTTCGGCAAATGTTTCTCGGAGTACCTGTATGTACGCCTGCGTCGCATTTACCTCGCCTCTTTGACATCATTTTTAATCTGGAAATGGAATTATTTCCCCGTCAGGGCGCGCAGTTGGGCAAGCACGTTCAGCATATCCGGCCAGAGCGGCGCAGTCCAACTGAATTGCTTCCCGCTTAGAGGATGGGTAAAGCTCAGGCTGCTGGCGTGCAGCATCTGCCTGGAGGGCTTGATTATCGACTCGGGTGGAGCTGAACCACCATAGAGCGCGTCTCCGGCTACCGGCGTGTTCTGGGAGGCCATATGTACCCGGATCTGATGGGTTCTTCCGGTCTCCAGACCTATCTCCGCCAAGCACCAGCCATTGGCATAGCGCTCCTGTACCTGCCAGTTGGTGGCTGCATATTTTCCGCCCTGCTGACGGATAGCCATTTTCTGCCGCATTACCCGATGACGTCCAACGGGCGCGTCAATGCGGCCGCAGGATGACTGTGGAGTACGCAGTAAAATGGCGTGATAAATCTTCTCGACTCTACGATCCTGAAAAGCGGCCATCATGGCTCGTAAAGCCCGCTCGTTCTTCGCAGCTAAGAGGATGCCGGAGGTGTCTTTGTCTAAACGATGGACCAGCCCCGCCCTGCCCTCTTCCTGCCCGGGCAGATCGTGATGCAGGTACAGAAGGCCTTGCGCCAAGGTGCCGTTTTTATGACCGCTGCCGGGGTGTACCACCAGGCTTGGTGGTTTATTGATCAGGATGAGATCACGGTCTTCAAAAAGGATATCAAAGAAAACCGGCTCCGGCCTGAGTTCTGAAGACTCGGGTGGGGGCAGAAAAAAGAGCACCTCTTCACCCGCGCGCACCTTATGGCCGGCCTTGGCGACCGGCAAGCCATTCACCTGAACAGCTTGCTGCTGAATCAGTTTCAGAAAAAAAGAACGAGAATACTCAGGAAAACGAACCGCGAGAAAACGGTCCAGACGCCAGCCCGCTTCAACAGACTCAACTCTGGAGTGAAGCGGATGCCCGATACCGGGTACGGTAGACGGCACAGCAGGTACGGGCGATAAAAAAGATACCGCGACCTGATCAGCAGAATATCTGCTCGATCTGTGCCACAACGGCATCCTCCTCCACCTTGCGCGCCAAGGAGATTTCCTTCACGAGCAAACCCATGGCCGTATCCATCATCTTGCGCTCACCATAGGAGAGATCCTTGTCGCCACGGAGCAGATACAAATCCCGCAATACTTCGGCAACCTCAAAGGCCGAACCGGTTTTGATCTTATCCATGTACTCGCGGTAACGCCGATTCCAGGTTTGGGTGGTCAGTTCCACATCCCGCTCCTGGAGGATCTGCAGCACTTGATCAACCTCGGCCTGCGAAATAATGCCCCTGAGCCCCACGTTATTGCTTGTTGCCGTGGGAATCATAATGGTCATGTCGGTCTTCAAAATCCGCATGACATAAAAACTCTGATCCACCCCGCCAATGGATTTCGTTTCAATGGCCTCTATGAGCCCAACTCCATGGGCGGGATACACAGCCATATCACCTTGTACAAACACATTGTCCTCATCTAGGGAAAGCAGCATGGTAGAAAAACGACATATGACGATAGTATACCATACTGTGCCCGATTTCGCAAAGGCCGGCTGGTGTCAGCGCATCAGGGAGCGGCGGCGGGGCCTTATCTCGGAACCCGATGAAAGAATGTGGCAAGACGGGGAAAAAACACGGTGCCGGCGGCCATGAGGCCTCCTTCGAAAAGTCTCGCATCCCAACCCAACCGAACCCAACCCAGAGAACACCTTAATATGAAAACGGGTTTATCCGGCAGTCCGGCCATTGATACTGTTCATACAGTGCTCAATGCCCTTGTCGACAAAGAGTTCGATTGCTTCGGCAACCAGATCGACCCGCTCGTCCCAGAGCTTACGGCCTGCCGCGCCAACCGGTGCAAGCACATATCCTTCCATCTTGTACCCGCCGGCGGTTGCCTCGCCTCCGGGCGGACGGCCGATACCGACCCTGATCCTGGCAAAGTCCCGGCTGCCCACATGGTCAATAATTGAACGCACACCATTGTGGCCGCCGGCGCCACCGCCTCTGGCGACCTTGATTCTGCCCTCCGCCAGATCCAGATCATCATAGAGGACCAGTAAGCCATCCAGACTGATACCGAAGTAGTCCAGATAGGCACGCAGGCACTGGCCGGAACGGTTCATGAAGGTCTGCGGCTTCACGCAGAAGACCTGCGCACCCTGCAAACGCCCCTGACTGTAGAGGCCCTGCATTTTCAAACTGCCCAGCCGCCAGCCTTGTTTGTCGGCAAAGGCGTCCAAAAAATAAAACCCGGCATTATGCCGGGTCAATTCATAGACAGGGCCAGGATTTCCCAGCCCTGCCACGAGAAATTTTTTCACGGCCATGGAGGCAGCCCGGTCAAACGCAAAACGTAACTACATACCGGCATGACAGAAGGTGTTCCTGATTAAACAACCTGTACACAAACAGTATCGGCTTTGCTGAGCATTTGCACCCCTGCAGGCACCGCTATATCACCATAACTCAGCCCTTTGCCGCCCTGTTCAAGTGCAGTGATATCGGATACGACCACATCTGGAATATCCAGCGGACGACCGAAGAGCTGAATCTCTGTGCGGAGCACCTGCAAATCGCCACCCAAGTCCACGCCTTTGGGTGTACCCTTGAACTTGAGGGGAACCGAAAATTCAGCTTGTTTCTCCAAATCGATCTCGACAAAATCAACATGGATCAGCTCACCGGTTACAGGGTCTTTCTGAATTTCCTGCACCAGCGCATGCCGCCTGCCCTTGCTGTCACCGTTCACATCCAGATTCACCACCGCGTTACGACCCAGGATAAAAAGCAGATCCTTAAACAACTGGGCCGTACTGAATTGCAGGGGCAACGGTTCCTGACCGCCTGAATACACGACCGCCGGAGTAGTCTCCCGCATGCGCATCTGGCGCATTGCGCCCTTGCCGAAAACCGTGCGCTTCTCTGCGCTCATATCTACCTGAAGCATATGCCCTCCCTCTCCCTCGGGAAAAATGTAAACAAAATCTATACAAAAAGATAACTGACTGAATCTTCGTTATTGATCCGCTTGATGGCCTCACCAAGGAGCTGCCCCACGGACAACACGGTTATTTTTTCCGTCTTCTTGATCTTATCGCGCAGCGGGATGGAGTTGGTCACCACCAATGACTTGAGGCACGACTGTTCAATGCGCTCAATGGCCGGGCCAGACAATACCCCATGGGAGCAGCAGGCATGCACCTCCTTTGCTCCGGCCTCCATCAGAATTTCCGCACCATTGCACAGAGTGCCGGCAGTATCCACCATGTCGTCCAGCAGAATCGCGGTCTTACCGGCAACATTGCCGATCACCTGAACGGCCTCGCATTCGTTGGCTCGTTCCCTGCGCTTATCCACTATGGCCAGATCAGAGTTGAGTCGTTTGGCAAAGGCCCTGGTCCTCTCCACACCACCTGCGTCGGGCGAAACCATCACCACATCGGTAAACTGGTTGCGAATATGGCGCAACAGGACCGGAGCAGCGTAGAGATGATCCACCGGAATATTAAAAAAGCCCTGAATCTGGCCCGCGTGCAGATCCATGCACAGCACTCGCCTGGTGCCGACCACCATGAGCATATCAGCTACAGCCTTGGCCGTAATCGGCACCCTGGGCCGCACCTTGCGATCCTGCCGGGCATAACCATAGTAGGGCATGACCGCCGTAATCCGCCGGGCAGAAGCGCGCCTGAGCGCATCCACCATGATCAAGAGTTCCATAAGATGGTCATTGACCGGCGTACAGGTAGGCTGAATCACAAAAACATCGGCCCCGCGCACGTTGTCACCGATCTCAACGGAAATTTCTCCATCGGAGAACTGCTTGACCTCTGCCTTGCCGAGGTCGATATCCAGATGCTCGCAGATTTCCGCGGCAATTTCCGGATTGGCATTGCCGGTGAAAACCTTTAATTTTTTAGGCATGGCTCTCAATCAATAAAATGGCTGGGGCGGGAGGATTCGAACCCCCGAATGCAAGGATCAAAACCTTGTGTCTTACCGCTTGACGACGCCCCAGTACATTTGCACACGCTTTTTGATCTGTTCGAGGCGGGCTCAGCCTTGCAGCGGCTCCACCAGATAACTGTCCTTGAACCTGGGTTGAAAATACCGCAGGGCTTTGCTCGCGCGCGCCTGATCTGTAAAAAGGCCGAAGACCGTCGGCCCCGAACCAGACATCAGCGCCACGGCCGCGCCTTGTTGCAGTACTTCCTTTTTCAGCTCCTCAATGACAGGGTACTGTGCGAGCGTAACCCGCTCTAGATCATTGACAAAGTCAGCATCATTACACCTGTCACGAGAACTCTGGAGATTATCTTCAAGGTCAATGCTTGTCAAGTTTAAATTCTGATACACCCAGCGGGTAGAAACAGCAAAACCCGGATTGACCAGAAGAACAATATTCCCCTGTAGTGCCTCAGCAGGTGATAACTCCTCACCAATGCCCTGGGCCAGGGCGGCAGAATCGTGGTGAACAAAGAAGGGTACGTCTGCGCCCAGTTGCAGGCCCAAGGCTGCCAGTTCCGCTGCAGCCAAGCCCGCCTTTGTGAGCTGATTCAAACCGTACAGGGTTGCGGCCGCATCGCTGCTGCCTCCGCCCAGTCCGGCTGCCACCGGGATATGCTTGTGCAGGGTAATGCGGACGCCGCAAGGTGGGGTAATGCCGCGTATGTTCAGTTGTGAAAAAAAAAGCTCCGCTGCACGGTAGACCAAGTTGTTCCTGTTCTCGGGAGATTTGCCGTCCGGACAGTGTAATACTATTCCCTGTCCGATCCTCTCCAGGCAGAGTTCGTCATAGAGTGCCAGCTTTTGCATCAAGGTTACGAGGGTATGATACCCGTCCGGGCGACGGCCCGTGATGCGTAAAAAAAGGTTGATCTTGGCAGGCGCCGACAGGCGCAGGCACTCTTCAGCAGACATGGCGCAGTGAGTATAAATCAGGTCAGGCGCACATAGTGCATCTTCAACTCGTACAGAACACGAGTGAGCAGTTCTTTTTCCTCGGGCGTAAGGTTGCCTTGGGTTTTAGTTTCCAAAAGGGCGATGGTGTCGATGGCGTGTTTGGCCAATTCCAGTTCCATAACCTTTTTACCGCTTTCAGGGTGCGCCAGCTCGCCCATGTGAAAGAGTGCCGAAGTATTTAAGGACAACAGCAGGGAGGAGAAGGTAACGGTCGGCATGACGCAGGTGCCGAAGGCGTCTTTGACCTGGCCGTCCGGGCAATCACAGCACTGGCTGTTGTGGTTATTGGGCTGAGAGCAGGTATTGGTCATGGTGCTATCCTACAAACAAAAAAAGGTTAAAGAATACCGGAAAAACATGGAGTAAATTACGCACCGCCATCTTTGTCCGGCCATGATGAACGCGTCTGCACGTTAATACCTGTTCCCGGATAAGGCCACAAGGGAATTTGTACTGCTGGTGCAATGCTCATTTGGGCGTACTGAAGCGCTTGCCTGACCCTTTCAGGTGGGGTACAAGGACGAAGAAAATTTGGCCCTTTCGCTGCTGCCTGCCAATGTTACTGGTTAGTTGCGGCGGTGTTTACCGGCCATCTCCCCTATCACACCCATGACCGCACTTCTCGCGCAAGAATCGCAGCTCCGTGACAGCTCACAATCCATTTGACCTCAATATCCAGGCCTCCGGCACGGCCAATCCTTCACCAGCAGCCGACAGGCGGTGTTTTCATATTGTTTTGGTGGAGCCCGAGATCCCCCCCAACACCGGCTCCATTGCCCGGCTGTGCGGCGCGACCGATACGGTTCTGCACCTAGTGCATCCCTTGGGCTTCAGCACCGACGACAAACATCTGAAACGGGCGGGGCTTGATTACTGGGCCCAAGTACACATCGTGCACTGGCCGAATTTTGACACCTTTCTCACGGCCCAGGCGGAAGAACGCCTCTATTTTTTCACCACCAAAAGTAAAAAACCCTATACAAATGCCCACTTTAAGCCTGGCGACATGCTTATCTTCGGACGCGAGACAAAAGGCTTGCCGGAAGAAATCCTTGCGCTATATACTGAACGGTGCCTGACTCTTCCCATGAGCAATCCCCATATCCGCAGCCTCAATTTGGCCATGACTGCGGGCATTGTGCTGTATGAGGCGATCCGGCAGCAACACCTGTAACCATCACCACTCATTCATAATTCTTCAAACCAAGTGGAGCCCTCCATGCCAGAACGGATTTACAACTTCAGCGCAGGCCCCGCAGTTCTGCCCGAGCAGGTGCTCAGACAAGCTGCTATTGATATCGTCAACTTCCAGAACAAGGGCATGGGGCTTATTGAAATGAGCCACCGCTCCAAGGAATTCATGGCAGTGGCTGAAGAATGCGAACAGCTTACCTGCGAGCTTTTGGGCGTCCCCGCCGGCTACAAGGTACTCTTCCTGCAGGGCGGCGCTTCCAGCCAGTTTTTCATGATTCCCATGAATCTCTTGAAAAAAGATCAGGTTGCCACCTACCTCAACACCGGTACCTGGTCTAAAAAAGCCATCAAGGAGGCCAAACTCTTCGGCCGAATCGAAGTGGCCTACTCAAGCGAAGACCTCAACTTTACCCGGGTACCGCGTGATGACGAGTACACCGTCAACCCGGCCAGTGAATACCTCTACTTTGTCAGCAACAACACCATCTTCGGCACCCAGTTTCAGGAGATGCCCGGCAAGGATGCGATGCTGATCTCAGATATGTCTTCAGACATCTTCTCCCGGCCGATTGATGTGAGCCGTTTTGGCCTCATCTACGCAGGCGCGCAGAAAAACATGGGGCCAGCCGGCGTAACCGTGGTCATCATCCGGGAAGACCTTTTGGAGCGGGTGGACGAGGCCGTGCCCACCATGCTTAAATACAAAACCCATGCCAAAGATGACTCCATGTTCAATACCCCACCCTGCTTTGCCGTCTACTGCGTGGGCAGGGTAATGCACTGGCTGAAGGAACTCGGCGGGGTCGAGGCCATGGCCGACCGCAACCGCAAGAAGGCCGGCATCTTGTATGAGGCCATTGACAGTACGGATTTTTACCGGGGCCATGCGGAGAGGGAGTCGCGCTCGCTTATGAACGTGACCTTTACCCTGGCCGACAAGGAATTGGAGGCGGCATTTATCCGCGACGCGGCAGCGCAGGGTTTCGACGGCCTCAAGGGCCACCGCTCGGTGGGCGGCTGCCGGGCCTCCATCTACAATGCCTTTCCCATGGAAGGGGTGGAAAAACTGGTGGACTTCATGGCTGCCTTTGCCAAAAAACATCAGTAGATCTGTAAGCAAGCGCCGCCCATCCACTGTGTATGCACCCGCAGGCGCTTGTCTGCGGGTTTTCTTTTTTTGAGAGGACTTATGGACTACCAAGGAATGGTTATTCGCCCGCCCAGCGAGGCTTTGTCGATTATCTTGCAAGTGACCCTGGGCTGCTCCCACAATGCCTGCACCTTCTGCGGCACCTACCGGGAAAAACCCTTTGCGCTCAAATCCTGGGAACAAATAGAGGCAGATATTGCCTTTGCCGGTCGGTACTGCAAACGGCAGCACACCCTTTTTCTGGCAGACGGCGATGTGCTCGCCCTGCCGCATGCAGACATCATGCGGATCCTTGAGGCCATTCGGCACCAGGTGCCCTGGGTACGGCGCATCAGCAGCTATGCCAGCAGCCGCAACCTTGCTGCCAAGAGCGATGAAGAATTGCGCCAGTACCGCGAGCATGGCCTGCAGCGCCTCTACCTGGGCCTGGAAAGCGGCCATGATCCAACCCTGAAGGCCATTGCCAAGGGAACGGACAGCGCCGCCATGATTGCGGCGGCCCAGCGTCTGCACCAGGCGGACATCGCTTTGTCGGTTTCCTGCATCCTTGGCATTGCCAGCGCGGCAGACTCCCAGGCCCATGCCCTGGCAACCGCCCAGGTGCTGAATCGCATGGAGCCGCAGTACATTGGCGTGCTCACCCTGATGCTGCTGGAAAACACGCCCTTGTACAGGCGCTACCGGGAGGGACGCTTCATCCTGCCCAGCCAGAAGGAACTGCTTATGGAACTGCGCACCATGGTCGAGCATCTGGACCTGCCCCGCTGCCTCTTCTCTGCCAACCACCCCTCCAACTATCTGAGCCTAAACGGCCGCCTGCCCAAAGACAGGGAAGAGATGCTGGCCCTGATCGATCAGGCCATTGAAGGCACGATCGGGCTGAGACACGAACTGCAACGGGCGCTTTGAGGGAGACGTGAATCAGGCATAGATGCCGTAGGTGCGCGTAATCCGACTGTACGCGAACAGGGCCACAAGGTAGATGGCCAGCGCAATGAGAACCGTGAGCTTGAAGCCCAGAAAAAAGGCGGACAAGAGACTGAGAAAGCCGCCCAGCACGGTGAAAAAACCGTTCATGCCCCAAGCCCAGGCAATGCCTGCCGGATAATGACGGCCCAAGGTGGCGATACCCAGAGGGAAGGGCATGCCCAGAAAAAAGCCGAAAGGAAAAAGCAGAGCGGTTGCAGCGAGACAACGAATCAACAAATCATACTGCAGCAAATAGGCAAAAAGTACCTGATGGCCGAGAAGAAACAGCACGCCATATAGAATCAGCGCGATAAACATCCATGGCCACCACTGAGGTTTACGCACGAGCACCTTTTTTGAAAGAAGCGAACCAAAGGCTGCGGAGAAGAGGATCGAGAACAACACCGTGGCAAAGGTGAAGGTCGGATAGCCGATCAGTTTTGTGCTTAACTGTATGAGCGTGAGTTCAAGTATAATAAAGCCTGCGCCCAGACAGGAAAAATAGAGCAAAAACCAGGGCATCGCTACCCAGCCCTTGCCGCCTTTTGCTGTCCAGCGAAGAGGCACAAAGATAAACAGGGCTGCAAAAAGGATGGAAACGCCCCCTACCACAAAAAAACTGATGATATCCTTGGAAAGGATGGGCAGCAGTTGCATATTGAGTACACCCGCAGTGCCGCCGTCGAGGTATTTGGATTCTCCTACCGAAAGCTCCCTGGTGTGTTTGCGAATCATGTTGAAAAAGGGCCGGTTGTCGTCCACAGGGCTTAAATGATACTCAGCCGCCGCCGCCAGTTCCTTGGGGAAAGGCTGGGCAAGCAGTGATTCGGGCAGCATATTCCGCTGCGGATCTATGGGGTTGAAGGCAATCCTATACGCATAGGCCGGAGCGGTCTTAACCGTTGGCATCACAGGCTGCTTGGCGGCGTCAAGCCAGACAGAAAAACCCTTTTCAGGTTGCTCATTTTCTGGAACAATTTGGACCCATACTTGTCTTCCTCGCATGTTTTCCCAAGCAGCAGGCAAGACAAAGCTCACCGGAACATTATCTGCTATGTCTTTTCCATCCAGATGAAAGTCCGCAGCCTGGTGCGAACCGTCCGCCGTAAAGCGCACCGTCAGTTGATACGGGAGATGATCCTGATCATGGGTGCCGAAAAGCAGAGCCAATTCCGTTAACCTGTTTTGTCCGCTGATAAACGCGCCTTTGTAGGGGCTGGATTTCAACACCACAGGAGATGGGCCGGCTATCTTCTGTACCCGTTCGTCACCAATCATCTCTCTGTTCAAATACGAGCGAGCCTCCTCCACCTCGGCAGGAGTCCATGGCGACATCTTGATCAGGATGGTTGGCAGGGTATCCGGCGCATAGCGCTCAAAGACCAGCACATGTCTGGCAAAATCCGTCTTGCCCATCCTGCTCCAGGCCAGGGCTGCAGTGGTCAGCATGCGCGGATAAAAATGACGGTTTATCGAAAGGAGGCCATCCTCCTTGAGATGGCTGAAATACTCCAGATACGCTTCCACAGTTTGCAAGTACACCGTGCCCAAGGCACCGCTCCCCTGGGCAATGCTCGAACTGGTATGGTTGCTGAACATCTGAATGACGTCGTATTTCTTGTCCGTGGAACGCAGAAAGGTGCGCGCTTCTCCGGTTTGATACTGTATTTGCGGGTGGTTAAAAACATTCCCGGAAAAAGGCGCATACTCATTTTGTGCTGCCCTCACCATGGCGCCGACCATTTCAACGGCATCCACCCGGCGCGCGCCAAAGGCCAGCGCAGCCTTGGGCTCATTGCCGACCGCAGCACCGAGAACCAGGGTATCGGCAGCCCTGTCGCGCTTCAGGTAGTGAGCCAAAGAACTCAGACCAAAATAATACTCTTGCGGCTGCCGGCGTATTTTCTCGCTGTATTGCGTGAAATCGCCGTCAAAAGGACTCATCCACGAGGCCTGCTGGCCCCCGTCCAGGGAGAAATATTTAGAACCATCCGCATTAAAGACTTCAAGCTTTGATACAGGATCCCATTTTACATACTCGCGTTTCCCGTCTTCTTTCCAGGTATCGGTACCTCGTTTGTCGCCATGGCCGGCAAATTCTATATACTGTCCATGCACAAAAGGATATGCGGCTAAAACCAGGGCAAGCGGCACAAAAAGCAGCAAACTCTTCGGCGAGAGTGCAGACAAACAAAAGGCAGCCAGGCAAAGCATTGCTGCCAATACAAAGAGGATGCCTCCAGGCCCCAACACCGGGATGAGCGGTATCATGAGCAGGCAGCCAAGACCCGCGCCAAGCAGGTCGGCAAAGTACAGCCCGTGGCTGTCTTTGGAGCTGGTTGAAAAAATAATGGAAAGGATGATGCCCGATATAAAAAATGGAATAAAAATCGTCAGATACATTCCTGTCCAGGAAAGCGCCTGCACCAGAACATTGCCTTCAAAATCCAGGTTGAATGGCAAAAAATTCAAGAACTTCAAAATCATTACGGTAAAAAAAGCATAGCACAGGGTCAGTACCGGCAAGACCTTGGCCGCACTCACCCTTTCTGCACGGAAAAAGTATATATATATGCCTCCAAGTCCCAAAGAAAACATGGCGATAGTCACCACCATGTATCCTATGGATGGATCAAGAATAACATCAAAGACACGGATGATGGTCAATTCCAGTAAAAGGGTAACAAAGGCAATGATTCCAATTCCGATTTGTTGCCTTAAAATAGTCACATCAACTCCTCATGCATGAAAAGAGCATTCTAAACAGAGTGCTGCCCTGTGGTGACAGCACTAGATTCGCACAAAAAAAGAAAACAGAACGGGGGTAAACAGGCAGACAGCTACCTTATGGAATGAAAACAAGGGCTCTGTAGCTTCCCGGCTCTAAAAAGGCAAGATAAAAGACAGGACAGCCGCGATCGCCATGCACACCGGGATGGTGAGCACCCAGGCGATCAGGATGTTTTTGATAATGCTCAGGTTGAGGGCATGGTGACCTTGGGTAGAGCCTACGCCCATGATGGCCGTGGAAATAATATGGGTGGTGCTCACCGGAATGCCGAAGTGGGAGGCGGTGAGGATAACGGTTGCGGCAGAAGTCTCGGCAGCAAAACCATGCACGGGTTTCAGCTTGATCATCTTGTTGCCCATGGTGCGAATAATCCGCCAGCCGCCGGCCATGGTGCCGAGCCCCATGGTAACAGCGCAGCCGATGATAACCCAGCCCGGCACCTCAAAGCTGGGCAAGGCCCCGTAGCTGAACAGGGCCAGGGTGATGATGCCCATGGTTTTCTGGGCGTCGTTGCTGCCATGGCTGAGCGCCATGATGCCTGAGGAGATCAACTGCAGCTTACGGAAATAGACATTTACCACCAGGGGGCGAGCACGCGCGCACAGCCATAAAATGGCAACCATGGAGACAAAACCGATACCAAAGCCAAGGATGGGCGAAGTCACCATGGGCAGCAGCACTTTTTTCGTGACGCCGTCAATCAAAATCACCTTGAAACCTGCCTCTGCAATGGCGGCCCCCATCAGCCCACCGATCAGGGCATGGGAGGAGCTTGAGGGGATACCTAGATACCAGGTGATCAGGTTCCAGATGACCGCTGCCAACAGGGCGCAGAGGATTACTCCCTGGGTGACGATATCGGTGAGCACTATACCCTGGCCAATGGTGCTGGCCACATGGGTGCCGAGAAAGGCCCCTACCATGTTGAGCAATCCGGCATAGATGACCGCCGTGCGTGCGCTGAGCACCTTGGTGGATACTACGGTGGCTATGGCATTGGCAGAGTCATGGAAGCCATTGATATATTCAAATAAGAGCGCAGTGGCGATAACCACAAAAAGCAGTGTCAAGACCATGCGAAGTCCTTTGCAACTGGCTGGAGCGCGGCGGCGCGTTTCCTGTTATGGCTGGGTCAGCTATGTTTCAGGGAGATATTGACAATCACATCCGATATGGCCGAGCAAATATCCAGGGCATTTTCTATGCCCTTGTAGATGTCGCGCAGTTGCAGCACATGCAGAGCATCGTAGCGGCCGGAAAAAAGCTCTTCCATGGCCGCATACAGGATTTCATCGCCGGTATTTTCGATGTCCTTTATCCTGGAACTGCTGCGGGCCACCTCCTTGACCGGTGCGCCGACGCGCAGAGTGGCTACAATTTTGCGCAATTCCTCAGCTGATGTGGTAATGAGATCGGACTGCTGCTTAATGATCTCGTTGTAGGCCTCAATTTTATAGATACGCAGATTGACGCAGGCCTTGAGGATGACCTTGGTGGTCTGGTAGAGCCTAGAGGCGATCAGTTGAATATCTTCCCGGTCAATCGGGGTGATGAAGGAGTTGTTCACCAGGTTGAGGCAGTTTTCAAGGGCCTCCGAAGCCCGGCGCTTATAGGCCCTGGTATGCACCAAGCACTCCTCGCGCTGATTCGGGTCGGAATGCACGATCTGGTAGAAGAGGTAGGCCGACAACTGGCAGACTTCTGCCGCCTCTTCAAAATGATCGTAAAATCTGTTTTCAGCGGGCGGCAAAATTTTGGCAAGAAAACCAAGACGCATACGTACTCCTTTGTATCTATCCAGCCTGTCTGTTGCAGATATGACTACTGCCTTCTCTCTATAAGACCCACTCTACAAAACAATTTCCTAACGATTTGCAAATATTATTTTTCCTGTTTCCCCGGACAGGGCCGGGAGATCGGCCATAAATGCGCGCTTAAGCGTGTTTTTTGCACTGACTCCCAAGCAGTTTCAGGGTACGATTTCATTCAAACCATTTCCTAACACAAACCAAAAATGCACCTAACCCTGCACCACTAGAGTTGCATCAGTTTTGCAGCGTAAACACTGAGTCACAATCAGTCACAATCCAACACAGACTTTTTGGAGGTCAGCATGAAATTTTTTTCTCTTCTACAGGCAGGTGCGTTCTGCATCGCCCTGGCAGGATTCAGCGTTCCAGCCATGGCGGAAACCACCCGCTTGACCGGATCCGGCGCCAGTTTTCCGGCTCCGATCTACACCACCTGGTTCAAGGATTTCGGCAGGATCAACAAGGATATTCAAATCAATTACCAGTCCAAGGGTTCGGGCGCGGGTGTGCGTGATTTTCAGAACGGCACCGTTGATTTTGCCGCCAGCGACTCCGGCATGACCGAAGAGCAGATCGCAGCAGTGAAGCAGGGTGTACAGATGCTGCCCATGACGGCCGGTGAAATCGTTTTGGCCTACAACCTCAAGGACGTAAAAGATCTGAAGCTGCCGCGTGAAGTGTACATCGACATCTTCATGGGCAAGATCGCCAAGTGGAGCGATCCGAAAATCGCCGCAGCCAACCCCGGTGTCACCCTGCCGGATCAGGACATTACCGTGGTCACCAGGGCCGACAGCTCCGGCACCAGCTTTGTTTTCACCCAGCACCTAAGCAGCATTTCTCCCGAGTTCAAGGAGAAAGTAGGTTTCGGCAACTCGGTTAACTGGCCCAGCGAAGCCAAGATGGTTAAGTCACCGAAGAACGACGGTGTAACCGCCACCATTACCCAGACCCCTGGCGCAATCGGCTACATTGAGTACGGTTTTGCCAGCATGTCCAAGCTGCCCATGGCCGTGCTTGAGAACAAGGCCGGCAAATATGTTGCCGCAGGCGGTGAAGGCGGCCCTGCAGCCCTTGCCGGCGCGGAGTTCCCTGAGAACATGCTCCTGTGGGTTTCCGATCCCGAGGCGGAAAATGCCTACCCCATCGTCACCTACACCTGGATGATTTTCTCCCAAAAATATGATGACCCGAAAAAGGCGGAAGCCCTGCAGAAAATGATCGCCTATGGCCTGGGCGAAGGTCAGAAAATCGCCACCAAGGCAGGTTATATCGAACTGCCGCAGGCTGTAGTTGAAAAGGTTCAGGCAGCCGCGAAGAACATCCAGTAATCCACCTTCTTGCACCCGCGCCTCCTTGAGGCGCGGGTTTTCTCTGTAACACTCCCGCCCTTCCCACTTTGCATACGGACTTGATTTATGGCTGAGTACAACTCGTTGCAGCAGTCGCAGTCTATCTCCAAGCCGCCCACCGCAGGCGATATGTTTGCCAACAAGGCCTTTCGCGTGCTGACCCTTGCCTTTACCTGGGGCATTGTCCTCTTGCTGGCCTATATTCTCTACAAAATAGGCGGCAAGGCAATTCCTGCGGTGAAGGAGTACGGGCTTGGCCTGCTTGTCGGCACTACCTGGGACGTCAATGCCAGGACCTTCGGCATTTTGCCGGAAATTTGGGGAACCCTGTACAGTTCACTCTTGGCCTTGGTGCTGGGCGGTTTTTTCGGGGTGAGCATCGCCATCTTCCTTACCCAAAACTTTCTCCCTCGCAGCCTAGAAACCATTTTACGCAGCATCATTGAACTTTTGGCAGCCATTCCCAGCGTGGTCTACGGCCTGTGGGGCATTTTTGTGCTCATCCCGATCATCAGACCGGTTGCCGACTTCTTCAACACCCATTTCAGTTGGATTCCTTTTTTCTACACCAGTCTGAGCGGCCCCGGCATGTTCCCGGCTGCCCTGGTGCTCTCCATCATGATTCTGCCCACCGTGGCCGCCATCTCCCAGGATGCCTTTCGGGCCATACCCCAAAAGACCAAGGAGGCCGCCTTCGGTATGGGCACCACCCGTTGGGAGGCCATTCTCAGGGTTATGCTGCCGACTGCGGCGGGCGGTATTTTCGGCGCGCTGGTGCTGGGCCTGGGCCGCGCCCTTGGCGAGACCATGGCCCTGGCCATGTTGGTGGGTAACTCCAACCAGATCAGCCTGTCGGTCTTTGCCCCAGCCAACACCTTGGCCGCGCTTTTAGCCTTGAACTTTCCGGAAGCAGGCGATACGGAGATTGCCGTTCTCATGTTTGCGGCCTGCGTGCTTTTGCTCATCACCCTGCTGGTGAACATGCTGGGCGCACTCATTATCAATAAAACGGGTATCAAGAGGTAAAGCGCCATGAGTGAACAGGTATCGCAGAATAATGAGCGGCATCTCCCTAACCTGGAGCGACAGCCTTTTGAGCCGCGCGCGCTTCAGTCCATCATTTTAAGCACGCTCACCACCTGCATGGCCATCATTGCCTGCATTCCCCTTTTCTCGGTGCTGATCATGCTGCTCTACCGAGGCGGCAAGCGCATCACGTTCGAGGTTTTTTACGCCTTACCACCCACTGCCTTTGATCTGGGCGGCGGTTTCGGCAACGCCATCCTTGGCACCCTCTTCATGGTGGCGATCGCTTCGCTCATCAGCGTGCCCTTCGGTATTTTGGCAGCCATTTATCTGGCGGAACTCGCTCCAGACAGCAGGATTGCCACCATCGCCCGCTTCTGCGCCAAGGTGCTGAGCGGCCTGCCCTCCATCTTGGCCGGTGTTTTCGCCTACGCGGCGGTGGTGCTGGTTATGGGCAGCTACTCGGCCTGGGCCGGCGGCATTGCCCTGGCTATTCTAATGGTACCGACCGTCATGCTCACCGCGGAAGAGGCCATTAAGATGGTGCCTCGGCCCATGAAGGAGGCTGCAGCCGGCATGGGCTGCACTCCGGCCCAGGCTATGCTGAAGATCACCCTGCCGGTAGCGGTGCCGGCCATTATCACCGGCGTGGTACTGGCTGTAGCCCGCGCTGCCGGCGAAACAGCGCCCCTCTTGTTTACCGCGCTCTTCTCCGATTACTGGCTGCGTCCCAACGAACCCACCGCCTCTTTGGCCGTGCTGATCTACAACTACTCGGGCATGCCCTTTCCCAACCAAATTGAACTGGCCTGGGCAGCCTCACTGGTGCTGGTTCTTTTGGTCTTCATCCTCAACCTTATCAGTCGCGCCATTGGGCGGCGGAAAACCGTGTAATCAACCCACGCTCAGGAACAAGGTATATCCATGGAAGCAACAATAACGGAAAAAAAGACAGCGGCTACAACGGCCATGCACAATGACGCAGACACGGCTGCTCTGGACCCAGAAGCCATTACCCTGGATTGCCGGGCAGAAAAAATTTTCTACAGCGATTTTCTGGCCGTGCGCGACAGCCATGTGCCCATTACCCGCAATCAGATCACCGGTTTTATCGGCCCCTCGGGCTGCGGCAAGAGCACGGTTTTGAAGAGCATCAACCGCATGAACGACCTCATCCCCGGCTTCCGCTTCATGGGCAAGGTGCACTTCCACGGCATTGATATCTACGACAAAAAAGTGGACCCGGTGTCGGTGCGGCGCAATATCGGCATGGTCTTCCAGCAGCCCAACCCCTTTTCCATGTCCATCTATGAAAACGTGGCTTTTGGCCTGCGCCTCAACCGCTACAAGGGCAATATGGATGAGCAGGTGGAGAAAGCCTTGCGGGGCGCAGCCCTGTGGGACGAAGTGAAAGACAAGCTGAAAAACAATGGCCTTTCCCTGTCCGGCGGGCAGCAGCAGCGGCTGTGCATTGCCAGGGCCATTGCCACCGAGCCCAGGGTGCTGCTCATGGACGAGCCCTGCTCTGCCCTTGACCCCATTGCCACCCGCCAGATCGAAGAGTTGATGGTGCAATTGAAGGAGCGCTTCACCGTGGCCATTGTCACCCACAACATGCAGCAGGCCATGCGCGTGGCGGACCAGACCGCGTTTTTTGCCGTGGATATCTCCAAGGGCGGCCGTACCGGCTATCTGGT
Organism: bacterium; assembly: GCA_030538155.1. GTDB lineage: Bacteria > Desulfobacterota > Desulfobulbia > Desulfobulbales > Desulfobulbaceae > Desulfobulbus. The sequence goes on from JAUNUN010000011.1 coordinate 63,551, forward strand.
GGAAATGGGGCCAACCAAAGAACTCTTTGAAGACCCACAGGAACAACTGACTAAAGACTACCTGCACGGCGAATTTTCCTGATCCGGCAGCGTACGATTCGAGAAACTCTGCCACACTGACACTGACTTATTCTGTTACCGGAGTTGCATCCATGAAACGCAAATTTCGTCGTTTGTGTCTGTATGCCCTGGCCCTTTCACTGCTCTTATGCACTCCTCTTCCGGCCGCGCCGTCTAAAGTGCACAAGGTGGAAAAGGCTGATCTTGTCGGCGCGGGCGCAACCTTTCCTGCCCCGCTCTACCAGCACTGGATCAAGGAATTCGGCGCTACTTCTCCCGGCTTCACCCTTTCCTACGACGAGGTGGGTAGCGGCGAAGGGGTGAAACGCTTCCTTGCAGGTCAGCTTGATTTTGGTGCAAGCGACAGCGCCATGACAGACCATGAAGCCGGCCAGGCAAAGCAAGGCGTGCAGTTTATTCCCGCAACCGCAGGCATGGTGGTGCTGGCCTACAACCTGCCGGATATAATTACCCCGCTGCGCCTGAGCCGGGAGGTGTATGTCGATATCTTTCTTGGTACCATCAAAAAATGGGACGATGCCCGCATCGCTGCCCTCAACCCGGGCCTGAAGCTGCCCAATCTGAATATTACTACGGTGGGTCGGGCTGATTCCTCCGGCACTACCTGGACCTTTACCAACCATCTCAAGGCCATCAGCCCGCGCTGGAGCGATGCCGGTTTTTCAGCGGCAAAAAAGATGGGCTGGCCCGGCAATTCCATGTCGGTCAACTACAATGAAGGCGTAGCCAACCGCATCCGTCACTCATGGGGCGCAATCGGATATGTTGAGTACGGGGTGGCCAAACGCGCCGGGCTTGCCATGGCTGTGTTGGAAAACAAAGCAGGCCGCTTTGTTGCTCCTTCAGCAACCAGCGGTATGGCGGCTCTGGCCGGCAATGCCACTGCCATGCCCGCCAATTTGCGCCTCTTTACTCCCGACCCTGAAGGCCCAGAGGCCTGGCCCATTGTGACCTACAGCTGGCTGCTTCTGCACAAGGACTATACGGATGCGCAACAGGGCGAGCGCATTAAAAAATTTGTTGACTGGTGCCTGCAGGGCGGCCAAAGATATGCAGACCAGTTCGGTTTCACCCCCTTGCCGGAGGCAGTCAGCACCAGGGCCTTACAGGCGCTGCATCAGGTACAGTAAATACGACCTTGCCGCGACATCATCCATTTTACTTACGTGTTCCGATGCGCGTCTGTCATACTGCCATCCGGTTGCCCAATATTTTCCACAACACAGCCGTATGCCCAGTAAATACAAAATAGATCTCGAACAGGTTCATCACTATCTTCTCTCCGTTCAGCGTAACTTCGACGAAATCAACGCGGCGCTGGACATGCACCGGGAGCCCATGCGGGATGAAATCCTCAACAACATGCTTGAGGGTTATGAATACGTGAACTACCTGCTGGAAAAGGGTGTCAGGCTGCTGCATCCCGAAGGGCTGCACTACCTGCTGGAACTGAACAACATTGTGCTCTGCGGCACGGATCTGGAAAAACGCAAGGACTTCAAGGAACATATCCTCAGCAACACTGACCGTTTCTACGAACAGAGTGAATTTTCCATCAGCCACATGCGCGCCTGGGCCGAAAAACACAAGAAAGACACGCCCTGGAAAAAGGCTGCCGGCTCCTACATCCTGCAGGTCAGTTGGCCGCAGCTCTTTCATGAGGGCAACCACCGCACCGGCGCGCTCATGATGAGCCACATCTTGGTGCGGCACAACTGCCCGCCTTTTGTTCTCAGTGTCGATAATGCCAAGGCCTACTTTGACCCATCCAGCCTGGCCAAGAGTACCAACAAGAACGAAGTGTACGGCAAGTTTTATAAACTGCCGAGAATCAAGAAGAACTTCGCTAAATTTCTGGAAAAACAGGCCGTGCCCTCCTACCTGCGCCTGCGCTGAGTGCAAGAGTTGATCAGCCTGACCACTTTTCCTGAATACCATCAAACCGCTAGACCTGGAGTGTATCGAGAAAGTCCAGGGTATATGCTGCCACTTCTCCGGGGTGAGAATCGGTGAGCGCATGGGTGCCTCCCCTGATCTCTCTGATAAGCGCTCCGCCTACCTGTTGCCGGATGACCTCCAGCGTCCAGGGATGAATGACCGGATCCCGTGATCCGGACAACAGCAAGGTGGGCGATTTGATCTGCGGCAGGGCCGTGCCGACCACATGCCTGGACTGGCTTCCGGCCAGGCGCAGGATGCGGAGCAGCGAACAGTGCCGGTATGCCCGCAGGCCCAGCGCAATGAGCCCTGGACGTTCACGGGGCAGATCCTGCAGAAAACGCCATAACTGCAGCAGCACGCGTGGGTTTTCCGGCACACCGGTGGGGGCGCAGGCTATCAGGGCTGCGGCTGGATAGCCCAGCCTGCCGGCAAGATCAAAAATAACTTCACCGCCCAAGGAATGACCAAGGAGCGGCACAGCCTCAAGATCGTTTATGTGCAGCCAAAGGGCCAGATGGCTTGTCAAATGATAGATAGAGCTGGGATATCGTTTCCTGGCTGCACTGAAACCATGGCCAGGCGGATCATAAAGATAAACGGTGCGCCGGTGCATGAGCTTTTCCGCCAGTTCCCGGTACATCCAGGATGCGCAACCCAAACCCGGCACAAGCACCAGGGGCGGCCCTGTGCCCGCTACCCAGGCATGGGTAGGCAGACCCTCAACCAGCGTGTACACATGCTCAGCTTTCACAGGCTATAGCAAGAGCCCAAGGGAGTTGGGAATATCGCCTCTTCTCATCACAAGCCGCCTCCAGATTTTTCGGACTGAACCGCCCCGATTTTTTGGGAGGCAGTTTTGGTTTGAGTCAGGCAGGGCAGCCTGAGCTCTCCAGCCGATGATACTCTCTTTTTTTCCACGGGAGGAATATGGCTCTTCGTCGAATCAAGTGGATTTGATCAAATTTTGTATTGGAGCAGCCAGCAGGTAAATTATGCCGATGAAGGTATCATCGTTTCTATAGCCTCCGGCTCTGCATTTGGCTGCCTGAAAGACGCCATTGAGTGCTTCAATCCTGGCATTGTTGTGGCCTGATGCCCAGCGCGCAAGGATGGCTTCGCGATGATTCCCTACTGTTTTTAGAGCCTTACGCACTGGTTTAGCCATAATGGCTGCCAGTAGGCCTTAAAAGACCTGCCCCTTTGCAAACATG
>JAUNUN010000070.1 GCA_030538155.1 bacterium
CACCTGTGCCTGGATCGCCTGTGCCTGGATTGCCAGTATCTGGCGCATTAGGATCAGGAGACATTACACCAGGGCCTTTGTCGGAGTGGGGATAGCGACAGCCACACATTCCATTTTCTACATAGCAATTTTTGGGTGGTATAAATTTGTTTGTTTGGTACATATCGAAATAATCATCTCTAGTATAAGAGGATGATTCATAATATTCGTAATTGTCACTATTGCCGGAACATCCAGGGTCAATAGTCCAAGAAGTTTCTACGCCTGTCTTTCTGTTGGATGTACTATAGATTATGCAATCTTGAGGGTCTTGTTCACCTGGTTTGGTGTCGCAATAATCACAGACACCGTCATTATCGGAATCAGATTTATTGCATGAATCTTCTTGAGAGCAACCTTCGGTGTGACTCGAATGAAATAAATCAATGCGAGAAAATATTAATCCTTTCTCAAAATTATCAAACTGATTAGGTATAAAATTTTTATCAAAAAAATATTGTTGATCAGTTGACAATATCCACTGTCCTAAACGAAATTGGATAATTTTAACATTAATATTCTGTACGTAAATCCCTGATAAAAATTTATATGATGAACTAGTAACAGAATTATTAGAGGCATTAACTATTAAATCAGAATGAACATTTGCACCACCTGAAGATGGAATCCAAAAATTATCATTGTAAATTTGAATTTTAAAATATTCGCATTTTTGCGTAGGACTCGAAATAACAAAATCAGGAAACAAAAAGGGCAGAAGCCCAATCAAAAAGAATAGGAATCTGCCCTTCATGTGTGTACCTCTCGTCTAGTAAGCCAGGCTTACTTCTTGAAAATGCCGATGACTTTGTTGATGGCCCAGATTGCGCCGTATGCTGCAATCACGATGCCGGCTGCAGCCAAAACGCTGGTAGTATCAAGTGTAATGTCTGTAAAATTCATGGAAAAACCTCCAAAGGTAGAATGAAATTCAGGCGCTAGTGCGAAAACGCCCACGCTATGATTGCACCGGAAAAAATGCCTGCGATCGAAAAAACGTTGAACAAAGTATCCGGTGATATCACCATAATAGAACCTCGCTACATGCGGAAAACGCGGATAACCAGACGCAGAAAACAGGCGAATACGCCAAAAAACATCTGAATCGTAAAAAAATAGTTAAACACATCAACATACGGCTGGGTTGCAGGATCATCAGTCTTCAAAACTTGCACTGCATTGAATTTAAATGCTGTGTCTCGGCCTATTGTCTGGGCTGCATCTGCATCTACAACGACAAGCGATACAACCAGCAATACAACCGCAAACAACGTATATCTGGTTAATCTGTCCATAAGTGCACCTGTGTAGCGCAGCGATCAGCCACGCAAGCCTAAACCCTCCGGGCGCTCTGAAGAGCGGGCTTGCGTTTGCTTCTCGCTTGGCGCTTGACCTAAAGTCATAAAGGGCAAGGAGCTTATGGCTCCCTTGCCTTCGGCAAAGGGAAGGAGCTGGTAGCATTTATGCATGGTCGATAATTGCATGAGAAAGATAATCGCAATCAAAGCACTCAATTGTAACCCAGGCCTCCAAATCGTAGATATCGGTGTGGCACATAAGCAGGCAGGTGCAGACAGGGCAGCGCCAATCAAGCAGCCTGCTTGACCGCTGCACAGGCAACTGAGGTTTGAGAACAACAACATCCATCAAACCACCCACAGATAATGCGGATAATGCCAACGGCCCTTGGAATCCTTCCAGGGCCTACATTGCACCTCACATTCAATAGCCAAATCATCATCCTTTTTGCCCAGCTTGCTACGCGACATGATGCAGTATCTATTGGGGTGGCTGTAAGGGTCTGCGGCGGGAGTGACAAGGATGGTTTCAATGATCGGAAAGTTCTCCTTGTCCGTGCCAACCTGCTGGGTTGCTTGGATACGACCAGACAGCCAGAGACAGCCTGGACGGTTATATTGCGTGTCGTTTGTTTTCTCGGTCATGGTGAGTGCTCCTGTGTTTTCTTTGCATTTTCAAGGGTTATTGGTCTATAAATCGGCAAGGTACTGACCTTGCTTGCCAATCATCGTTGATTGTGACCGTTTCTACGTAACAGAACCGTCAAATTCCGGTCTGTTGCTCGAAACCGGCATTCCATCATCTTAAAGCCCGGCGAAGCAAGGAGAGAAACCGCCAGCTTTTCCAGAACAAACGGCGTGCCTTGATCACAGAAAAGGATGAAAGCTGGAACTTTGGGATTTTCATTTCGCATGGCATTTTGTGATTTGATCATGGTTTCAGAGTTTAGAAGAATGACTTGAGTCATTGTTAATTGACTTTTATCATAAAAAAGCCGGAAATTGCAAGAGCGAATATGACTTTTCACAATAAAAATGACTTTGATCATGTTTGGAATAGAATCAAAGAATCCACAGATTTGAATAATTTCACGCAACTAAGTGAAATTATTGGGATAACGCAAGGAGGAGTATCAAGAGCAAAGAAAAGAAATGATTTCCCGGCAAACTGGGCTTATTCACTTGCAAAACGCTATGGGCTTTTGACAGAATGGATAATGACGGGCGAAGGGCCAAAGCGGATCAAAGATCAATCTGCTCCTCAAGCGAAACCGGAGGCGGCATTTCTAATGGAGCTTGAGGCCTGGGCGAGGGAAATTTCAGGAACGAATAATCTAAAATGGCTGGAAAATCAGATTGAATCACAATTTCCAGCTTTCAGATCGTGGCGAGAAGAAAAGAAAAACAAGGAGAATGCTGAAGCTGATCAAGTAGCGTACAAGCTAGCACAAAACGGATAAGCCAATGAAAAAAAAGGATAGAACCCTTGAAAAAGTACTGCTGTGTTATTTCCTCATCACATCAGTCATTATTGTGGCCGTGAAGCCACAGGGAAGTACATTATCTATTCAGGAAGTACGTAAAGGGCGAAAACCTGGTCATCATCAACCACCGGGTTGTTGACCTAGACAAACAGCAGCGGCAAAAAGTCGTCTACGCTAGGCCGGAACAAAGACCACAGCAGAGACAGAAGCAAGCCTATCCTCACCCAGAGCAAAGCAGAGAGCAGTACCCTAGCCGTGACGTGATCATTATCGGCAGCCCTGAAGAAAACCAAAGAAGAATTGCCGAGCTGGACAGGAGCATACGGCTTGAAACCCAGCGGCGAGAGCAAATTAACCGTAGAAAAAACACAGTTGATTGCTGGGTCGATAAAAACGGCAAAAAAATCTATACGAACATGCAGCAGGAAAACCGAGGTCTGAAACGGTGCGAATAAAGTGAAAATACTTGCATGCAAGTTCATGCAAGTAAACGGAGAAAGGGGTTACAGGTGAAAATCTGTAACCCCTTATTTTTACTGGTGCCGGAGGTCGGAATCGAACCGACATGGGGTTGCCCCCGCTGGATTTTGAGTCCAGTGCGTCTACCAGTTTCACCACTCCGGCATTTTTATTGATAGTGTAGATAGGCTCCTTACCGCACCTGTGTTTTCGTTGTCAAGCCAGAAGTGGGCGAGATGATATAATCCGCAACTGGTTCTGTCCACACCACTCTGTTCTTCTCCGCTCTTTGTCAACACGAGGCATGGTGGATAGGCGCGTTTTCGTGCTGCACACCCCTGGCATACCGGACAGCAGGCTTGCCGAAAAGCATGGCATAGCCGATCTGGTGATTCTCCGGCAGTTCCAGCATCATCCGCAGGCGGGGCAAGAGCGCCTCCACAGCCAGGTAGGCCAGCCCAGCCCACACTGTGCCGACCTTGCAGCTCTGGGCGTAGAGTTCGAGATAGCTTAGTGCAATCAGGCAATCCTGCACCGGCGTGGGTGCATCTTTAGGGGCCGAGGCCAGTACCAGATGAGGCGCATCGCGAAAGATGATGTCTTTTTGCTCTTCCCGCCATGCCTGCACAAAGGGCAGGAAGCGCTCCATGTGGGCCGGCAGGGTTTTGCTCTCTCCCAGTTCCGCAAGACCCTGGAAGATCGTTTCCCGAAAACGCTGCAGTTTGGCGCGAGTATCAATCACGGTGAAGCGCACCTGTCTGGCATTGACCCCGGTTGGCGCGTGCCAAGCAGTTTCCAGCAGGTGGGCTATAAGTTCGGGAGCCAGGTCTTCTTCGGCATAGTGGCGCACCGAGCGTCTGCCTTTGATGAGGGCCGCCATCTGTTCCGGGCTAGGGAGACGCGAGGCCAGGGCAATACTGTTTTCAGGCTGTAAGCCAAGTATCGACAGCGCGCCGGTAGGGCAGACGGCCAGGCAGTGCTGGCAGCGGTAGCATAAGCTCTCTTTGTCGGCAGCAATGACCGGGCCAGTCGCAATCATGGTGATGATGCCTGTCGGGCAATCGCCGCTGCAGGCGCCGCATTGAATACAAAGCTCTGGATTCACAGAAAATTGGAGCATGATCGATCCTCAAATAGAGAATGGGTACTGGTCCGCTGAAACGCTGTGCCGGTAGCTGGTCAGTGCCTTCACAGCCCTGGAATGCCGATGTGCTGTACGCGGATGGCATTGAGCCCTTCTTCGTAGGGCAGAAGGCGCTGCTCCATCCGGTTGACGCGGAAGGCCAGGGCAAAGGACAGCACTTGTACCGGGTAGTTTCTTGGTTTTTCTTGCAGATAGGGCTGGAGAGTGATGAAATCCGTGGCGCCGTAGCGCTCCATGATATGGCGCAGGCCGCCATTGGCCGGGCCGATGTTGTAGGCCAGGAGCGCCAGCACCATGTTGCCGTTCATCTGTTTGAGATAGTAGCGCAAGGTTGCGGCTGCCGCAAAGGTATTGTGCCGGTGCAGGGCCATGTCGGCTTTATGGCTGTCGAGATGTTCCAGCGCCCGCTCTTGGGCCTGGGTAGGGATGCTGGTAATTTGGAACAGTCCCTGGCCGCCATCGGCGCTGGTGCGCGGATAAAAGGAAGATTCTGCTGCTGCCAGGCCGTTGAGGATATCAACATCAATGCCGAAAATACGGGCCGCATCAACAATGTCTGCGGCGTAGATCTGGGCCCGCACCAGCATCTTTGCCATTTCGTTTGCATTCAGGCGACGATAGGCGGCAAAGATTTGGTGCCTCAGGGTGAGGGTACGCATCTCGGCAGTGCCGCCCACCAGCAGGCGGAATTGCGCCAGAGGCCGGGCAAAGTGTTGCCCATGCAGCAGGATGCCGGTGCCGATTGCCAGGATGAAAGCCAAAAGCGGCGCTAACGCCGGATGCAGGCGAACGAGTCCGGCGCGAAGCCGCAGCCAGGTGTGCAGAAACACGGCCCCAATCAAAACGATCAAGACAACCGCGAGGGCAAAGGGCAAAAGGTTGTAGAGAAAACTGGTGCCTGTGAGGTACTGACCGCCGTAACCGAACAGAATCATCAGCGCTGCAACCCCTACAACCAGCAGAGCCCCTATTTCAAGGCTGGTCAGGGCAATGTGCAGGCCAAGCGAGCGGCCTTTTTTATCTTTACGGGATCGCTTTTTTCTTTTCGGCGCAGACTTTTTTACGGATTTAGCCGCAGAATCGGCAGTTTTTTTTGTACCGGCCGGGCGTTTTTTGGAGGCGGGCCTTTTGGGAGCGGTCGTCTTTGTTTCTGCCGGAGTTTGAGTACCTTTGCCCTTGCCGGCCTTTACCGCGCCGGCTTCAGCCTTTGATGCAGGAAGAGGGGAGGAGCACTCGTCTGAATGCTCCTGTATGATGTGTTTTTCAGTCACCAAAACTCCATGGCATCAAGCATGGAGCTGAAATCTGCACCTGCTTAAATATGATTGCGGTTAGAGAAAAAGGCATGCTTTAAGCGAGCAAAAAAACCTTGCGGTCGGTGGACCTGTATTTCCTGCACGGCTGCATGCTGCGTATGGTCTTCGTAGCTGGGTACGATATTTTTATGGAGAAATTTTTGCACCGACTCGACATAGCCCTGATCATCGCCGCGGATATGGTTGTAGAGCCAGCGAACCAGCATAGTGTGCAGTTCTTCGGTTATATCTTCACCAGCCTCAAAACGTGCCTGGAATTCAGGTATTTTCATGGCAAACAACTCGTGCACCCGCCGGTGCGGCACCAGAAAACGGTAGCCTGCTTCTTCCATTAGGGCCTCTTCAAAGGCGAAATGCGAGAGGGTATAGTCTACCATCTCGGTGATCACCGAGGCAACCGTTTCCATATCCTTGTTCAACCGGGCTTCCTGCATCTGGTTGACCAGATTGACGATGCGTTTGTGCTGCGTGTCGACTTCCTGAATCCCGGTTTCAAGAGCCGGGCCCCATTCCATTTTTTTCATGCGTGTCTCCTGTTTTTTGTGATTCAAGCAGATCGTTTTGCGAGGTTCAATGAAAATTTTTCCGAACTTTTATGTGCGGTATACAGGAGCACTTCCCCTCTTTCTACTATGGGAAAAAGGCGTGTTTTTGGGGCTATCTGCGGAACGTGCAGTTGATACTCAATTCCTGGAAAACCCTGCCGTTCTTCCTGCGCACGCAATATTACATTTGTGCATTATCAGCAAAAGTCCGGCCGCTATCAAGGGTAAGGTGAATACTTTTTGCCAATTTTTCCATATCCACGGGTTTATGGAGAATGCCGTTTATGCCGGCCTCTTCTAGGTTCACAGAATTTCCCGTCTCCAGACAGAGAAGAACCGGGAAGTCGAATCCATTCTCCCGCAGACGGCGAACCAAGGTGCAGCCGTCCATCTCAGGCATGTTGTTGTCCGCGATGAGCAGGTCAACTGGAGTAGCTCCGCTCTTCAGCGCGGCCAGTGCTTCATCGGCCTGTGCAAAGGATTGTACGCTGTAACCGAGCTGCTGCAGCATGGCAGAGCAGACTTCAAGCACAAAGGGGTTGTCGTCAACCAGAGCTATTCGTTCATGACCCAGGGGCAGAGCCGGCGTTTTTACGACAGGGGCAAGCTGGGGCTCGCTGCATAGAGGGAGGGTGAGGATAAAGGAAGTCCCTTGACCAGGCTCTGACTGGAGCGAAATTTGCCCGTGCATGGCGTTTATATGACTTTTCACCAGCCACAGGCCCAGACCATTCCCCACTTCCCTGGTTTTGGTGGTAAAGAACGGATCAAAAATGCGTTCCACAAGATGGGGTGCAATGCCGCAGCCGGTATCGTCAATGCGCAGGCGCAGCATGCGTTCAGCCGAGCAGCCGGTAGGCACAAAACGAGGTTCTGACTGATCCACTTCATCAAGGACGATACGAAGAGTCCCACCCTGTGCTTCCATGGCCTGAACCGCATTGACACAGAGATTCATAATCACCTGATGCAGTTCGTTTGCGCCCGCCAGCGTGGAGCCCCGGGATTGAATCTGCGCATCAAGTCGCACATTTTCCGGCAGGGTCGCGGCCAAAATCTGCAGGGTTTCATCGAGCATCTCTGCAAGGCACACTGTTTGTGCAGGTTTATCCTGGGGTCTGCCAAAGGCAAGCACCTGGCTGGTCAGGCCTTGGGCCCGTTCGCCCGCCTTAAGGATATCTTCCAGGGCGCGCCGGGCAGATGCGGGCAGGGCATCTCCCATGGTGGCGCAGACAAAATCTGCATTGCCCTGCACACTGGCTAAAATGTTGTTGATATCGTGGGCTAGGCCTGAAGCCAAAGCACCGAGAGCATCCATTTTCCCCAGCTGCTGATTCTGTCGTTCGAGCAGGATACGCTTGGTGTCGTCAAAAAAATACCCGCGTATTTCCCGTACCGTGCCATCACTGCCGCACTGCGTGTAAATATTGGCCACACAGTACACAGCCGTGCCGTTTCTGTGGCGCAAGGTGCATTCCTGGCGCTCCACTGATTGCTTGCCCGTCAGTAAGGCAAGCATTTCTTCCCGCTGATCCCTGAAATAGCAGTGTTTCTGCATACCGGCCTCTTTGGCTGCCTCCACGGTGTCGTAACCAAGGAGTTGGGCAAAGGCCGGATTGCAATCTAAAATCACGCTATCAACCGTCCAGATGCAGCTACCGGCCAGATTTTCTTCAAAAAAGCGCTGGTATCTGCTCTCGCTCTGCCTGAGATTTTCCTCAGCTTGCTTGCGCTTGCTGATATCGATAAAACTTTCAATGAGCAGGCGCTTGCCCTCTTTTTCCACGGTTGCCACACTTCTCAGGATTGGTATTTGCGTACCATCCGCGCGCAGGAGGACGCGTTCGTTTAGATTGATCCGCTCCTTGAAATCCACCACCGGGCAGGATTGCCATTCTGTCGGGCAAAGAAACTGATGGCAGAGCTTGCCGGTAATCTCCTGTGGCGCAAGGCCGACCATGGCCGCGCCACTGGCGTTGATGCCGGCAATGGTGCGGCTGGCTGCATCAACTACCATGACCCCGCATTGAATGGAGTTGAGTACCTGGCTTAAGTGCAGTTCAGTATCGCTTTGCCAGGCCTGGCATTGATCCAGGGTGGTCAGCATGTCGTTGAGATGCCGCGCCAGCCAAGAGATTTCGTCGTTACCCTGCGCGTGCACACGGGAGCCTGCATGGCCGACAGCGGCAAGGGCCTCAATATCCAGGGCAAGCCGGTTGAGACGCCTGAACACCATGCGGTGCAGGAGTATGAGTAGGAGCAGCAGAAGTGCGCACTGAACCGCCAGCACCGCAGCAAGAACCAGCCGCCACAGGGCCATGCCCTGCTGATAAATCGTTCTGTTTCGATTCACTTCAAGAATCAGGGCGGGTTGGTCGAAAATATCGGCCAACCCGCTATAACCGGCGTTGGTGTAGGCATCTATCGGCGTGATCAAGATATCGTTGCCATGGTAGGCAAAATGTTCCTTGATCGTCTGGGAATCGGCCAGAGTTTGCATGCGGCTGACCGGTCCTAAACGCATGGTTAGTTCGTTTTCGGCATTGATGGTGCGGGTTAAGGCATGATCAAGGTAGCTGCCCAGTATAAGCAACCCTGTTGATCGTGCTGATGTTGCAGCGTTATCTGTCTGCACCGAGACCACCTGCGCTGCTGCGAGTAGAACAGGGATGCCGCTTTTGGGCAGGAACAGGCCGGACATGGAGGAAGTGGCTTCTGCGGCCAGGCGCTCTTTGATTGGGGCAGCCAATTGCGCCACTTCCTGCACAGTGGTCTCGGCGTTGCGGAGGCCCTGCGCCGTGACAATGACAACCGCTTCTTCATGAGTCAACTTCCCATCTTCATTGAAAAAAAGAATGAAGTCGTACAGGTCTGAGCCGGTCCTCTCTTTCAGGCCGACAAGATCTGTGTCGAAGCCGGCGCTGTGATCCGCATTGACAGCCAGGACAGTACGCAAAGCCTTGCTCTGCGCCAAACGGCCGGCCAGGGCATGCAGGGTTTTTTCTCGTACCTTGAGGGCATTGCGGCTACGCTCCACCAGGTAGGCAGTTTCTTGTCTCTCCTGCTCGTGCAGTTTTTGGGTAATCAGAAAGTTTGAAACGGCAATGAGGCTGCCGCCCAGGAAGAGAAAGGCCGCAGCCATCGCTACAGCGATTTTGAAGAAAATAACTGGTCGTGGAATTTTACTGCCTTTGTTCATAGGCCAATGCGGTGTCTTCAAGCAGGGTTGCGTCGTCATTTCATGCCGGAGCGGTTCCGCATCCGGGCCGACCCGATGTTTTTTGATCCGGCAATGGTTGACTTCACAGTGCGGGCTGACTACTTATACACATACACCATCTAAAAAGAATCAGAAAAACTGCATGTTGGCTCATTGCTGTGAATTGCCGGCCGGATAATGCAGCCACAGGTAGATGGGAAGCAGTCCTTGTTCTGCGTCTGCATGGAAGGATGATACGGTCGGCAGTCAGGCATTAACGACTAACCAGGAGGATTGACATGGCTAAACCAGAGGAAATGTATCAGTGCCAGATAAGCAACTGCGGCTGGATTTATGATCCGGACAAGGGTGACCCCAAGGGAGAAATCAAGGCAGGGGTGGCATTCAAAGATGTGCCTGATACCTGGGTTTGCCCGAGCTGCGGAGCCACCAAGAAAAGCTTCCGCCCGCTGGCTGGGCCGGGATCGGTTGTAGCTGACGGTATTTAATTTCCCTGGCCGGCAACTGTAGCATTCCGTGCGCCGCCTCATTTGAGGCGGCGTTTTTTGTTGTTTATTTAATTTGAGTGGTTCTTAACAATCTTCAGCCTAATGCTTATATTTGTACGCAAGATCAAATT
>JAUNUN010000071.1 GCA_030538155.1 bacterium
TTTAATTTGGTGATAATACAATCGCAATTCGGTTGCTTATATTTGCGGCAGGATACCCTCTCTCAGCAAGGCTGCATTGCGACCGCAAACGGTCATTTTATATTTTCCTTTTATTCCAATACATTGTGAGCATGCACTATCCGCCGCCGGCAGCTCAGCCGCCCTTCTCATTTTTGTTTTTTTCCTTATTCGGCAACAAATCGCACCAAAATATTGTCTGAAAACGGTATAGTGCCGCCTGTCCGGCGCTGCGCCTGCCTTGGCAGCCTCGGTACCTCAGTAATTGCCGGGTTCTCTATTCGTCTCTTCAAAATGATATTTGCTGCATGAACACTTCCGCATCCCTTGCCGAACCCAACGCGGCCGCCTTTGCCCGCGCCCTGGCCAGCCACAACTTGATACCGGTGCACCGCACCCTGATTGCCGACCTGGATACCCCGCTCACCCTTTTTGCTAAGGTCTGCGAGAACAGCGAGCATGTTTTTCTCTTTGAATCCATGCAGGGCGGCGAAAAATGGGGCCGCTACTCCTTTATCGGCTTTGACCCGCTCCTTACCTTCACCAGCCAGGGCGAAACCTGCACCATAGACTATCCCGGCCTGGCCGATCGGGAGGCGGTGCAGCAAAGCGGTAATCCGCTCACTATTTTACGTGATTTGATGGCCTCCTTCAGCGTGGCTGAACCGGAGGGCCTGCCCCGCTTTTACGGCGGCTTGGTGGGCTATCTGGGTTATGACATGGTGCGCTTTGTGGAAAAGCTGCCGGACCGGCATGCTCAGCAGGATTTGCCGGACAGCGCCCTCTTCATCCCCAGGATTCTCCTCATCCACGATCAGCTCAAGCAAAGGCTGAGCATTGTGTGCACGGTGTGGAACGATGGTCACAGCGCCCCTGCGACCCTCTATGCCGAGGCCTGCGCCCGCATCGATACCGTGGCCGCGCAGTTGCGCGGGCCGGTGCCGCCTGCCTTTGTGGAGCAGCGTTCAGGCGGGCTGCATCAGTTCAATTCCAACACCGGAGAAGCAGCCTTCAAAAACATGGTGGAGCGGGCCAAGGAATATATATTGGCAGGTGATATCATCCAGGTGGTGCTGTCCCAGCGTTTCGAGGCAGAGGCCCATATTCGCCCATTCAGCCTGTACCGGGCCCTGCGCCACGTCAACCCAAGCCCCTATCTCTTCTGTCTGCGGCAAAATGGGGCTACCCTGGTTGGCTCTTCACCGGAAATTCTGGTGCGGCTTGAAGAGGGGCAAATCGAACTGCGGCCCATTGCAGGCACCAGGGTGCGCGGTACAAACCTGCAGGAAGACCTGGCTCTGGAACAGGAGTTACTGGCTGATCCCAAGGAACGGGCCGAGCACCTCATGCTGGTGGATTTGGGTCGCAACGACGTGGGCCGGGTGGCGGCCCTGGGCACGGTGCAGGTGCATGATCTTCTGGTAGTAGAGCGCTACAGCCATGTCATGCACCTGGTTTCCGGCGTGAGCGGAGCACTGGCTGCGGATAAAGATCAGTTCGATGTCTTTGCCGCCTGTTTCCCGGCAGGCACGGTCAGCGGCGCGCCCAAGATCCGGGCCATGGAAATCATCGACGAGCTGGAACTGGCCCGGCGTGGTCCCTATGCGGGCGCGGTCGGTTATTTCGGCTTTTCCGGCAACATGGATTTCTGCATCACCCTGCGCACCTGCGTGCATACCGGCACTACCCTGTGGGTACAAGCGGGTGCGGGCATTGTGGCCGATTCCGACGCCCAGAAGGAATACGAGGAAACCATCAACAAGGCCAGGGCCCTGCTCCGGGCAGTGGAACTGGCCGAACAGGGGCTTTAAACCATGCTGGTTCTGATAGACAATTTCGACTCCTTCACCTACAACATCGTGCAGTTGCTGGGCACGGCTCCGCCTGATGCCGCACCTGGCCGGCAGCCGCCGGAAGTGCGGGTTATCCGCAACAACGCTATTTCAGTACCCGATCTCTTGGCACTGGGGCCCGAACGGCTGCTCGTTTCTCCCGGCCCCTGCACGCCGAAGGAAGCGGGTATTTCGGTTGAGGCCATCCTGGCCTGCAGCCAGGTGCAGCCGGCACTGCCGGTTTTAGGTGTATGCCTGGGGCACCAGTCCATTGGTGAGGCCTTTGGCGCTAAGGTGGTGCGGGCAGAACGGCCCATGCACGGCAAAACAAGCGAGGTCAACCACGACGGCAAAGGCGTATTCACCGGCCTGCCCTCCCCTTTAACCGCGATGCGCTACCATTCGCTGGTGGTGGAGGAAGCCTCTTTGCCGGAAGAACTGGTTGTCAGCGCCCGCAGTGCAGATGACGGCGTGATCATGGGCCTGCGCCATCGCAGTCTGCCGGTGGAGGGCATCCAGTTTCATCCGGAATCCATTATGAGCGCAGAGGGCCTGCAACTGCTGCACACTTTCCTGCGCCCTGATTATGCACAACTTCTAATAGGCTAAAAAGCCCTGAGCACTACAAGGACATCATATGATCAAGCAAGCCATAGCCAAGGTTGTTGAAAAGGAGGATCTCTCCGAGCGCGAGATGAACAAGGTGATGAGCCAAATCATGAGCGGTGAGGCCACGCCCGCCCAGATCGGCGGCTTTATCACGGCCCTGCGCATGAAGGGAGAAACCGTGGACGAAATCGTAGGCGCGGCCCGGGCCATGCGCGACAAGGCGGTCTTTGTCGACACCGGCGTGCAAACCCACAAGGGCGAGGTGCTGGTAGATATAGTCGGCACCGGCGGCGACTGCTCAGGCAGCTTCAACATCTCCACCACCTCAAGCTTTGTCATTGCTGCAGCAGGCGTGCCCGTGGCCAAGCACGGCAACCGTGCGGTGTCCTCCCACTGCGGCAGCGCCGATGTAATCGAGGCCCTGGGCGTCAATTTGAACCTTGCCCCGGAAAAGGTGGCGGAGAGCGTGGGCAGCTTGGGCATCGGTTTTCTCTTTGCCCCACTCATGCACGGGGCCATGAAGTACGCCATTGTCCCGCGCCGGGATATCGGTATCCGCACCATCTTCAACATTCTTGGCCCCTTGACCAATCCGGCAGGCGCAAACGTACAGCTGACCGGCGTGTTCGACCCTGCGCTGACCAAGGTTCTGGCCGAAGTGCTCCTGCGCCTGGGTATGCGGCGGGCAGTGATTGTGTGGGGCGAAGGCGGGCTCGATGAGATGACCGTTACCGGTGCAACCCACATTGCCGACGGTTATGAAGGCCAGGTGCATGAAATGGTGCTGCAGCCGGAAGATGTGGGCCTGAAGCGCGCCACCATGGCCGATATTAAGGGCAGCGCAAGTGCTGCCGAGTCAGCGGCTCAGGTGCGGGCCGTGCTGCGCGGCGAACCGGGGGCCAAGCTGGACATGGTGCTGCTCAATGCAGGCACCTCGCTCATGGCGGCCGGCAAGGCTGAGGACATTCCCGGCGGTATCGCCCTTGCCCGCGAGGTCATTTCATCCGGCGCAGCCATGGCCAAGCTGGAGGCTCTGGTTCAATTTTCGCAGGCATAAGGAAAAGATATGGCAACTATTTTAGATACCATTGTCGCTAAAAAACACGAGGAAGTGGCGGAACTGCGGCGACAGGGCCTGCCTGCGCCAACGGCCGTGGATGCGCCCCGTGGCTTTATGCGCGCACTCACTGCCAAGCCTGGGGTGGCCATTATTGCGGAGGCGAAAAAGGCCTCGCCTTCCAAGGGCTTGATCGAGCCGAATTTTGATCCGGTCCAGGTGGCAAAACATTATAAAGAAAACGGGGCTGCAGCCATCTCTGTGCTTACTGACCGCCACTTTTTCCAGGGCGAGCTGGATTTTCTCATCCGTATCCGGAAAGAGGTTGATCTGCCCGTGCTGCGCAAGGATTTCATCATCGATCCCCTGCAGATCGAGGAGGCGCACCGTGCCGGGGCTGACGCCATTTTGCTGATCGCAGCCATTTTAAGCCCTGCACAGTTGCAGGGTTTCAGGGAGCAGGCCGAGGGTCTGGGCATGGACGCCCTGGTGGAGGTGCACGACGAAGCAGAACTGGGCCAGGCCCTGGTGAGCGGTGCCCGGCTCATCGGCATCAACAACCGCAATCTGCACGACTTTACGGTTGATCTGGACACCAGCTTCCGGCTCAAGGCATTGGTACCAGAAGGGATTCCGGTGGTGAGTGAATCCGGCATTACCAAGCTGGAAGATATTCTGCGCCTGAAAAAGGCAAATATTGATGCAGCCTTAATCGGCGAAAGCCTGATGCGCTCAGGCAGTAGCGGCACACTTTTGCAGGAATTTACCTCGGTGTAAAGATGCAGCGCATCCGGGTTAAAATCTGCGGCATGACCCGCCTGGCCGATGCCCTGTGCGCGACCGAGGCCGGGGTGGACGCCTTGGGCTTTATCTTTCACGAAAAAAGCCCGCGCTCGATCAGCCCGGAAAAGGCCAAGGAGATTATTGCCGGGCTGCCGCCCTTTGTGGCTGCAGTCGGGGTTTTTGTCAATATGGATCCGGCGCGGGCAGCGGCCATTATAGAGGTATGCGAGCTTGAGTATGCCCAGTTGCACGGCAAGGAAACACCAGCGTATTGCCAAAACTTGCGCGCCGCTGCGCCCACCTGCAAGCTCATCAAGGCACTCCAGGTGGGCGGGCCCAGAGAAAACGGTCTGAACCCTGCCGCCTACGCCAGCTGCACCAGCGCCCTTCTGTTCGACACCTATGCACCTAAAACCCATGGCGGCACGGGCGAAGCCTTTGACTGGGCACTGATCCCATCCCTTGAACTCAATCAACCTTTTCTGCTGGCAGGCGGTCTGCACCCCGGCAATGTGGAGGCCGCCATCCGAGCGGTACCCGCTATGTATGGACTTGATGCCAACTCAGGCCTGGAAGATGCGCCCGGCATCAAAAATCATACCCTGATGCGTCGGTTTTTGGCGCAAGTGCGGACCGTGGAGCAGGCCTTAGCGCCTTAGCGAGCCAGTAAGAGAGTGTACTTGTAACCGGCCTGGCGCATCTGGGCCTCGTACTGCTTGGCCTCGCGCAGTGAATTGCTGGCAAAGACCAGCACCCGATAGAGATTCATCCCGGCAGCAGGATACTGCTGAATCACCACATCCCGTCCCAATTTTGCAAATTTCCCGGCCTGGATGCGGGCATCCTCAATGCGCTCGTGCGCACCCACCTGCACAAAGAAGTTACCCCGGTCAAAATCAGGTGCCGGCTGTTTGGGCTTGGGAGCCGGCCTGGGTGGCTCTGTTATTTCCTGTCCTGGTTGCGCCGGCTGCGGCCTAGCTGTACCGGCCTGGGCCCTTTGCGCGGGCTGGGCCACGGCCACAGTCGGGGCTGAGCTTGCCTCAACCGCTTCCAGGGCCACAATTTCCACCCGTGCCGTGCCCCTGGCAACCACCCCCAGTTCCTTGGCCTTGGTATAGCTCAAATCAATAATGCGCTCGCGCACAAAGGGGCCGCGGTCATTGACGCGCACCACGGTACTGCGACCGTTATCCAGATTGCGCACCAAGAGCATGGTCTGCATGGGCAGGGTTTTGTGGGCCGCGGTTGGGCCGAACATGTTGTAGACTTCGCCGTTTGAGGTGCGGCGGCCATGGAACGGCTCCCCGTACCAGGAGGCCAGGCCCTGCTCACGGTAGCCCACGGCCGAGGGAATGGGATAATAGGTGATGCCGTTAATCACATAGGGTCGCTGGGTGGCAGGAGTACGCGGCTTTTTCTTGGCGGTGGTGCTGATATGCGGTTTGGACGGGATTTTTTTGCTGCCGCAGCCGCTCAGGCAAAACGGCAACAGCAGAAAGCACAAGAGGCCCAGTTGCAAGACAAAGGGGAAACGCATGGCAAATGGCTATGGCGTTCAGGGAGAAGAGAGCCCTTGCAGGCGGTCCCGGTAGAAAAGCCCGGCCGGGCCGGTGGTATGCGGTGTATAGGGCCTGAGGCCGTCGTCTTTACCACGCACATTGTCAAAACGCGGCTCACCATCCTCATCCGCCATGGACAGGCGCAAATCTAAAACGGGCCGCAACACCCTGAGCATGCCGCTACTATCCTTGCCGATCAGCATACGCTCCCAGCGACGCTCGGTATAGCCCTTGTACCACATGCCCGGTCTGACTTCGCCGCTGAGGCCGTCGCGCATGGCTGGGCCTTCCTCGGCCTGGTAACTGTAAAGGCCGTCTTCCAGCCGCTTTTCCACTTCGGAACTACCCTGCACAGTCAGCCAGAACCAGGGATCATAGTCGTCATCATAGGAGAGCAGTAGATGGGTGGTGGTGTCGTTATAGCTCCACTGGGCGTGGCAGACCTGGCAATCCGCCCGCTGTCCGAATTCCTGATGGGCCGGATGCTGCATTTGCGGCACCAAATGCTCCTTACCGTCGGCAAGGCCGGTGAGCAGCAATTTTCCTTCACGAACACGCACATTGCCCAGGGCTGGTGAGTTTTCAGCAGGTTTCCAATCGTGGCAAGTACGGCACGTCACCGTCTGCTTTGCAGCTCCATGCACAAAGCCTTGATGGCAGTCGCGACAGACCATACCGCGCTGCTGATGAATATCCGGCACCAGGTCATGATATTCCACGCCGTAAGGCCTGGGCGGAAAACCGGTCTCAGTAGAGGCGGTGTAGGGCGTACGGTATTCGTAGGGCAAATCGTGTTCGTAGCGACCATAGTAGTCGTTGCCCACGTAGTTGCCGTAGTGGCAACTCAGGCAATTCTTGTCATTAGGCAACTGAAAACGGTGATCCACCGGCTTGCCGTCGGTAAAAGCCAGATGACAGGCCGCGCAGCCACTGCCATGACGCACAGCGCTGTAGCTATCCCCCTTCGAGTAAACATGACAGCGCAAACAGCTTCGGCGCAGCATATCATCACTTAAGACCTTTTCTGTGGTGATGGCGTTTGCAGAGGTGGAGATCGGCACAGCCTCGGGCCGGGTCGGTTTGTCATTACTGCCGAAGTGGGCGCGAATACTGTTGATCTTGTTTGCCAGGGTAAAGTGAGAGGAATTGCTTGCCGAGGCCACCTGTGCCGGATGACAGCGACCGCAACTTGCCTGCATGTGGTTGGGATGGGCGGGCTGGGCAATGAGACTCGTGTGCGCCAAATCCTTGTTGCCGCTTTCCGCCGCATTGCCGCCGTGGCACTCGGTGCAGGCAAAGGCATGGTGCCGATCAAGCTGCATGGTATCATGACAGCTCAGGCAGCCGGATGCGTTTGCAGGCGCTATTTTTTCAGGAGTATGTTCCGGCTGGGCTTCGCCGGCAAAAACAGATGCCGTGCCGCCACAGAGGGCGAGACAGAGGCAACAAAAGAGCAGGTATCTGAGTGAGAGCTTTCTAAAATGCGGCATAATCTTGACACTATACCACAAACCTGATACATGAAAACTCAATTCCCCATGCGATAGCATGCCGCAACGCACATCAAGAAAAAAGCCGATATAGCTCAGCTTGGTAGAGCGGCTGATTCGTAATCAGTAGGTCACCAGTTCAAGTCTGGTTATCGGCTCCAAAATCAAGGACTTACGACAACTCGTCGTGAGTCCTTTTTCTTTTGGGCTATGTATGGGCTATGTCCTGTGCGGCAAACCTCATAAATCCCGGCATGAGTGGTGCATCTCAAGAGGAACGCCTTTCCCTCCGCTTACTTCCGCCTTCAATGCTTCAATCTGCTGGACTGACAAGCGACGTTTCAGGTTTTGCTTTACCTGCGGGGATATTCTGGTAAAAATGGTTAATAATGTTCTCAAAAGGAGCATTCTGTTCGCCAATGCCTTGAGCAACACCAAGATGAACTCAGCAAAAAACATGAATAAACTCACTAACTTACACTAACGTAAAGCCAAAATCGTTACTCCGGAGGCCTTTCTTCGCCTCAATGCCGAAGAGAGGGCCAATGTGGCTTCCGTGCGTTTTGTCGCGCCCAGGTTGGGCGACAAGCATTTTGGCAAGGTTGTGCTCACATATAAGAGGGCGTGGTTCTCCAGGTGAGTACAAACGAGCCCGAATCCTATCAGGAGCCTGTTGAGTTTGCGGCCAGACTTCTTGACAACAAGGCTGCGGAACTGGAGATTGCAGCTAGAGAACTTGAGCATACTACCGAACTGAGCAAACTCAGCATAGCGGCGGCTGAGCGTGATAGAATTGGCGATAGGCAGCATGGCGTTTATGTCTAGGGCAAGGTTTTCTGGTTAATCTTGGTCGGTATTGTGGCGGTCTGCGGGTTTGGTATCGTTGCGCTGTACACCGGCAATGCCGAGTTGTTAAAAGAGCTTGGTTCAACCATTCTTGTCAGCGCAGCGTCGTTTTGTGCTGGGTATGGCTTCAGGTGGTACCGTGAGTCGTCTGATGGAAATGAAGAGTAAGCGCCCGCGCCACACATGATGCTAATAGACTTCATCAAAGAGAGAAAACGCCTTCCGCCACGGAACTTTGACTGAACGAAAAGCCGGTTGGCTTCCTTCCCCTGGAGTGTTTCCAGACAGGTTGGAGGTTGCCGGTTTTTCGTATATCTGCATATCCCTGACTTTAACAAAGTTACAGTCAGGTTTGTGTAGATCGGCGTACCTGACTTCAGTTTTGCTGAACTCAGCCATAAAGCCCGCAGTGCCGTTAAATCCCACAAATTGTGGGAATTCCCCATCAAGGGTATATGTTTTGGATATGCCCATTCCTCCCTCTGTCGGTTCACCCCTGTGTTCAGGCAGTATTAGATAGTATCTATCTGAATCACCGCTTTACCTCAAAATGAGGAAATTAAAACCAGGGTTAAATCCCTCACTTTAGAGGTGGTATTCCGCTTGGCCGCTATTGGATCGGCGTAGAAGTGCGCCGATTAACGCCTCCAATTCTAGGGGCTGACACCAAGAAAGCTTGTTGCAGGTTCGCAAACCTCGTGGTCGTGCAACTCGGAAGGGCCACATTTGAAATGGCACCCTTTGTCCCAAGGCTCGCGCGCGTACCGTGTCAAAAAACTCCCCTTCTCATCCGCATACCAAACGGGACGCCGCCTTTTTATTGGCGCAGAAAACCTGAAGCTGTCTGAAGTAATTACCAGTTTTTTCAAGCAGACGTAAGCAACCCGCCCTTACCTCGACCACCTGACAGAAAAGCCTTAAAACACAACATATTGTGGTGTGAATGCTAAAAACGCCTATATGCTGTGTTTTGCACGGGACTAAAGAAAGCTGAATCCCTGCCGGTCTGGGGCTTCCCGAAAATTCGGGAAATGTTCAGCTGATATGTTGCTGGGTTGATACTTGGCGAATTGGTCGAAAGTTGCCAAAAGTTGCCAGCGGCAACCCTAAAAAAGTACTCGCTTGGATAGCCTGATTCTCATGATGGGCAGGGTGGGATAACAAAACACGTTATCTTGAAAACGCCTACCATCACTGCTGCCAAAACTGCCAAAAGGGCTTTTGGCAGTTTTGGCAGCACCTATGGAGGGCATATTTATGTTTTCATTACCAGGAAAACACCGGGCAACAAAGTGAGACTATCCCACCTTGGGAGTATCCCACGCCGGAAGGCTTGAACACATAACCACAGAGAGACTGGTGGCAGAGGGCGT
Source organism: bacterium (assembly GCA_030538155.1). GTDB lineage: Bacteria > Desulfobacterota > Desulfobulbia > Desulfobulbales > Desulfobulbaceae > Desulfobulbus. The sequence goes on from JAUNUN010000071.1 coordinate 9,568, forward strand.
GTGAATGTGGAGCAAGGGTTAGTGTGCCTGCTCACATTTCTGCATGGCGCTCTATACTGAGCCTGCAACCAAGCGCACGAGTAACTTTGGCGATGGTGTCAAAACGCGGCTTGCCACCGCTGGCTAGAGATTTGTATAGGCTTGCCCTGGTGAGTCCGGCCTCTTTGGCAATGGCTGTCATGCCCTTGGCACGGGCTGCGGTGTTCAGGGCATGGATGAATTCTTCCTCGGAGCCTTCTTCAAGAGCTGCCTGCAAAAACAGACTGATGTCCTCATCGGTCTCCAAGTGTTCGGCAACGTCAAATGGCGTGGTTTTAAGAGTCATGGTTCAATCCTCCAGCTCTTGCAAAAGTTTGGCTGCTTTGGCGATGTCTTTAGTGCTTATCTATAAATAGCTTTCACTTTGTTCAACACGACCATAGCCGCCGCTAATGAGCTCAAAGCCATGTACGATAAATCGGTCTTTTCGTAG
>JAUNUN010000072.1 GCA_030538155.1 bacterium
ATATAAGAATCAAGGGGCAGTAATTTTCTATTGACACTGTCAACCATATCAGCAGTATGGTGCAAGAATCTGCCGGATTAACGCTTCACCGGCTCCGGTGATGCGCACGGTTTTCTGACGGCTCTGCTGCCCGCTTTTCAAACTGAGAGCGCTCTTGGGCAAAGAGAGCAGACTGGCAAGATAGGCGAGTACCGCCTTGTTGGCCTTGCCGTCGACAGGTGGGGCAGAGAGCCTCAACTTCAGCGCCTCGCCCTGCAATCCCGCAATCCGGTTCTGGGCTGCGCGCGGCTGCACATGGAGACGCAGCAAAAGAGAACCATCTGTCTGAACCGTCAGATACGGCACAGCCGTTCCCATTTACTGCAGACTCATCGCCAACTGCTGCAAAGTCGGCCCAAGAAAGCTCTGCAGAAACACAATGGCAAGAATCAGTAAAACCGGGCTCAGATCCAGCCCGCCCAGAGGCGGAATAACCTTGCGGATGCGTGAAAGCACCGGTTCGGTCACCTGGATCAGGAAACGCACCACCGGGTTATAAGGATCAGGATTCACCCAGGAAATAACCGCACGTGCAATGACAATCCAAGTGTAGGCACTGAGGATGATATTGATCAGCTTGGCCAAGGCAAGCAGGAAGTTGCCGAGCAGGAACATGGAGTTCTCCAAATAAGAGTGAAAAAATGAACCCGCCTAACAGCAAGGGCGGCCCATACATGCAAAGGATGTTCAGGAAATTGTACTGCCAGGGCTCATGGCCGGGTCCACAAAGAGCAGCCGCAACCGCTCCGTTCCATCTTCAAGGGGTTCCTTGGCGGCCAGCACCATGCCTTCGGAGACAATCCCCATGAGTTTGGCGGGTTGCAGGTTGGCGACAAGCACCACTTTTTTGTCGATCAGTTCCTCCGGGGTATAGGATTGGGCTATCCCGGCCACCACTGTGCGCTCTTCCGGGGCGTTCAGGGTAAGTTTCAGTAAACGGTCGGATTTTTTCACCGCTTGGGCTGCCTTAACCTGCGCTACCCGCAGTTCCAGTGCTTTGAACTGAGCAAAATCGATGAGGCCGCTTGCAGCTGCCTTTTTGGTGCCTTGTGGAGGCGCGGCCGCTTCCTTCTTCTTTTCCATGCGGGGGAAAAGCTGTGGCACCTCAGCCAGAGTTGCTTCTGGGGGAACCGCCTCCCAGTTACCCACCTTATCCAGAGTAGCAGAAGAAAAGGCTTCCTCCATGCCGAGCGCTCGCGCCATTTTTTCGGCAGTTTCCGGCATCACCGGTTTGAGCACCACGGCTATCATCCACAGGCTGCCGCCCAAAAGGGCGAGCACAGTTTGCAGGCGCGCCTGCTGGTGCGGCTCCTTTGCCAATTCCCAGGGTGCATTGACCACGATGTAGCGGTTGAGCAAACTGATCACTTCCCACACTTTTTGCAGTGCCTTGTGGAAGCGAAACGCGTTCATCTCGGCCGCATATTCAGTGGCCATGTGTTGCAGCGCCTCTTGCAGTTCACGGTCACCCTCTTGCAAAAGGTCGGTACCCAGACGCGGCAGGCGACCCTGGGCATATTTGCCGATCATGGTGAGCGAGCGGGAAAAAAGGTTACCAAGGTCATTGGCCAAGTCCGCATTCTGGCGCGCAAGGATGGCATCGCTTGAAAAGGAGGCATCCAGACCGAAACTCATCTCGCGCAAAAGAAAATAGCGCACCGGATCTACCCCGTACTCTTCCACCAGTTCGCGCGGCCTGATCACATTACCCAGTGATTTCGACATTTTGGTGGAGTCGACATTCCAATAGCCGTGCACATGCAAGCGCCGGAAGGGCTCAAGCCCCATGGATTTGAGCATGGTGGGCCAGTAGATGGCATGGGGCTTGAGGATATCCTTGGCAATGACATGTTCCGCCACCGGCCAGTATTCGGTAAAGAGCGGATCATCCGGGTAGCCGATGCCGGTCAGGTAGTTGATGAGGGCATCAAACCAGACATAGGTAACGAAGTTCCGGTCAAAGGGCAGCGGAATGCCCCAGGTGAGGCGGGAAGTTGGCCTGGAAATACAGAGGTCTTCCAGCGGTTCATCGAGAAAGGCAAGCACTTCGTTGCGGTAGCGCTCGGGTGTGATGAATTCCGGGTGTTTTTTGATGTGATCAATCAGCCAGTCCTGATATTTGGACATGCGGAAAAAGTAGTTCTGCTCGGCGATCGGCTCCGGCTCCACCAGATGATCCGGGCACTTGCCTTCCACCAGTTCCTTGTCGGTGAGAAAACGCTCGCAGCCCCGGCAGTACAGACCGGCATATTCACTAAAGTAGATGTCGCCCTGCCGGTGCACCTGATCGAGGATGCGCTGCACAGTTTCCACATGATTCGCATCCGTGGTGCGGATAATATAATCCGGCTGCACATTGAGAAGCGGCCAGGTCTCCTGAAAAAGCGCGGCAATGGTATCCACGTACGCCCTGGGGCTGCTGTCTGCCTTGGCAGCAGCCTCGGCAATTTTCTCGCCATGCTCATCGGTGCCGGTCTGAAAACGAACCGTGTCGCCGGCAAGACGCCGGAATCGGCTGTAGGTGTCGGTGATGATAGTGGTATAGGCGTGGCCCAAGTGGGGTTGGGCATTCACATAGTAAATCGGAGTGGTAATGTAGGTGGGCATTAGCGTTGCTGCACGGTCTGAAAGAATAGGGAATCCTGCTTATTTTGATGGTGTACGCCTTCTGCGGCGGCCCTGTCGGGGCGGCGGCGGGCTGGTGCGCTCTTCGCCTGCGGCCTCCTGCGGATCCTGAGATCTTGCGCCTGCGGCTGCGTTTTCTTCTTCACTCTGCCGCCACTCCTCTTCTCGCAGCGTTTTGTGGCTGCCATCCGGGCCCGTAACGGACAGTGATCCGGCAAGGGGGTGCTGCTGGGTAACCTGATAGGAGATGCCGTTTACCCGAATAACGCGGCCTATTTTAGGCATCTGCCGCTTCATAGTCTTGTAGGAGTCGTATTCGTAGGTGAGGCAGCAAAGGAGACGGTTGCAGATGCCCGATATTTTTGCCGGATTTAAGGGCAAATCTTGGGCCTTGGCCATTTTTATGGAAACCGAGTCAAACTCATTGAGAAAAGTGGAGCAGCACAGTTCGCGGCCACAGGCCCCGAGTCCGCCCAGCATCTGCGTTTCGTGGCGCACCCCGATCTGGCGCATCTCGATGCGGGTGCGGTACTGCTGCACCAGCAGTTTAACCAGTTCGCGAAAATCCACCCGGTTTTCAGCGGTAAAATAGAAGATGATTTTGGAACCATTGAAAAAGCGTTCCACCCGCACCAGGTGCATGATTAATTGCAGATGTTCAACCTGCTCTTGACAGAAGGAAAAGGCCTCCTGCTCCTGCATCAGAACCAACTGGAGCTGGCGCTCTTCGTCCTCTGTGGCCAGGCGCACAATCTCGGGACAGTCTGCCTGTTTACCGGACGGCGCCAGGGCGAAGATGCGGCCGCCGATGGTGGCGGGTTCAAGGCCCTGTTCCAGCTGCACCATGACAAGATCACCCCGGCGGAAGCCGGCGCTGTCCGCGCAGGCCGTGTATTCGCGCAGACCAGTGCGGAAACGGATGATGTAATGATGCCTGAGCGTGACACCAGGTGCTTCGCTGCCGGGTTCGTTCATGCCTGTGGAGAAAGAGAAGGGAAAGTGCCGATGAGCTGCAGGAGCAGAACTTCAAAGACCAGGGTCGGATTGCAGTTTCTCTGCAAGGCCTGATCCGCTCTGTCTATCGCGTCCAGTCTAGCAGATAATTGCTCCGCATTCCAGCCTTCTCTTGTCTGAAGCCTGGTGGCTGTGCTCCCGGCACGGATAACATCGCCCTGGCCATGCTCGCGTCCCCCTCCGCACAGCCGGGCTGCCAGGGTGTTTTTCAAGAGCAGACGCAACAGGTGCAGAATGAGCCCGCTCATCTCCCGGTGCTCATGCAGGCGGCTTGCCAGTGCAAGGGCGCTCTGCACCTGGGCCGCACTTCCCTGCCCCCTTGTTTCCTGCACGCACACCAGATCCTCATACAGGGGAAGGATGGTCTCTTCTTCCATGCGCAGGGCCTGACCCGGGCAGCCGCCGCTCAATTCGGCCAGAGCTAGGCAGTCAGCCTCGCTCAGTTCAGGCTTGTGGCGTTTGATCACTTCTGCCGCCAAGGCAAGCGGCAGGGCATGGAGGATAATATGCTGGCAGCGCGAACGGATGGTGGCAAGCAGGCCCTGGTCATCGTCGGCGGTCAAGAGCAAAAGATTGCCCGGCGGTGGCTCCTCCAGAATCTTAAGCAGGCTGTTGGCCGCTTCGCGCCGCATGGTATGCACCTCTTTGAGCAGCACCACCCGCTGTGTACCTGCCAGGGGCGGAAAACCGAGCGCCTGCTTCATCTGGCGGATCGCATCGATCTTGATGCCCTGACCTTCGGGCTCAAGCACCATAAAGTCGGGATGATTGCCGGACTGCATCTGCATGCAGGAGGGGCACAGGCCGCAAGCGGCAGCCCCGGCTTTCGCTTCGGCATGACGACAGAGCAACGCCATGGCCAATTCACGCGCCAGGCTCACCTTGCCCACGCCGTCGGGCCCGGTGAAGAGGTAGGCGTGGGCCATGCGGCCACTGACCCTGGCTCTGGCAAGCAGATGCATGGCTCTGTCCTGGCCGAGGATGGAAAAGGTGTTCATAGAACTAATCTGCTGGTCCTGCCTTCAATACCCAAAACACCAGCATCAACCCCAGAGCAGTTGTTGCTGGCTAGCAGCATCGTCTTTGACCTGCCGTTTTTTGGCGGCGGCAAGCGCATTTTCGTCTGCATCATCGCCGCTGCTGCCGCACAGGTAGAGGTAGCGTTGCAGCGGTCTCTGAAAGGCGGTCCACTGATGCTCCTCTCCTTGCATCTGGGCCTGCAAGCCTTCGATGTAGTTCATCTTGGCATCCATATCGTCGATATGGTGCAGGAGCATAGCCTCCGGCGTCATGGGCAAGACCGGCGAGCCGAATTCGAGCTGACCATGGTGGCTGAGAATAAGATGCGCAAGCTGATCCACGGTTGCCTGCGGCAAACCGTCTACTGTATCTGCGGCCCGGCGCAGCATCTCCACGCCCAGCACCAGATGACCGACCAGGCGGCCCCGATCAGTGTAATTGAAGGGTGGGCGCTCGCAGTCGAACTCGTCGATCTTGGCCAAGTCATGCAAAAGCACACCCGCAAGCAAAAGATCCGCATTGATGAGCGCATAGTGTCCGGCCACAGCCTCGGCCATGTGCGCCATGGACAGGGTGTGTTCGATCAGACCGCCAAGGTAGGCGTGGTGCATCTTCTTGGCAGCAGGGGCCTGGGCAAAACGGCTTAAAGTATCGCCCTTAAAAATGGTTTCCAGCAAACGCCTCAGGGGCTCGTCCTGAATGGACTTGATACGCCGTTTCAGCTCCAGGATCATTTCTTTCTGCGGCCTGCGGCTGGCCGGGAAGAAATCGTTGAGGGCAAGTGTTTCCTCACTTGCTGCAGCAAGTGTAAGCAGTTTGAGCTGGAGTTGGCCGTTGAACTGATCTACCGTGGCCTGCACGCTGATAAAAGAACCTTCCTGGGCGAGCGGCGCGAGTTGTTCGGCCCTGTCCCAGAGGCGGGCCTCGATCTCCCCGCTCTTGTCCATCAGACCAAGGGCAAGGTAGGGCTTGCCTGCCTTGGTTTCGGCAAGGCTAAAGCGGCTGACCAGAAACACCTCGCTGATCTGCTGGTTTTCCTTAAAATCGCGAATAAAGACCTGTTTGCTTGTTTGGGTGGATGAATGCGGCACAGGACCTCCTTGGTTTGCAGCATGTGCAACAGACATTTGCTGAGCTACCTAAACATTGAAGCGGAAAAGGATGCAGTCGCCGTCACGCACCACATACTCCTTGCCTTCCGAGCGCATCCACCCTTTGTCGCGGGCTGCCGCCTCCGAACCACAGGCCACGTAATCGGCATAGCCAATCACTTCGGCACGGATAAAGCCGCGCTCAAAATCGGAATGAATCTTCCCGGCCGCTGCCGGCGCTTTATCTCCGCGGGTAATGGTCCAGGCCCTGGTTTCCTTCTCGCCCACGGTGAAGAAGGTGATCAGACCGAGCAGGTTGTAACCCGCCTTGATCAGCCGGTGCAGGCCGGGCTCGGCCATGTTCAATTCCTGCAAATATTCCCGCTGTTCTTCAGGGGGCAATTGGCTCAACTCCTGCTCAATGGCCCCGGCAATCAGAACCAGTTGCGCCTTTTCAGCAGTCGCCAGTTCTTCAAGGGCGCGCACATGGGCATTGCCTTCTGCCAGTTCCGTTTCATCCACATTGGCCACATAGAGCACGGGCTTAGCCGATAACAAAAAGAGTTCGCGCAAAACCCGCGTATCCTGACCTTCAGCACAGGCAAAGGTACGGGCTGGTTCGCCGCCGTCGAGATGCGCCAGCACCTGTTCCAGCAACTGCACCTCGGCCAGTAACTGCTTGTTACCCGACTTGGCCTGGTTTCTGGATTTAACAAGGCGCTTTTCCACGGTTTCCAGATCTGCCAGAATCAGTTCCGTGGAGATGACCTCCACATCACGCAGAGGATCGACACTGCCGTCCACGTGGATGATGTTGTCGTCCTCAAAGCAGCGCACCACGTGGATGACGGCATCTACCTGGCGGATATGGCCGAGAAACTGGTTGCCCAGCCCTTCGCCCTTGCTCGCCCCCTTAACTAGGCCGGCGATATCGACAAACTCCATCTGGGTGGCAACCTTGACTTTGGTGTGCGCAAGCACGGCCAGGGTTTCCAGCCGTTCATCCGGCACCGGCACAATACCCACATTGGGCTCAATGGTGCAAAAGGGGTAGTTCTCCGCCTGGATGGCGGCAGCGGTCAGAGCATTGAAAATAGTGGACTTGCCCACATTGGGCAGACCAACGATACCACAACGGAAACCCATGTCAGTACTCACGAAAAACGGGAAAAAAACAACAACACGGCCTTGGTACAGGTTGCAGGCACAGCTGCCGCGTCTGCACATGAAACTCGTATTCTTACACCAGCCGGGCTTCACCTGGCAAGCACTGTCATGCATTTACCTATGCTATCTGAACAGCTGCATCAAAATGTTGAAAAAAACGGGCGAGAAAGAAGTGTCAATTGCGCATTTTTTCAAAGCGGTATAAAAGTGTAACAGAATACCATAAGCAAATTGTTTGCTTTTACTCCATCTATCCGGGGAGGATACAATGCTGCAGTATAAACAAGGTGTAGATATTTTGTCAGACTTGGGTGGAATTGAATCCATGGCCAAGGCACAGGAGCTGTTCCAACAAAAACTGAACCCCGAGCATCAGCGCAGGCTTGGCTTGATCACCTGCGAGGAGGCCCTGCTCAAGGTTGCCAATGCCATTGCCCTGTGCGACCCGGACGCGGTCTTCATCAACACCGGCAGCGAGGAGGATTGCGCCAAAATCCGCAAGATGAGCCTGGAAAAGGGTGAGGAGAGCGAACTGGCCATGGCCGGTCATACCATCCACTTTGATCTGCCCGAAGACCAAGGCCGCATGATCAACCAGACCTTCTACATCGTCAATGCGGATGAGGGCATGTCATCCTTGGCCAAAAAGGAGCCGCGCGAAACCTCCCATGCCTACATGCGCGACCATATGCGCGGCCTCATGCGCGGCAAAACGCTTTTTGTCGGCTTTTACAGCCGCGGCCCGGTAGGCGCGCACTCCTCCATTCCGGCCATTGAAATGTCCAGTTCCACCTATGTGCTCCATTCCGCAGAGCTTTTGTACCGCAACTGCTTTGCCGATTTTGACAAGGAAGTGGCCCGGCGCGGCGAGTTCTTCACCAACCTGCATTCAGAGGGCAGCAACCGCTCTGAAGATATCGATAAGGTGCGCATCTACATGGATCGGAGCTGGCAAACCACCTACTCTACCTACTGCACCTATGCGGGCAATACCCTGATGATGAAGAAGGGGAATCACCGTTTTGCCACTGACAGCGCTCTCTACAAATTTGCGAGCAAGGAACTTTCCGAGCACATGTTCATCACCGGGCTCAAGGGCCCGGGCGGTCGTCTGACTTTTTTTGCCGGCGCGGCTCCATCCGGCTGCGGCAAGACCACCACGGCCATGGTGGGCGACAACTTTGTCGGCGACGACCTGGCCCAGATGTGGATTGCCGAGGACGGCACCCTCAGGGCAGTCAACCCCGAGATCGGCATTTTCGGCATTCTGAAAGATGTGAACGAAGAAGGCGACCCGCACCTGATGCAGTGTCTGCGCCAACCCGGCACCGAGGTCATCTTCTCAAACGTGTTGGTGGATGAGCACAAAAAGCCCCGCTGGGAAGGAGATGGCGAGGAAATACCTGCCTGGGGCAACAACTACCAGGGCATGTGGACTAAAGACATGACCGATGTGCCCATGTCGCACCCGAACTCGCGCTGCACCCTTTTGGCCGAGGCCATTGCCAACCACGACAAGGCCCGCAATGCCGATCCGAACGGTGTGCAGGTCAAGGTTATCACCTACTCCGGCCGCGACAGCAACACCATGCCGCCCATCTGGGTGGCCCCAAACATGGATGCAGGCGTTGTCATCGGCGCCTCCATTGTGTCCAAGGCCACGGCCACCGAGGTGGGAGCCACCGGAGTCAACCGTCAGCCCTGGGCCAATGCGCCCTTTGTGGCCGCACCCCTGGCCGAGTATTTGCAAGCTCAGTTCGATTTCTACACCAATAAGACCATGACGCAAAACCCCATCATGGCCGGGCTCAACTACTTTCTCACTCACGATGCTCGCGGCGGAAGCGGCAAAGGCCTTTTGGGTGAAAAGCGGGATGTACATGTGTGGCTGGGCTGGCTGGAACTCTATGCCCACAACGATGTGCAGGCCATAGACACGCCCATCGGCATGCTGCCCAAGTATGAGGATCTGAAAAAACTGTTCAAGGAGAAAATTGACAAGGACTATCCGGAATCACTCTACACCATGCAGTTTTCACTCTATATCGACAACATCATCGCCCGCATCGACCTGCAGGAAGCGGCCTGGCGCAAAGAGGAAGGCGCATCCGAGCGGCTGTTCAAAGTCTATGCCGACCAGAAAGCGAGTTTACTGGAGTTGAAAAAGGCTGCCGGTGAGATCGTCAAGCCCCAGTTCTTCAAGTAATTTTTAGATACACCTACATTAGAAAAGGCCCTTTCCCGTCATCGGGAAAGGGCCTTTGTTTTTCATAACTCTGAGTTCGTCTTAGCGGCCTTAGCGGCCTTCTCCCAGCACAATAATCTCCATCTTATGGTTCCGATGCGGGTTTTCAGGCGAGGGGCCTTCGGTCTGGATGATACATTCGCCGTGCAAATTATATTTACGGGCGTAATCGCGGGCAAAATCCGACCAGTCGGAAGGATGGGCAGGCTCTAGAATGGGAAAAACGCCGTAGGAGAACATGAGCCGCCTGCAGGTTTGCCTGTCTTGGCTGACGCCCAGAATCCAGATCGGCAGCTTATAGCGCGTCAGCCTGCGGGCGGTAAAGCCGCTGTTGGTCGGCACCAGGATGGCGGCCGTGCCGTTGCTCTGGCTAACGATATTGGCCACACTGGTGGTGATAAAATCCACTCCATCGGCGTCGTTGACAAAGGTGTGGGCATTTTCGCGGCGGTAGTACTTCTTGGAGTTGTGCGGTTCCGTGGCAATGGCGATCTGCACCAGCATGCGCACCGCTTCCAGCGGATATCTCCCCAAGGCCGATTCTTCAGAAAGCATGACACAGTCGGTACCGTCCAAAATGGCATTGGCCACATCTGTGGCCTCGGCCCTGGTGGGGCGGCGGTTGGTGGTCATGGATTCGAGCATCTGGGTGGCGGTAATGACTGGTTTACCGTAAAGGTTGGCTCTGGCGGTGATACGTTTCTGCAGGATCGGCATCTTTTCGATGGGTGTTTCCACCCCTAGATCGCCC
>JAUNUN010000073.1:0-8151 GCA_030538155.1 bacterium
TATAAGAATCAAGGGGCAGTAATTTTCTATTGACACTGTCAACCATATCAACAGGGTGTCCTTCAACAAGGAGCAGGATCATTCTGCATCAGCGCGCGCTTACTGCATGGCCCAGGTCGCGCAGGCTGGATACCACCGCATCAAGGGCCTTTTCCAGAGCTTGGCTGATTTCCGGCGACAGGCCCATGGCCACCTCAAGGGTTTTCGGTTCAATGCCGAAGAGCAAGAGGCGCTGCGGCACTTTGCCGGTAAGCTGGGCTGTTGCCAACACTTCGCAGATGCCGATCTGGTGCGGTGAAGTGCGGGTCAGCATGAGGCGCGGCACGGCCTCGTCTTCCACCAGCACTAGGGTGCCGGGTGGGCGTCCGTCTTTGAGGGCGTCAATGATGATCAGCGTCTGAGCATCTTCAATCAGGGGCAGCAGTTCAAAACCGGCAGTGCCGCCATCCACACAGGTTACTGCAGGGGGCAAAACATAGCGGCGCTCCAGCTCCTCAACACAGCGGCAACCCACTCCCTCATCGCTGAGGAGCAGGTTGCCGATACCAAGTACAAGTGTTTCCATAAATATTTAGAGCACCCGCACCTTGCCAAGCGGCATGTGCTTGCCGTCTACCAGGTGGACTGCGCAGGCCATGCAGGGGTCAAAGGAATGGATGGTGCGCAGCACCTCAAGCGGCTTTTCCGGATCGACAATGGGGTTGCCGACCAGGCAGCGTTCGTAGTAGCCGGGCTCGTCATTGGTGCCCTTGGGGCAGGCCAGCCAGGTGCTGGGTACCACGCACTGATAGTTGCGGATTTTGCCGTTTTCGATCACCACCCAGTGGGACAGCATGCCCCGGGGCGCTTCGTGGAAGCCGACCCCGCGCAACTCGCCTTCAGGAAAGCTGGGCGTGTTACAGGTAGTGAAGTCGCCGGAGTTGATGTTGTTGATCAGGGCCTCCCAGTGTTCGGCCATGGTGTCCTTCATGATATCCACCCGGATGGAGCGGGCAATGTGGCGGCCCATGGTGGAGGTCAGGATGTCGACGCTTTGGGTTTCTTTGCTGATGGCGGAGATTCTGCCCAGCATGCGCTCGATGGCCTGGAGCGCGGGCGGATACTTGGCCGCATACATGGCCAAGACATGCGCCAGCGGGCCCACCTGGGCGGGCTCGTTGAGGAAAGAGGGCGACTTGACCCAGGAGTACTTGTCCTGCGCGCCGTCGGGCGTGTAGGCAGGCTCTGTTTCTCCCACATAGGGCGCGCGCGTCCAGTCGCCGGCGTAGAAGGAGTGCTTGACGCTTTCCTTGACGTTGTCTTCAAAATAGGGGTCGTGCGCAGTGCTGATCTTGCGGAAGCTCGCAAAATCACCGCCTTTGATGTAGCCGCCCGGCAAGGTGTAGTTCATGTTCTTGCTGTCCTGCGGCATCTCGGGCACAGAGAGGTAGTTGCCGTCTTCGGCCTTGCCGTAGCCGCACCACTCCGGATAGAAGGCCGCAATGGTGGCCACGTCCACGGTGTAGACCTGGCTGACGAAATCGCGTACCTCATCGATCTGGGTCTTGATGTAGTAGAGCTTGTCCAGGGTGAGGGTGGCCGGGCTGTCCAGGTTTATGGGGTTGGCCACGCCGCCCACGGCCAGATTCTGGATGTGCGGGGTCTTTGAACCGAGAATGGTGACGATCTTGTTGACCTTGCGCTGGTATTCCAGGGCCTGAAAGTAGTGCACCGCAGCAATCAGGTTGACGTTGGGCTCAAGCTGCATAGCCGGATGGCCCCAGTAACCGCTGGCAAAGGGGCCGAGCTGGCCCGAATCGATCAGCTTTTTCAGACGGGCCTGCACCTCGGCAAATTCCTGGGCGCTGTTGCGCTTCCAGGGCGAGAGCTGCTGCGCCAGCGCAGAGGCTGCCTTGGGGTCGGCATGCAGGGCGGCCGAGGCAATATCCACCCAATCCAGGGCCGAGAGGATGTAGAAGTGGATCATGTTATCGGCTAGGCAGTGCGCGCCCACAATGAGGTTGCGGATATACTGCGCATTGACCGGCACTTCCAAGTCAAGGGCGTTTTCCACCGCCCGCACCGAGGCCAGGCCGTGCACCGTGGTGCACACGCCGCAGATGCGCTGGGCAATGATCCAGGCTTCGCGCGGGTCCCTACCTTTTAAGATATTTTCCAGGCCGCGCCACATGGTACCGATAGAACGGGCGCTCTGTATCCGGCCGTCATCCACTTCGCATTCAATGCGCAGGTGGCCTTCTATACGGGTTATTGGATCAACTACGATTTGTTCCGCCATGGCTTACTCCTTAACTGGTATAGGCGCGGCAGATTTGTGGCCGGCGCTGAAGACAGGGAAAAATTTGACAAAAAGCATGTACCCGGCAATTTCAAGGGCAATGAGGCCATAGGTGATCATCTGTTCACCGATTGAAGGGAAATACTTCCAGCCTGTGCCGGGATTGTAACCGATGATATAGGTGTTGAAACGGAAGAGCGCGCCCCCGCACAGCACCAGTACCGCGGCGATGAACAGCAGGCGCGGGCTGTGGCGATAGCCGGGATAGGCAAGGATGAGCATGCCGCCCAGAAGGAGCGCGTTTTCCAGCAGGAACATGTAGCCCAGAAAACTGCCCGAAAAGGCCTCGGGCATGGCCCCGCGCACAAAGATGTTCTGCAGCCGCAAAATAAGGTAGACGCCGATCAGATAGGCAATGATTTTACCGATTTTCGCCAGCAAATGGGTTTCGTCCTCCAACCTGTACACACGGCCGGACAGGGTGCCTTCGAAGATCACCATGGCAAAACCCATGAAGAGTGCGGTGAACAAGAAGAGCAGGGGCAGGGTGCTGGTGTGCCACAAGGGCGAGAGTTTGTAGCCCGCCATCAGCATCATGGTGCCCAGGGAGGATTGGTGCATGGTGGGCAAAAGCACGCCCAGGGCGATGAGCACGAAAACCACCTTGTCGAGCACCGCGCCGAACTTTTTCAGCTTCCATTTCTCGACAAAGGCGGGAGCAAATTCCAACCACATGACAAAGACATAGGTGGTGATGCACAGGGCCACCTCAAGCATGACCGAGTGCAGGTTGATCTGCCAGGGCAGGTAGAGGTTGTAGACGTTGAAGTAGCGGCCGATATCCACCAGTACCGAAACACCGGCCAGGCTGTAGCCGAACATGGAGGCCAAGAGCGCAGGCCGCACCAGGGGATGGAAACGGCCGCCGTTAAAGACGTAGACCATGAGCGCCATCACGTAGCCGCCGCAGGCAAAGGCGCTGCCGACCACCACGTCGTAGGAGATCCACAATCCCCAGGGGAAGCCGTCGTTCAGGTTGGCGACCGCGCCGATGCCCAGAAGAAAGCGCTTGTAGGTATAGTAGCCCGCCACGCCGATAACCAGCAGGCAGACAAGAAAGGTCGGCGTCAGGATTCTGCCGCCAAGCGGTTTGGCGTCACTCATGATCCTCACCTCGCTGTGTAAGAAGGTCCTGATCCCGCTTTGGGGCAGGTAGGTTTGCATCCGGCGTTTCGCCATGCTTGTTCTTTTTCACCATGAACATCAGGGCCGCCAACACCACCAGGGGATAGACCATGCCCTTGTAGATGGCATACTGGATACCGCTGGACATGGAGACAAATGATTCCTTGGGAAAGGCGTCCAGGCCGAAATTTTCAAAGGGCACTGCAGAAAGATACATCACCTGGGTGCCGCCGAGTTCCTCCTGGCCGTAGATGTGGCGAATGTATTTCGGCGCGGTAAAGTTGTGGCTTTTGCCGGAATCCATGGACGACACCGGGAAGGCATAGGTCTTGCCTGGGCTCATCTGCAGACGCCGCCTAGCCTCCTCGATCAGATCTTCCACCCGGCCAAAGAGCGATGCGCCCGTGGGGCAGACCGAACAGCAGGCGGAAATACCGCCCTGCTCGATCAAATGCGAGCAGAGCTGGCACTTGACGATTTCCGGATAGGCCACATCCCACTCGAATTTGGGAATATGGTAGGGGCAGGCGATTTGGCAATAGCGGCAGCCGATGCAGACATCTTTATCGTAACTGACAATACCGTTTTCCTTGTCCTTGGTCAGCGCGGAAACCGGGCAGGCGGTGACGCAGGAGGGATCGACACAGTGCAGGCACTGCCGTTTGATAAAGGCATAGCCGTCTGTTGCCACATCTTTAGTGGCGGCGGTGCCGTTTTCGTATTTTTTGATGATGTTGAGGGTCTTGGCCGAGAGATCGATGGGGTTGTCCCAGATCTGCTCAGAAGAGCCGGATTCCACCGGCATGTGGTTGGCCTCCTTGCAGGCGGCCATGCAGGCGTTGCAGCCCACGCACAGGGTGGAATCGTAGAGGATGCCCAGGGCCTCGGGCGGCAGGGCCTGAATGGTGCGGGCCTCGCCTGTACCCGGCGCATCCAGAACGGCCAGGGCCAGCCCGCCCGCCATTCCTTTTAAGAGATCACGCCTTTTCATCTTCATGCCGTTCTTCCTTGTTGCCTAACTTGGCGGCAAAAACAACACCCGCGCCGATTGCAGCGCCGCCCACGCCCGCCATGAGCGCAGCCGCACCCGGAGTCACACCCTCGCCGCGTTCAACCGTTATGGGCGCATGACCGGCATTGGGGGTGGCATGCAGCACCGGGCTGGTGCTGAACTGGGGCATGTTGAAGCCCACGCCCTGCTCGGTGCAGCCGAAACAAGGGTGACCCGTGCCCACCGGCCAGCAGCCGGAGCCCGCATCGCCGAACTGGGCCGTGGAGCAGTTGGCATAGGTTACCGGGCCCTTGCAGCCCAGGTAGTAGAGGCAGTAGCCGAGGCGGTGGCCTTCATCGCCGAATTCGCGGGCAAAACGGCCGTTGTCGAAGTGGGGCCTGCGTTCGCAGTGCTCGTGGATCAGGCGGCCATAGGCGAACTTGGGCCGATTCTTGGCATCCAGGGCAGGGAGTTTACCGAAGGTGAGGTAGTGGATGATGGTGGAGAGCAGGTTATAGGGGTTGGGCGGACAGCCCGGCACATTGACCACCTGTCTGCCCGGCAAAACCTCCTGCACACCGACGCAGCCGGTCGGGTTGGGCGACATGGCCGCCACTCCGCCCCAACTGGCGCAGGAGCCGACCGCTATGACCGCGCCTGCGGCAGCGGCTGTTTCCTTGACGCTGTCGACAAAATTCTTGCCGCCCACCCGGCAGTAAATGCCGGAATCCTGCAGGGGCACTGCGCCCTCGATGATGAGGATGAATTTGCCGTAGTTGCTCTCAATGGTGCGGGCAAGCGAGGCCTCGGCCTGGTGGCCGGCGCCTGCTTCCAGGGTTTCATGAAAGTCCAGGGAGATGAGATCAAAGATGAGTTTCTCCACGGTCGGATGCTCCGCCCGCAAGAGCGACATGCTGCAGCCGGTGCACTCTGCTCCGTGCAGCCAGATAACCGGCGGCCTTTGCGGATCGGTTATGGCCTGGGCGATACGCGGGGCCACTGTTGCGGGCAGGGCCATACCGGCAGCAAGGGCCGTACAGAATTTCATGAAACTGCGGCGGGTGACGCCGCCGGGCCACGAGGCAGGCAGGTGTACATCCTCGGTCATTACATACTCCTTGGGTTGAGTGGAAAATTTAAGTCATTAGACAGGCAAACAAGATAACAGGTACAGGAACACCTTAGTCAGAGCCGCAGAACCGTCGCAGCCCAGGCGAATCTGTCTGCGTGAGACAAGAGGCCAAGGTGCTGCGTTCTTGGGGCGAAACATCGGCTTTCAGGGTGATCATCGCGTCAATGGTCTGTAACCATTGCCTTTTGCTTGCACCCAGCTTGGTGCAGGTGGTGGCGCTGCCGTGGCAGCTCAAGCACTTGTCGTGCAGAACCTGCCCGCAGTCCGTTTCAGCGTTGCAACCAACCAGCAGGATGATAAAGAGGTAAAGAGGTAAGCGATGTTTCATACTATAAAAATTGTCAATGCTCAGTATCATGGTCGTTTATATAAGGCATCTAGCAGGTATTTTTGGAAAAAAACAGGATAAAATGCCTAAATCGGGCTTTTTGAACCATAATCCAGGATGCTTGTACGCTGCTATTGGTATTAAAATTGGTGCAAAATGGCGCAGAATCGATAAGTTGAAATGGTCATTCCACTTACAAATGAGGGTTTATTGCAAAAAATAAGGAAGACCGGGTGGGCAAGTGAGCAGCGGCATAAAAAAGCATGCACCTGTCCGGCAGGAAGGACTGTGCAGCGGCAGGGAATAAGGTGGGTTTTCAGGGTGCAATGGGGCAGACTTCTACAAGCTGCCGTATATTTTTACAAGTTTTTCCGGGAAGGCAGGGGCATGGGCGCCGGTTGCACTGAAAGGCTGGATGTGTAAAGATGGGCGGGTTTTCGGTTTTCTTTTGTCTTCTTGTATCGCTTTATTGACCATTCCCACGCTTATGCGTGGGAACAATGGGGAAGGTACTATGAGGTTATCGTACGACTGAGCGAGTAGGACGGGGCCCGCAGCCGCCTCACCCAGAGAGGCCACGAAAGCCCCTCGGGAAGAGCGCCAATGGGATCAAAGCGCAGGCTTTGATCATCTGTTTGTAGTTCAGCGAGCTGCAGCTCTCCTATCACCTCCCAGCCCTCGCGTGCGCTGTTGAGGGCAATGGAATAGCGCCGGGCTGAGATCGGTTGTAACCGCGTCCAGAGCAAACCTTGACGACACTGCAGCGGCAAAAGGGTGGTATAGGTGCCGTCTCCCATCTCCCGGTGCAATGTGGGGATATAACGCGAATATCGGCCTTCTCCGGTGGTCACGAAAAGGAGGTCTGAGTGCGAGGTTCCTTGCGATTCATACAAACGAAGGGCCAGGCCCATGACATCGTATCGCGTACCAAGGGAAAGTGATCGAGAAAGCCTGCACAGAACTTTTCTTTTTTGCCCGTCATCAAACAAAGGAACGCCTCTGTCAGCGAGATGATAAATGTGCCACAGCCCTGATGCGATCACTCCTTTGGTATGAATAGGTTTTTTTCTTTTTGCCGCGGCAAGCAGTGCAAATCCGCAACCAAGCGCCAATCCCACTGCAAGAGAACTCAATACACCGGTGTTTTTTATCAAGCGAGAGAGCATGGTTCGCATCCTTTCGCGGCATGATTGATAATGGCAATGGGGCTGGGCGGTTCATGTACACTGCATTAACCTGCCTGTTCCTCTGTGTTTTCCCGGCTCTTCTTTACAGTTTCCGGCTGGGCCTCGATATAGAGCACATTGGTCAGTTCAATGCCGAAGAGGATGATCATGGCGGCATAGTTGAGCCAGATGAGCAGAATGGCCAGGGTTCCGGCAGCGCCAAAGACCGAGGCCGTGGAACTGTGACCGATGTAGAGGCCGATGGCGTGTTTACCCAGTTCAAAGAAGACCGCAGTATGCAGACTGCCTAAAAAGATCACCTTTCTGGGCAGGGTAACCGGGCTCATGAGGGCTATCATCATGTAGAAGATTAAAACGGTGATGAACAGCGAAGAAAAGATATTGATCAGGGTGATGATGAGGTCGGTGTTGCCGTAGAATGAGGTCATAAATTTGGACAGAGCAGCAATGACTGCACTGGCAATGAGGGAGGTTATGGTGATAAAGCCAATGCCCACCACCAGTACCAGGCCATAGAGCCGTTCCATGATAAAACCCATCCAGGCCCAGCGATATTTTCTTTTTTCCTTGAAGATGCGTGCAAAGGCAGCAGAAAGTTCTGCAAAGACCGCAGTTGCGCCGATGAGAATACCGCCGATGCTGATGCCGAGCGCCAGGACGTTGTTGTCGGAGAGATAGCTGGCTTTGATCATATCCTGCAACAGTCCTGCCCCATCCTTACCAAGCAGCCCTTCAAACTGATACATCAGATGACCTTGCACTGCTTCCACACCAAAGAACATGCCTGCAATGGCTATGGCCAGCACCAGGATGGGTGCAAGGGAGAAGAGCGAGTAATAGGCCAGTGAAGCAGAGGCGCTCACGTTGCGATTTTTGGTCCACGAAACAGTCGTTTTGTAGATAGTGCTCTTCTTCAATGCGGTAAGATTCATAGCTTATCTTCAGGTAGAGAAATATCAAATTCCGGGATAGAACAGCAACAGGTTGAACCGCTCTTGACGGATACTGCAATCTCTTTTGATTGCACTTTGTTTTTTCGCTAGGTAGAGA
>JAUNUN010000073.1:8161-9786 GCA_030538155.1 bacterium
GAAAACAACTCGAATAGCTTGTTTAGAATAATCCCTTTTGTATGTCACACAATCACTTGATCGCAGCATAGCTGCTGTCTATTTAAATGCACGATCTCCTTCGTGCATTGTTCTTCTGCTGATTCAAAAAATATACAAAAAATCATGTAGGCAACTGTCGTGCTAAACAGGTGTTATTTTGCTCTTATTATGTTTTGAAGAGAACAGGGCAGGGCCATGCAGGTACTTGCCTGAACCAAAAAGGAGGCAATCATGGCAAAAGACAGTCCGATCTATGTGGCAATCAACATGTCCAAAGTGGCGAACAATGAACAAAGTATGGAGCTGATGCAGCATGTGGGCCCGCGCGTGTGCATCACCACGGCCAGTCATCCGGGTTTCCTGGGCTTTCAGGCCCAAATCCAGACCGGAGTGTTTCGGATGGCAGGCCGCTACGGCGGAGCTTCCACCCACATGGAGGATACGCTCAACCCGCTGCGTAACTACCAGTACACCATGTGGAAGTCATGGCAGGATCATGATGATTTCCATGTCAAGGAATTCAACCGCATTTTCGAGCTCTGCGGCAAGTGCATGGACATGGTGGTAGAAGGGCCCTGGGAGCCGGTTTTTGAGGTGGTGGAGGCCAAGATGCCGCCGGTGCGCTCCATGGCCCAGGTGGCTGATTTGGCCTATGACATCTTGAAGACCAAGGATTTTGTCCGCTTTTCCATGCCGCAGCGCTGCGTGGCCATTACCGAACATACGGTTGCGCCGGGCCGGGAAAAGGCCTTTGAACAGGGCGTGAGCGACACCATCCAGGCCATTGCCGATTCTCCCGGCTTTCTCGGCTACATGGTGCTCAAGCAGATGGGCGTCTGCGCGCTGGGCAGCTTCATGCTCGATCCGGATTCCATGTCGCAATCCCTGCAAACCCTGGGCAACAATCCGCCGGACAAACCAGCGCCCCTGTTCAAAACGCCGGATGCTAAGCCCACACCAACTGAATACCTCATCCACACCGAGTGGGATGCGCCGGAACTGGCCCGCTTAGGTTTCGGCAAGACCCTGGCCAATCACAAAATCCGCAAAATTCATGACCAGGGGGTTATGGCCAATATTCTGCGTGGCCCCTATATCATGTTTTTTCAGCCCATGATGGAGGACGAGAGCTGGAGACAGTATCTGTAGAAGAGAGCAGAGAAGAGTTAATGCGCAGCCTTCAGGGTGATGACGCCGCCGATGATGAGGAACACACCCAGGCTGCGCATGAGGTTGAGCTGATCGCCAAAGGCGGCAATGCCCACCAGAAAAGTGCCGGCAGCGCCAATGCCCGTCCACACCGCGTAGGAGGTGCCGATGGGAATACCCTTTTGCGCCAGGTAGAGAAAATAGCCGCTTAAGGCCATGCCGATAACGGCCAGAGCCAGCCCGCCGATGCGGTGGGCGTCGTTTTGGGCCAGCTTCAGGCCGACCGGCCAGGCGATTTCAAAAATCCCGGCAATAAGAAGAAAGATCCAGCTCATACCTCAGTCTACCAGTGTGGTGTGTACAAATAATGCCCCAACTGCGGGCGTACAGGCCGCACATTCTAGCCATAATGGCTGCCAGTAGGCCTTAAAAGACCTGCCCCTTTGCAAACATGG
>JAUNUN010000074.1 GCA_030538155.1 bacterium
CGCATCTCATGAAAGACCTGGAGGAGTCGCCATGTCCTATGAAATTCCCGCAGGTGTCAGCGGCAAGGAAGAACAGATCGTCACCCCGGAACTGACTGCCGCCCACTACGGCAGCGGCTTGGTGGAGGTGTTTGCCACCCCTGCCATGGTGGCCCTGATGGAGAAAACCTGCCTGGTCTCGGTGCTGCCGCACCTGCCCGAAGACCACGGCACGGTGGGCACAGCAGTGCATGTCAGTCATGAACGGGCAACCCCGGTCGGCATGCGAGTCTGGTGCGAATCAAAGCTTGTTGAAATCGACCGACGGCGGCTGGTCTTTGAAGTGGTGGCTCATGACGAAACCGGCCTCATTGGCCAAGGCAGGCATGAGCGTTTTATCATCAATACCAGTACCTTTATGGAAAAGGTGCAGGCGCAAAAGAAACCCTAAGTTTTAAGGACAACGACTACAGCCCTTGCACTTGGCTCCTGCCCTCCTCCTTTTCCGGTACCGGCGGAATGGAATAGCGTCTGAGCACGCCGTAGAGCATGTCGGGCAGGTCATTTCTCTGGCGAGAGCTGCGTTGAATTTGCTTGAGGCATTTTTCATAGGTGAGCGGTTCACCCAGGGACAGATGCCTGAGCACCATGGAGATAAGCCTGGTGATGGTGGTGAGGTTGGATATGCGCGACTGCAGTTCGTGATCGCGGTCAAAGGCGGTAGAGGCAAAGACTTCCACAGGTTTGCCGTTCAGCTCGCTGATGGAAAGATACCACTTGTTGCTGTCGCGATCAATGGTGCGGTAGCGCTTGGCATCCAGCACCTCGGGCAGTTCGGCTTCACTGTTGATGCGCACCGCATCAGGCTCCAAAAGCGGGACCGCGCCGTACTGCTCCGCCCACAGGCGCTGCACCAGTTGCGGCCGCTCGCTGATCGCCTTTGCCAAGGTGGCGCAAAGCGGGCAGGCGCCGCCGAGTTGCTCTTGATCCGGTGCCCTCTCCTCTCCGCAGACCCGGCATATTCCTGCTGACTCTTCACTCATTGCTGACTCTCCACTCTCTTGTGCGCTTATTATATGACGAGGCGCAAATCTAGCACAAACAAGCAGGAAAATCATCGATAAAGCCGACAGGCTCAACCGGTGCGGGTGGGGAAATACTGTTGAAAGCCTTGACTTTTACCCCTTATCAGGATAGATAATTCATTCTTGTTTTGCGTATTGGGATAGCTGAACTTGCCTGCATGCAACCGCATGCATTTTTTATATTGAGACAGGTATGTTTGAAAATCTGACCGACCGCCTGGAATCAGTCTTTAAGAAACTTCGCGGCCATGGTGTCCTGACGGAAGAAAACATTCAGGAAGCCATGCGCGAGGTCCGCACCGCCCTGCTCGAAGCGGATGTCAACCTGGGCGTGGTCAAGGATTTCATTGCCGCTGTCGCTGAAAAGGCCGTGGGCCAGGAGGTGCTCAGCAGCCTTTCTCCCGGGCAACAGGTTGTCAAGATTGTACACGACGAACTGGTAAGCCTGCTCGGCACAGAGGCCCAGCCACTGAAGCTTGATGGCGTGCAACCGGCGACCATCATGCTGGCCGGCCTGCAGGGCTCCGGCAAGACCACCACCGCAGCCAAACTGGCCAAGCAGCTTAAGGCCAGAGGCCGGCGTCCCCTCCTGGTGCCTGCAGACGTCTATCGGCCTGCAGCAATCGAGCAGTTGCATGTTCTGGGCGCACAGATCGAGGTACCGGTCTTTCCGTCCACGGCCGACCAGAACCCGGTGGATATTGCCCGCCGGGCTATAGTCAGCGCCAGACAACAGGGGCAGGACACGGTCATCATCGATACCGCAGGCCGCCTGCATGTCGATGAAGTATTGATGGCCGAACTGCAGGCCATCAGC
Organism: bacterium; assembly: GCA_030538155.1. GTDB lineage: Bacteria > Desulfobacterota > Desulfobulbia > Desulfobulbales > Desulfobulbaceae > Desulfobulbus. The sequence continues at coordinate 1,882 of JAUNUN010000074.1, forward strand.
CAGGCAGTGCAGCTTGCGGAAGTGCTTTTTGTCGCCGATGCCATGACCGGCCAGGATGCGGTCACCGTGGCCAACACCTTCAACAGCCAGTTGCCCATCACCGGCGTGGTTCTGACCAAGATGGAAGGCGACGCCCGCGGCGGAGCAGCCCTGTCGGTCAAAAAGGTGACGGGCAAGCCCATTAAATTTGTCGGTATGGGCGAATCGGTGGATGCGCTGGAGATCTTCCACCCCGACCGTACCGCCTCGCGTATCCTGGGCATGGGCGATGTGCTCTCGCTGATTGAGCGGGCAGAGGCGGTTGTTGACCAGAAAAAGGCGGAAAAACTGGCCAAGAAAATCCAGAAAAACGCCTTTACACTGGAAGATTTCCTGGACCAGATTCAGCAGATCAAGAAAATGGGCAGCCTGGAGCAGATCATGGACATGATTCCGGGCATCAACAAACTCAAGCAGGTACAGGATGCCCCCAAACCCAATGAAAAGGAACTCAGCCGCACCGAAGCCATCATCCGCTCGATGACCCTAAAAGAGCGGCGCAACCACCGCATCATCGATGCCAGCCGTAGGGTGCGCATTGCCAAGGGTTCGGGCACCTCGGTCACCGAAGTCAACCGGGTGCTGAAGAGCTACACCATGATGCTGAAGATGATGAAGCAGATGAAGGGTAAAGGCATTCTGGCAGGTGTAAAAAAGCGGAAGCTGCCTAAGGGCTTGCGCCGCTGATTGTACATATATTTGTGTTCAAATCTTTTGGTAAACCAAGCGTTCATCCGGGCTCAACGCCCACCACAGTAAGGAGCAGCAAATGGCAGTGCATATCCGTTTGACCCGCAGAGGACGGAAAAAACAACCTTTCTATCGCATTGTTGTGGCCGACAGCCAGGCCCCGCGTGACGGCAAGTTTCTGGATATCGTAGGCACCTATGACCCCATGTGCGATCCGGCCGTAGTCAAAATCGACAGCGAGAAGCTGGAACATTGGGTTGGCAAAGGGGCCATTCCCTCGGTCACGGTACGCAGCCTCATTAAAAAACACGCAAGCAGCGCGGCTCCGGCAGCCTGATCGCCTAGCTGATGAGTGAACTGGTCCGTTATATTGCACAGAACCTGGTGGATCAGCCGGATCAGGTATCTGTGCAGAGCCGGGAAGAGGGCGAATCCCTCACCTACGAACTGCGGGTCGCTCAGGAAGACTTGGGCAAGGTTATCGGCAAGCAGGGACGCACCGCCAAGGCCATTCGCGCGGTGATGGCGGCCTCCCAAACCGATGACCGTCGTGCCCGGCTGGAAATAGTGGAAGACTAGACGAATTCTGTTCTACGAGATGGACAAGCGCCGTGTCTGATGGAGCGTCTTCCGAACTGCTGCCGAAACAGGATTTTGTCCGTATAGGTAAGGTTCTACGGCCGCAGGGTTTACGGGGTGCAATCAGGGTGCAACCCTGTACCGCAAGCAGAGAAAACATCCTCGCCTATACCCGAGTCTTTCTTTCCGCCTCGGATGAGGCGGAAAAACGCGAATACACCGTGGTGCAGGCCAGGCTGGATAAAACAGCGGCAGTACTGAGCCTGGCAGGTTGCACCAACAGAATTGAGGCGGAAATGCTGCGCGGCTATTCCCTTTGGCTGTACAGCGAGGATCTGCCTCAACTGGACGCAGATGAATTTTACCTCCACACCCTGATGGGCAAGGAGGCGCGCACTGCTGATGGCAAAATCATTGGCCGGATATGCGCGGTGGTTGATACCGAAGCCCACCCGCTTCTGGTGCTGCGTGATGGTGCACAGGAGCGGTTGATTCCGGCTGTAGCGGCCTTTATCATCCAAATCAATGCCGAAGCTGTAGTGCTGGCTTTGCCTGAGGGCCTGCTGGAAATAAATGCTGAGCTATGAAGTGTTATGCGTATTGATCTGCTCAGTATTTTTCCGGATTTTTTTACCACGCCCCTGGATGAAGGCATTATCCGTCGGGCAAGACAGGCGCGAATCATTGACATAGGCATCCACAATATCCGTGACTATGCCGAAGACCGTCACCAGATGACCGACGACCGGCCCTATGGCGGCGGAGAAGGTATGGTGATGAAGCCCGAACCCCTGAGCGCCTGCCTCAGGGCTGTACCGCGCCATGGCAAGAGATGCCGGGTGATTTTACTGAGCCCGCGAGGTGTGCCTTTTTCGCAGGAACAGGCGCAGCGCTATGCCGGCTACGGCCAGCTCATCCTCATCTGCGGCCGTTATGAAGGAGTGGATGAACGTTTTACAGAGCGCTTTGTGGATGAAGAGTGTTCCATTGGCGATTACGTGCTCAGCGGCGGCGAACTAGCCGCCCTGGTGGTAACCGATGCGGTCTGCCGCCTCTTGCCGGGAGCGCTTGGTTGTGCTGATTCGGCCGAGCGGGACAGCTTCAGTCGCAGCCTGCTCAAGCACCACCAATACACCCGTCCGCCTGTTTTTGAAGATATGGCAGTGCCGGCGGATTTGCTTTCAGGTGATCATGCTGCCGTGGCCCGCCACCGCTTTGTGGAGTCTGTGCGTTTGACCCTGGAGCGACGGCCGGATCTCCTTTCCGGTCTGAGCTTGAGCAAGGATGAACGCAAGCTGCTCAAAGAGAACGGCCTGCTCTGCCGGATTGAGCAAGCAGTACCAGCCAGGCAAGCGGGACACAGGGCATGATCAGGCCGAGGCTGGAACTGGCGCTCGTGCACTATCCGGTGTTGAACCGGCGGGGCGAATCCATTGGTTCCGCGATCACCAATCTGGATCTGCACGACATCGCTAGGGCGGCCCGCACCTTTGGCGCGCACCGGTACTGGGTGATAACCCCCTTTGCCGAGCAACAGGATATGGCCAGGGAAATCATCGGCCATTGGCGGCAAGGCCATGGCGCAGAGGCCAACCCTGATCGCGGCGAGGCATTGTCTCTGGTGCAGGTATGCGGCAAGCTGCAGGAAGCTGTAAGCGGGATGAACGCTACCCTGCAGGGGCAAAGAGCGACAGTGGTTGCCACCTGTGCCCGCAGCGTCCGCGAGGCTCTGCCCTACAGGACTATGCGGATGCGGCTGTGGCAGGGTGAACCCTTCCTCCTGCTCTTCGGCACAGGTTGGGGCCTTGCCCCTGAAATCCTGGACGGAGCCGATGCTGTTTTGCCGCCCATCCTCGGGCCTGGCAGCTACAACCACCTGTCGGTGCGATCGGCTGCCGCCATTATACTGGATCGTCTCATGGGCGCGGCAAGCACCGGGCCGGATGAGCATGAAAACTAACGAACAAAGTTGTACCTTTGTATCAACAAGCGGCGTACGTTGCGCCACAGACCTGAAAAGGGGTAGTGTCATGAATGTAATTGAAAAAATTGATCTGGAGCAGATGCGTTTTGATATGCCCGATTTTCGCCCCGGCGATACGGTCAAGGTGCACATCCGCATTATTGAAGGCAGCAAGGAGCGGGTGCAGATCTACCAGGGTGTGGTCATCCGCCGCAAACGCGGCAACATGAACGCCAGCTTCACCGTGCGCAAAATCTCCCATGGTGTGGGCGTGGAAAAAACCTTTGCTCTCCACTCTCCCAGAATCGAGAAGGTAGAAGTCGTCACCCATGGTCGGGTGCGTCGTTCCCGTCTGTACTACCTGCGCAACCTGCGTGGTAAGGCAGCACGTATCCGCGAGCGCGGCCTGAACAAATAAATCCGCAGCGGCTCAAGGCCGCAATGGACTGTAGAACCGCAACTCCGGAGGCTTCTTGTATCCTGCAAGCTCGCCTCCGGAGTTGTTTTCGTGAGTATGGGCATGAATCGCCCCACATACCTCTTCCAGTGACATGGGGCCATGACTCAAGGTCGCAACCAGTTCAAGAGCAGTGCAAGTCCCCAAAAAAACTGTACCCAGCTTCAGGTGGAAAGCGATGCTGCCGACACCTTTGCCATTGAGCGCAGTCTGCTTACCCAGGGGCTCAGTCCGGTTGCCGGTGTTGATGAGGCTGGGCGCGGCCCGTTGGCCGGGCCGGTGGTGGCGGCCTGTGTGATTCTGCCTGCGGAATGCGACTACCGTCCTTTCCGCGACTCCAAACTGCTCAGCGAAAAGAGCCGCGCAACCCTCGCTGCCCTGCTCCAAGAAAACGGTACCGTTTTCGGCCTCGGCCTGGCTGAAGCAGATGAAATCGATGCCGTCAATATTCTGCAAGCATCGCTTCTGGCCATGAGACGGGCGGTGGAGGCTTGCAGTCAGGCCAATAAGGACATCATGCCTGCCTGCCTGCTGGTGGATGGTAAATTTGCCGTTCCCCTGCCCCTTGTCCAGCAGACCCTGGTACGCGGGGAATCCAAAAGCGCCTCGATCGCCGCAGCCTCCATCCTGGCCAAGGTGCACAGAGATCATCTCATGACAACCCTGCACGAACAATATCCCTGCTATGGCTGGCTGCAGAACAAGGGCTATCCCACCAAGGCGCACCGGCAAGCCATTGCCGACCATGGCCCCTGCCCGCAACATCGTCGGAGCTTCAAGGGGGTGCGAGAGTTTAGCGGCCTTGCCGGCAGCATCACAGGACAGCACCAGAGGTGAGGAAAACAAACAGGCATAGCGGCCTGAGCGCCGGTCGCAGCGGCGAAGAGGCGGCAGCGCGCCTTCTGCAAAAACGTGGTTACCGCATTTTGGTCCGCAATTTCCGCAAGGCATTTGCCGAAGTTGATATTATTGCCCGTCACAAAGAGGTACTGGTCTTTATCGAAGTGAAAACCCGCTCTTCCCTGCGCTACGGCGCGCCTGTCGAGGCTGTGCATGCGGAAAAACAGCGTCGCTTATCAAAAATTGCCCTGGATTATATGATGCAGGAAGGCCTTCATGACCAATGCGCCCGTTTTGATGTGGTCAGCGTGCTTTTGGACAGGCAAGGCGAGGTTGAACACATTGAAGTCTTTGAAAACGCCTTTGACTTTGTCAGCTGAAATGCACATCACCACGCAGAGCAAAAACAGTAAAAAACCGCTCTTGATCAGCATGGGCTGCCCGGCAGGAATCGGGCCGGAGATTATCCTGCGCCTCTTTGCCGGGGAAACGGGCTGGCGTCCTGATCCGGCCTGGCCCGTGGTGATAGTGGGCGACAGGGGCGTTCTTGAGCGTGCCGGTCGCATAACCGGCACCTCGGTGCCAATCTCTTCTTGGCGGCCCGGCGAGGAGGCGCCCACAGGAGTGCTGGCCGTGCTGGAAGTGGAGAGCCCAGCCCTTGACAGTCTGCAATGGGGCCGACCGGATGCGGCTAGCGGCCTTGCTATGGCCCGCTATATTGAGGAGGCGGTTGCCCTGATCCATGAGGGCCGGGCCTCGGCCCTCATCACCTGCCCGATCAGTAAATTCAGCCTGCAGCAGGCGGGCTACCCCTTCCCCGGCCACACGGAAATGCTTGCCAGTCTAACCGGAACCAGCACGGTGCACATGATGATGGCCGGCCCGCAACTCAAAGTGGTGCTGGTGACCATCCATGAGGCCTTGAAAGATATCTTCACCCTTTTGCAGCCAGAGGCCATTACCGCCTGCATCCTCCAAACCCATGCCGGCCTTGTGCAGGATTTCGACTGCCAAAAGCCGCGCATTGCCGTAGCCGCGCTCAACCCGCACGGTGGTGAGCAGGGCATGTTTGGCGACGAGGAAAGGCGTATCATCGAGCCGGCCATTGCCGCGGCCCGCAGCCGACTCCGGCAAGCGGAACTGAGCGGGCCCTGGCCGCCGGATACGGTCTTCCATCAGGCCTGCCAAGGCAAATTCGATGCCGTTATTGCCATGTACCACGATCAGGGTCTGATTCCTTTCAAACTGCTCCACTTCGAAGATGGCGTCAATGTGACTTTGGGCCTGCCCATCATCCGCACTTCGGTGGATCACGGCACGGCCTACGACATCGCCGGCCAGGGTCTGGCCAAGGCAGACAGCCTGGCCGCAGCCGTAGGCCTTGCCCAAACCATGGCAGCCAACAGGAAAAGGCATGCAGGTTGAGAGTCCGCAACGCGGTCTTTTGATCGCCTTTGAGGGCATAGACGGCTCCGGAAAATCCAGCCATTTACGGCAACTGGCCGCATTTTTGCGCGAGCAGGGTCTGCAAGTGGTAGAGACCAGGGAACCGACGAACGGCATTCACGGCCGACGCATCCGCTCGCTCTTCACCAAAAGAGAACTCCTCAGCAAGGAGGAGGAACTGGAACTGTTCCTGCTTGACCGCAGAGATCATGTGGAGCGCTGCATTAACCCGGCCCTGGCTGCAGGCCGGATTGTGCTTACCGACCGCTACTACTTTTCCACCGCTGCCTACCAAGGGGCGGCAGGCATGGATACTGCCGCCATCTTTGCCCAAAATGGATTTGCCCCGGAACCCGACCTGGTTTTGCTGCTGCGGGTGCCACCCGAGGAAGGAGTGCGCCGCATCCGCGAGCAGCGTCGGGAGCGTCCCAATGATTTTGAGCAGGAAGACCAGCTCATCAAGGTGGACAAGCTCTTTGCCTCCTTCTCCCAACCCTATATCAAACGCATAGACAGCACGAGAGAGCGCTCCAGCGTGCAGGCACAGATCCGGCAACTGGTGCGAGAGCTGTGCCATGCCAGGGGGTTCACATGCGCGTAAATTTGCGGCCTCAGCCTCTTTTCCGTGTCCTTGTTTTGCCGTTTCTTGCTCTTCTTGCTCTTCTTGCTCTTATTAACCTGGCCGCCTGCCAGCCGGTTGCGCCCAAGCAGGCCCCGGCCCACCCACCAGCAAGCAAACTGAGCCAGCACCAGATCATGCAGCCCGGCAGCACAAGATCCAACCTTGCCTGCTCCTACTCCTATTTTTTGCGTGGTCGCAATGCCGAACTGCGGCTACAATTCAAGGAAGCACTGGAGGCATACGAAACGGCCCTTCGCTGCGACAGCAAGGCCGACTACATCCAGGACAAGATTCCCATGCTGCTGCTGCGGCTTGACCGTGCCGATGAAGCGGCTCAATGGCTGGCCCGGTATCTGCAAAACAACCCGGAGAACGTGAGCATGCGTATGCTCTATGCCCGCATTCTTCTGGGCCGGCAGCAGATGGGTGCGGCCATGCAGGAATATCGCCGCATTCTTGAAAGCCATCCCGATGACCCGGCAGTTATCCTGCCGCTTGCGGAAATGCAGCTTGCCAGCGGCCACACAGACCAGGCCCGCAGCATTTTGAGCAAAACCCTGCAGCGTGATCCCCAGTCCTACCAGGCCCATGTGCTCATGGCTCGTCTGCTGCGCAGTGAAAGCAGAATTGAAGAGGCCAAGGCCCACTACGACCAGGCCCTAGCCCTGAACTGGTCTGCCGATCTGCAGGGTGAAGAGGCGGAACTGTTGATCCAGGAGAAGGATTACGAGCAGGCCGAGGCCATGTACCGGGATATCATCGACCGGGAAGAGCAAAATGAGACCGCCTACCTGGGTCTGATCCGGCTCCTGCTCCAGCAGGACAAGGATGAGCAGGCCCTGCAGGAGTTGCTCCATCTGCGGCAGGTGGCGGACAAGCCGCTGTGGGTGGATATGGCCATCGCCAGGCTGTATATCAAGCAGGAAAAAAATCAGGAGGCGAAAAACCTGCTTGAACAGATGCTCAACCGGAACAGCAACAGTGAGGCTCGTCTGCTCTTGGCCGTACTGCTGCAGCAGGAAAAACAGTATGAAAAGGCCCTGCGCCAAGTGCGCCTGATCGACAACAAGGCGCTGGAATATCCACAGGCCCTGAGCGTGATGATCGGCCTCTACAAGGAACTCAACCGGGTGGATGATGCCGTGCTCTTTCTGGAGCGCAATATTGCCGGCCCCATTACCAGGCACCCGGCCATGTATCCGCTTCTGGCCACCCTCCACGACAGTCAGGGCCGCAGCGCCATGAGCCGCAAG
>JAUNUN010000075.1 GCA_030538155.1 bacterium
ATGCAAACACTAAAAGATACTACACTGTATAACAGAAGCGCCAGAACACAACCGCTTAATCAGGCGACGGAACGGTCGCTTGCGCCTGCCCGTGCCGTCTTGGGGCGACCACCGCCAGCAGGAAGAGGCCGGGCAGGGCAAGGCCGGTGCAGACCAGGAAAAAAAGCGGCCAACCCATGATTTCCGCCATCCACCCGGTGGGCGCGGAGGCAATCACTCGTGGCACCCCCATAACACTGGTGAGCAGGGCATACTGGGTGGCGGTAAAGCGTTTATTGGTGAGTGAGGCCATATAGGCGGTGTAGGCAGCGGTGCCCATGCCGCCGCTCAGGTTTTCAAAGGCGATGACCGCAGCCAACCAGGGAATGCTGTGGCCAACCAGGGCCAAAAGGGCAAAACCTGCTGTGGAGATTGCCTGCAAAAAACCAAAACACCACAAGCCGCCGATGGTGCCGATACGCAGCATGATGGCCGCGCCCGCCACTCCGCCCAGGATGACTGCCCAGGTGCCGAAGAACTTCACCACCGCGCCCACCTCGGTCTTGCTGAAACCGAGATCCAGATAAAAGGGCATGGTCATGGTGCTGGCCATCTGGTCGCCGATTTTATAGAGCAGGATGAAGAGCAGGATGATCAGCGCCTTGTCATGGCGGAAATAATCGACAAAGGGCTCGACCACGCTTTCCTGGAAGTTCTTCGGCGCACCCTCTACCAATGGCGGCTCCCGGCTCAGCAGGGTGGTGAGCGCACCGATGCCCATGAGCAGTGCCATGAGCAGATACACCTGGGAGAAGGGCAGATGATCCGCCAGGATCAGCCCTCCGCCGCCCGCTAGGAGCATGCCCAGGCGATAGCCGCTGATGTAGAGCGAACTACCCGCGCCCAGTTCCGCATCTTGCAGATCCTCGCGGCGATAGGCATCGACCACGATGTCCTGGGAGGCCGAGAAAAAGGTGACCAGGGCCGCCATCAGGGCCACCAGCCAGGGGCTCTGGCCGGGATTGCTATAACCCAGGCCGATGAGCGCAAGGGCCAGCGCAATTTGCGCCATCAGCAGCCAGCCGCGGCGACGGCCCAAAAAGGGCGGGATGTAGCGGTCAAAGAGCGGGGCCCACAAAAACTTGCAGGTATAGGGCAGGCCCACCAGGGCGTAGAGGCCGATCAGTTTGAGGTCGATTCCTTCCTCACGCATCCAGGCCTGCAAGACCGAGCCGGTGAGCAAGAGCGGCAGACCGCAGGCAAAGCCCATCATCAGGGCCACCAGCATGCGGGGAGTCAAAAGTTGCCGAATCAGGGAACGGGACATATTCCTATGGGGTTAAAGGAAACAGGGCTGGCAAAGCTGTTTGTGTACCATATCCGCAGGCTCGACACAGGTAAAAAGCGCATGGAAGCACTGTCGGCCTGTCCGGCCAAGCAAGACGAAGCAAAAGAGAGATGATGCAGAAATTAGAAGAAAACGCCATCCGCGAGGTGCGCGCCCGCCTGCTCGCCTGGTTTGCAGAAAATCAGCGTCCTCTGCCCTGGCGGCAGAATTATGAGCCCTACCAGGTGTGGATAGCGGAGATCATGGGCCAGCAAACCCAGATGGAACGGGTGGCCGAATACTTCAACCGCTGGATGCAGCTTTTCCCGGATGTGGCCACCCTTGCCCGCGCGCCCGAACAGGCCGTGCTCAAGACCTGGGAGGGTCTGGGCTATTACAGCCGGGCGCATAACATTCGCCGCACTGCCCAGGTACTGCTTGAAGAGCATGAGGGTCAAATCCCGCAAGACGAGCAGACGCTCCTGGCGCTGCCCGGCATCGGCCCCTACACTGCGGCGGCCATCCTTTCCATCGGCTTTAACCGGCCCTTTCCCCTGGTGGATGCCAATGTGGAGCGGGTCTTTGCCCGTTTGCAGGATCTGGATGAGCCGGTGAAGGGAACAGCCGGTAAAAAAGCTGTGCGGGAGTTGGCGGCCCTTTTTCTTGAGCGTGACGCTCCCCGCGCCTTTAACCAGGCCCTGATGGAGTTGGGCGCACTGGTCTGCACACCGAAAAACCCCGAGTGCCGCTTTTGCCCGTTAACACCGCACTGCCTCGCCCTTACTCGCGACACCGTGGCCCTGCGCCCGGTGCTCAGTAAACGACCGGGCCGTATCGACATCAGCATGGCCTGCGGCATTATTGAGCGCCATGGCCTGATCTATATCCAGCAGCGCCTGGAAAATGATATCTGGGGCGGTTTGTGGGAGTTTCCCGGCGGACGGCTGGAAGAAGGCGAAACACCGGCCCAGGCGGCCACACGGGAAATTTTGGAGGAAACGGGCTGGCAGGTGCGGCTGAAGAACAGCTACCGCACCGTCATCCATTACTACACCCGCTACCGGGTTACCCTGCACAGTTTTTTCTGCAGCCTGGAGGCGGGCCAAAGTTTGGAGCCAACGCTCACCGCGGCCAGCCGCCATGCCTGGGTGGATAAGGCAACTCTTCTGCAGTATCCCTTCCCGGCTGGGCACCGGCAATTGGTGGCCGGCCTCAACAAACAATAAGCGCTTGGAAAAGGTTTTTTTCAGCTTGCGAGTCACTACCGTTTTGTATCAACCAGGTAAAGACAGCGCCTCAATCAGGCAAAAAGCACTACGCTAAAACCCGGAGTCGTGCAGACAGGACAATTTATCTCCTTGAAAAATGGACATCTACTGTCTATTATTCATCATTACGCAGACTAAAGGATAATAAACAATTCTGAAAGCACTGCGCACCACCTCAACCCGCGCTTTTCGGTGCGCAGCACCGCATTCCACGCTCTACAAGAGCGCCCAAGCTTCAGGGGCCTCTTCAGTCTATGGCCATATACGCTTTTTGCTCAATATAGGGGTAAACCCAGTCACTATTACTCATTCTGAGGAGGCCGATCATGACAACCGATTATATGAACCAGTTCTTCACCGCGCAGAAGAATATGTTTGACGCCTGGCAAAACACCTTTACCGCCAATGCAGGCGCCAATAAAACAGAGACTAAACCCGGCGCCGGTTTTATGGATTTTTCATCGTTTCAGCAAAATACGATGGATAATTTCAAGCAACTGACTGATTTTTACAACAACATGTTCAAGAATTTCACGGGCAGCCCTGCTGAAATTTTGCAAAAAATGAACCAGAGCATGGAGGCCTATAACAATATCTCCAAGGTATGGGAAAGCTTGAACTCAAAAAATTTCACTCCTGATATGGAAGGGGTACAAAAGGTATTTGAGCAATGGCTAACCCAGTACTGGAAATTTGTAGAGGAAAATTATATCGCCCAGCTTCCTGAGCCGCTGCAAAGGGCGTACAAGCAATTTTCTGAAGTAACGGAGTCGTACCAAACGGTGATGAAAAACTTTTTCACGCCGTGGACGGACCAATCCGGCCAGTTCAATGATGTACTCTTTAAAATGCCCAACATCACCAACTTTGACTCCTTTATAGCAGTCGTGAAACAGTGGAAGGAGAATTACGACCAGAGCTACAAAAAGTTATTGAACATGCCATCCATGGGCATCAACAGGGAACTACTGGAGAGGCAATATGACGGCATTGACAAGACCGTCACCTTCATGACCACCTATATGGAATTTTTTGCCCAGGTGTTCAAAGTCAGCCAGGAGACCATGTACAAAGTCATTACCGACTACAGTGAAATGATGAAAGACGGTTCTCAGCCAAAAACCATGGAAGAATTCCATAAGTATTGGGCCCGGGAAATAGACAAGTCCTTTGACAAGATTTATCTGACCGACGACTTCAGTAAGCTCATGAGCACCGTGGTCGACTCCACCATGGAGTTGAAAAAAGAGTCGGACAAACTCATGGAAGAGTATATGGCCATGCTGCCTATTCCCAAAAAGTCCGACATGGATAGCCTGCACAAAACGGTCTACAATCTGAAAAAAGAAGTACGTGCCCTTAAAAAAGAGCTGGAACGCTTGAACGAGCAAAATAAGCCGGCTCAGGGTTAAGACATATCATCTGATACCATCGATTCAAAATAGTGGAGCTATACATGGACAACCAAGCAAATGTTGAGCAGGAGACGTTTTTCGACGAGATAGCCCAGATGCAGGAAAAGATGATCAAGGGCGCTGAAGTCCTGATGAATCTAGACTTCGAGGGCTCGGATCAAACCGAAAAAACCTTGGTCTACCAGGAAGACAAGATGCGGCTTTTCCACTACAAGGCCACCGTCAAAAAAACCTGCAAAATCCCCACCCTGATTGTGTATGCGCTGGTGAACAGGCACTACATGATGGATATCGACAAGGAGAAGAGCTTCATCAAGAAGCTGCTCGATTCCGGGCTCGATCTCTATCTGATCGATTGGGGTTATCCAACTGCTGAAGACAGATATATCACCCTGGAAGACTATATTGACGGCTACATCGACAATGCCGTTGATCATATACGAAAAGAACACAAGATCGAACAAATCAACCTTGTCGGCGTCTGTCAGGGCGGCACCTTCTCCGCCATCTATGCCGCCTTGCATCCGCATAAGATAAAAAACCTGGTGACCATGGTCACGCCGGTTGATTTTGATGTGGAAGATGGTCTGCTCATCAAATGGAGCAAGACCATGAACGTGGACAACATCGTCGACACCTACGGCGTCATTCCAGGATCCTTCATGAATTATGGGTTCCTGTTGCTCAAACCCTACGGGCTTATGGTCGATAAGTACATCGGGGTGATCGACAAGTTGGATGATCCCGATTCCATGGCCAATTTTCTGCGCATGGAAAAGTGGATTTTCGACAGCCCCGGTCAGGCTGGCGAGGCCTTCAGGCAGTTCATCAAGGATTGCTACCAGGAGAACAAACTGATCAAAGGTGAATTGATGATCGGCAACAACAAGGTCAATCTGAAAAACATCACCATGCCGCTCTTGAACATGCTCGCCCTGTACGACCATCTGGTTCCGCCTTCTGCCACCCGGCCGCTCAACGACGCTGTCGGCAGCGTGGACAAGGAACTCATGGAATACCCGGTTGGGCATATCGGCATGTATGTCAGCTCACGGGCGCAAAAAGAAGTAGCGCCTAAACTTTCCTCATGGCTGCTGGAGCGGTGCAAATAACACTGAACAATTGATATAAGGAAGAAGAGGCGGCCCATGCCGCCTCTTTGCATTTGCAGGCAATGCTCACTGGAGAAATGCCTTCTCCCAAAAACAAAAATACCTCGAAAATTTATGCGGCCTTGGGCGGACTCACCAGTGCTTCGCCGGCAAGGACCACCACGCCTTCCTGATTGGTGCAGGTGGTTTTCATGCGAACCCGGTTTTTCTCCACATTCAGTTCCAGCACCTCCACCTGGCCGGTGATGGTGTCGCCGATACGTACCGGCGCACGAAACGATAAGTCCTGCTTCAGATAGATGGTGCCCGGCCCTGGGAGCTGATTGGCCAGGGCAGCAGAGATAAAGCCCGCCACCAGCATGCCGTGCGCAATGCGGGTCTTGAAAAAGGTGTTGCTTGCATACACCTCGTTCACATGGGCCGGATTAAAATCGCCGGTGATACCGGCATAGAGGTAAATATCTGTTTCCGTGACGGTCTTGGTAAATTCTGCAGTCTCGCCAATGTGGAGCTGATCAATAGTTTTTCCTGGTTTCATAGCAGTGTTCTCCTGTTTTCGTTGAGTTGGAAAAGACGAATTCTTCCCTGCCTTGCTTGCGGCGAATCCAGTTCAGGGTTTGCTGCACTGCTCTGCGCTTGAGAATCCGGGCAAAGAGCAGGCGCTTGCCGGGAAAGTCAAGCAGCGACAGCCCCAGTATCAGGGTGATGATGCCCTGCCCCGGCAAAACCAGCATGGCCAGCCCCAGCGCAACCAGCACCAGACCAAGGGTGTTGCGCGCAAGCGCCCACACGAAAAAGGGGCCGTTTCTATCCTTGGTCTCTCCTCGTTCAACCCGAAGGGCAAAGGCGCGGAAATAGTTGCAGTCCAAACGGCCTACCACCCAGGGAATGGCGATCACCGAGCCCACAAAGGTGATGAGGGAAAAAAGCAGTACAAAAAGAGCCATACAAACTGTTTCAAACCCTTTGTCCGGATGATTGATCCAATGAGCCGGGCGCCGGCAGAAGCACATCCTGCAGGGCCTGGGCATTACGGGCAGAGCCGCTCAGGCGGGCGAGATCGATAAGCCCGCACATGAAGGCTTCAGTCAATGGGCGCTCTTCCTGAAAGCGGCGCACCGTTCGGGTCTTCGCCACCAGTTCGGCCAAGTTCATGGCAATACTCTCCGGGGCTGTGGGTCCTTCCAGCATGGAACCGGAATATTATAGCCAGGACTGTCGGGGTTCCCAAAAGTTGACGCAAAACATACGCCTTGCAGAAAAACAAGTGCTTTTTCGTCCTGTTATGCATTATTTTTTTGCATTCATTCTTAAGCATGCTACATAAAATACAAGGTAATCTCATCTTATTTTACGGTTAGGCGGCATGATCGAAACCCTTCATTCCATACGGCTTCTGGATATTGTCGATATCCTGATTGTCTCCTACCTGATCTATCGTACCTTGCTGATCATCAGGGGCACCAGGGCGATGCAGATGGTGCTCGGCATCGCCTCGATTTTACTGCTCTACTTCATCTCCTCCTATTTCGAACTGCAGACGCTCAGGGTCTTGCTCAAGACTTTCCTTGGCTCTCTTCTGGTGGTCATTGTCATTCTTTTTCAAGCGGAAATTCGCCGAGGCTTGACCCGCATGGGCAAGCCCCGTTTTTTTCGCAACAAGCAGACCGCTGAAAGCGATCTGGAAGAAATTGTGCGCGCCGCCTCCCTCTTAGCCAGGCGGCATCTGGGCGCGCTCATTGTGCTTGAACGGGACAATGGCCTGCGCGACTTTCTAGAGGGAGGTTTTCGCCTGGATGCGCGCATTCAGGCGGAATTACTACTCGCCATCTTCCAAACCTCCTCACCCATGCACGATGGCGGCGTGATTATCCACAAACACCGCATCCATTCTTCAGGCTGTTTGCTGCCGCTTTCGCAAAACCCCAATCTCGACAAACGCTACGGCACCCGCCACCGCGCAGCCCTTGGTCTGTCGGAGGAGACTGATGCCGTTGTCATCGTGGTTTCTGAAGAGACTCAGATTATTTCCATGGCGCGCAATGGGCGGCTCACGCCATTCAAGGAGGAGGCGCAACTGCTCGCAACCCTGAAAGCCATTTTCTATCCCCGCAAAAAAAAGACCGGCCGCTGGCCGGTGCGGCCGAAAACAGGAGCTGCGAATGCCAAACAGGATCCCTGACTTTACCCTGCCCTTTCAGCACTGGCCCCTCAAGCTGCTGGCGCTTATCATCGCAATCACCCTCTGGTACGGCATTGTTGCTGAAGATCAGGTAGATATGATTATGACCGTACCTTTGGAAATGCGCAATCTGCCTGCCAACATGGTCATTGCCAACCAGTTCAAAAAAGAGCTGGATGTGTCGGTGCGTGGGCCCAAACGCCTCTTGCAGGAGATGCAGCAGCAGAATATCTCCCGGCCGGTTGATCTCAGCAACGCCCTGCCGGGAGCGGTCGTGGTGCAGAACACCCCGGAATCCATCCCCTTTCCCCGCGGAGTGATTGTCCAACGGGTACAGCCCGCCAATGTCACCCTGATGGTGGATCAGCTCCTTGAAAAAAGCATTCCCCTGGTAGCCACAACCTCCGGCGACCCTGCCCGTGGCTTTTCCCTGGAAGGAGTTCGCTTGAAGCCCGAGCACATTACGGTCAACGGGCCGCGCAGCTTAATCAGCAAGGTGCAGTCCATCAACACCATTGCCATAGATGTGGACGGCCTCACCCAAACCAGTACAGTGCAGGTTCCCCTGGTGCTGAGCGAACCCCTGCAAAGACTTATCGGCGAGACCGTAGTCGAGGCGGAAATTCTCATCAAGGAACCGATGACCCGGCGTACCGTGCACTATATCCCCATCAACCTGAAACAGGCAGACAAGGGCAATCAGGCGAGCCCGGCCATGGTCAGTGTGGAGGCGGAAATCCCTGCCAAGGTAACCAGGGAAACGCCGGAACTGAACATGCTGTTCCGCGCCTCGGTCAGCGGAGCCGAGGCAGATGAAAACGGAGATGCGCCAATCCGGGTCGAGGCTATTCACCTGCCCAACCATTCACCCATCAACATCCTTTCAGTGCGACCGGAAAAGGCCCGCCTTTCCCCAGACACCTGATTAAAAGAAGCAAAGAGAAGCACAAATGAAAAAACTTTTCGGCACGGACGGCGTACGCGGCGTTGCCAACACCGAACCCATGACCACGGAAATCGCCATGCAGATAGGTCGAGCGATTGCCTTTATCGTCAAAGACAAGAGCAAGGGCAACAGCATCGTTATCGGCAAGGACACGCGTCTTTCCGGCTATATGCTTGAAAATGCGCTGGCCGCGGGCATCTGCTCCATGGGCGTGAACGTGCAACTGGTGGGGCCTCTCCCCACACCGGGTATTGCCTTTATCACCACATCCATGCGCGCCGATGCCGGGGTGGTGATTTCCGCCTCGCACAATCCTTTCCAGGATAACGGCATCAAGATCTTTTCCGCAGACGGCTTTAAGTTGCCCGATGAAGTGGAACTGGAAATTGAGCAGCTCATCTTCTCCCAGAAGATGGCGGCGCTCAGGCCGGTTGCCGGGGAGGTCGGTCGGGCCATCCGGGTGGATGACTCCAGGGGTCGCTATATTGTTGGTTTGAAGAATACCTTTCCCAAAAAATATACCCTCGACGACTACCATATCGTGCTCGACTGTGCCCATGGCGCGGCCTACAAGGTAGCCCCGTATGTGTTCAGTGAACTGGGCGCCAAGGTAACGGCCCTGAATGTTTCTCCGGACGGCACCAATATCAACCATGGCTGCGGCGCTCTGCATCCGGAGCATATGGCGCAAAAGGTGCAGGAACTGGGCGCAAACATCGGCCTGGCCCTGGATGGCGATGCCGACCGGCTCATTGTTTGCGACGAGAAGGGCAACATTGTCAACGGCGATCAGATTATGGCTATTTGCGCCCAGGAATTGTTGCATCAGCGCAAACTGCGCAAAAAGACGCTGGTAGCCACGGTCATGAGCAATGTGGGCCTGGAACTGGCCATGCAAAAGATGGGAGGACAGTTGCTGCGCTGCCAGGTGGGAGACCGCTATGTGGTGGAAGGACTTCGCAAGCAGGGTTGTAATTTCGGTGGAGAACAGTCCGGCCACCTGGTCTTTCTTGATCACAACACCACCGGCGACGGCGTTCTCGCTGCCCTGCAATTGCTGGCCATTATGATTAGGAAAAATAAACCGCTGTCTGAGCTTGCCGCAATTATGACGCCCTATCCGCAGGTGCTGCAGAATGTGCGCATGGCTGAACGGATAGCTCCGGAGCACATTCCCGGTTTTCCCGAGGCCCTTAAGGAGGCGGAGGCTCAGTTGGGCGCAAGCGGCCGCATTCTGGTGCGGCCTTCCGGCACCGAGCCGGTGATCCGGGTAATGGTTGAAGGAGAAGATGAGGCCAAGATCAATGAATTGGCCCAGAGCCTGTGCAACGTGATCGTAAAGGCGGAGCGCAGGTAACAAATTAAAGTGGCTCTTAATGAAACTCAGCATTTTTCACTGGCCCATGAGCCAGGCAGGCA
>JAUNUN010000012.1 GCA_030538155.1 bacterium
TGCTCGGCGATTCCCCGGCTGGTTTTACCCTTGCGCACAAATATTTCGATAAGGGCACGTTCTTCCAGTGTGAGATGAGTGTAGGACATGGCGGACTCCTTCTGATTGATTGGTTGGTTGGCTGTTGACGCTTCCAACTCTACCAGAAATCCGCCGTGTCCTCTTGACTATCCGCGTTTCCGCTGGTGGTGCACTTGCAATGAGAATCTACCGACCGGAGAGCGCCCAGCGTTAGGGACGATATAAAGAAATACTGCGAAGGACAGGTTTGACCTGCTGTTGCGTCATACCCATGTGCACAAACAATTCGCTAACAATGCGTTCTTCGTACAAATCTAAAACAACTTTAACCTGACAGACACCAAAAAACCTGGTGCCTGTCAGATCAAATCATAACTGTTTCATTGCCTGGCGGCGAATCCAGACTACGCACGCCAATAGTTATTGGCTGCAGCAATCGTCTGGAAATTGATGGCAATGACCTGAGAAGCGGCAGTCAATCCTTCTGCTGAATTGGCGTAAGCAGGCCGCAACTTCTTCAACACCTCAGTGTCGGGTTGCGTGTATTTGACGCCTCTTCGGCTCAGTGTAATTGCGAGTTCAAAGCCTTCCTGCGGTGTGTTCGTGATAAGCGATTCGAGCCAAATTTCAGTCATGTCCGTGCTCCATGAATGTGATTGTACAGGGCTTGACAGTAACAGACCATGCCGGGCAGTGCAAGTGATCCAGCTGCATGACTAATATACGTTGAAATTACGGGGAAAATTTGAAAAGCATCCTGTTTGTATCAGCTTTTCGATTTATTGCATTGATAATGAGACATTACAATTTTTTAGACGTCTGTTTCACAAACAATGCAATGACGACAAAGAATTAGAGAATATGTTTCAAAAATTTTTACATACCATTTCTTCGGGTAACAATAGGCAGTGGCTGCGGTTCAATTTCTCGGCTGACTGCTTAACCGGTACCAGTCGGATCAGGCCACGGTAAGTACGATTAATACTCTTCCAGGTGATGGAATTCTGCATTCTCAAGCCAGTTTCCTGGTTCCGGTCTGCTCACGAATTCAACAATATTTTCCATTATGGCCAAATGACGGGCTTCTTCTTTGGCCAGACGCTGAAATATCTCCCGGATATGCCCCTCTTCGGCCTGCTCTGCTTTTTCCTGATAAAAGGCCTGGCTGTTCTTTTCAATCGCACAGGCCTTGCTATACTCTTGCGTCGCCTTGGTCGCATCTATGCGGGGATACTCCCGCGTATCCCGCATTTCCATGAACACATTTTTTACCTGCTGCAGGATATCTGTTTTTGCGGCAAGAGGAGACTGATCCTTGCGTTTGAGTGATTCTATCACCTTAAAATGTTTGACCTCCTCATCAGCCAGCATGGTGAATATCTTGACCAAACCAGGCGAGGCGGAATCTTTAGCCAATGCACGATAATAATCCTCGCCCTCCTTCTCCATTTGCATGGCAAATTCATAAATATCCATCGTAACCTCCTGATAATCAACAGGTGTTATTACATAGATATGATTTAAACATATCCATTCTGTTTCACCTATCGTAATGAATCATGTATTAAACATCCACCATACTAATGCAACTGACTGGGCAGGAGGCTATTGCTTCATCAATGCATTTTTGATCGCCACCTGTCGGCATGATGACAAAGGCCTTGACCATATCGGAATCAAATGCGAACACTTCCGGACATAATTCAACGCAGGCTTCGCAGCCAATGCACTCCTCTTGTTCTATGTATACTTCCTGCATTTTGTTCCTCGCGCACAATAATTTTTAAGGATACGTTCAGTCAGCTTTCAACGCTGTGAAGAGGCAGAAGCTCGACCACACTATCTATTGCCCACATACTGTTGATCATCAAACAATCCGTCCAAACAGGATGATCGTACAAGCTATGCAAGATCATGCACATGGCAAGATCCTGCATATCTTTGGGTACGATTCGGAGACAGACCCGCCCTCGACCTGGTAGTTTGCCGAATGTGCACGGCACACTCAACCGTTCTGCCTCCAGCCAAGGGATTACCGTGTACTGCTCGATATCACAAAACCGCGCCGGACCTGAGCCGGGACGCTGACCATCTCAGGGCAGGTGGCTATCCACCTGCACCATTCATCCACCGCTCGAATAATCGAAAAAGATGCCGGCCGCCTCATTGTAGCGACTGCTCAGGTCCGCAAGCCTCGCCTTGATGGTTTCTTGTTCAGGCTTCCACTCAAGCGGGCATTCTGTCCGCAGTTTTTCAACCCGATCCTCCAGTTCCGTCATCACAATGTGCAGACCGTTAATCTCTTCAAACATCCGCTGTTTATCGCCAGTGGACAGTTTGTCCATTTTACTCATTACATCGTATATCTTTGCTTTCCATGCGACGAGTTCTGCATCAACATATTTACAATAATCTTTCACTTCCATGGTGCCTCCTCTTTCATTTGATTTTCCAACATCCTATCCAGTTCACTGGGAACTCGGATACTGAGTCAGCAGCTTGATTTCACCGGGCTTACAGTCAAGACGCCACCAGCAACCATACTGCTGACATGACGGCTGGGCAGTGCGATAACAGGGCGTATACCCCTCCTTTTCCTGGATAGAGCGGATCAGGTCATCCTTTTCCATGGCCCCAGAAACCACATTTTTCCAGCTTGCTATTTCCCTGATTTTTTCCATCTGCATGTCACGCCTCCTCAATATTCTGTCCAGCGTGTACCGTTCCTGCCGGCTTCCCGCACGGCAGCCCCTGATTGTTGGGAGGTGCAGCGCTCCCCCAAAATGCTACGACCCTGTACCTGCGCCATACATCACGTTGATGCAAAAAACTGAGACCAGGGCCGAGCATGCGCTGCACACATTGCCCACCCTTCTTTTTGCAAAATCAATGCCGACTTCGCTATAATTTTATTCTCCATGCATTGTTCGCAGTTATAGCAAGTTGGCATGCATGCACTAAAAGATCACTGTTGCGTATTCTTTCCGGCGCATTGCGCGCAACAAAAACGTTTCATTCTTCCCTTGCAACAAGTTACGCTTTATATTCTACAGATGGAATGCGTGCCAAGAAAGCGACCTCGACCGCCTTGGGCCTGTCAAGATTCATGACCAGCGCACAACCGTGCCTGAAAAGATGAGAGAACAAACACCAAGAAAAGCACCCCTTACCGAATTACAACACCCGGAGACCGGGCGGAACACAGCCGATGCATCGCCTGTTCCGCCGGCCCTGAACGGGCAAGAACACAAACCGTTACGATGCTCTACCAACCCAGAGACCCGGAATGCACAGGGACATGCAAGCCGGGAGCGCTTGCAGGAGTTGTTGAACAAGTATGTTGACCTCTACGAATCTGCGCCGGTCGGATACCTCACCACAGATAGTCAGGGCTGTATTGTGGAAACAAACCTCACCTTTGCCAAGTTGTTGGGAATCGAGCGACACCGTCTCATCAACACTGCCGTCCACCTGCACGTTACCGACTCCGACCGTGCGGCTGCACGAACACATTTCAACCAGGTATTTCAAATCAGTGGACAGCAGACCTGTGTGTTGTCTTTGCAATCTGAAGACAACTCGCAACGCCATGTCCAGATGGACAGCGTCCGGGTGGACCATGCCGATGGCAGACAATACTGCCAGACAACGGTTATTGATTTAACAGCCACAAAAGAAGCAGAAGCCAAGCTCGCCAAAGTTCAGCATGAACTGGAAAGGAGAGTAAAAGAGCGCAGCGCAGCGATTCCGGCAAAAAATAAAAAGTTCAAGCGATTCATCCAGGAATTCAAGACACTCATCCATGCGGTCAGCGACACCATCATCCTCCTCTCGTCCGATATGGAAGTATTGTGGATGAATGACGGTCAAACCAGGAACAGAAGCCATGGCGAGCCCAACTCTGCCTGGCAGTACGGCTATCAGATGCTCCACGCCCCGCATACATCCCAGGAGGATTGGCCGGCGCGGCGATGCCTTAAAACCAAGCAGAAGGAGTCAGCCATCGTCCACTTCAAGGGCAGTACCCTTGAAGTCCGGGCATTTCCTGTGCTGGAAGAGGGCGCGGTACGCAGCGTGCTTCTTCTGGTCAGCGATATCAGTGAAAAGATGATGCTGCAGGCAGAGGCAATCCAGGCGGCACATCTGGCCTCTTTGGGAGAGCTGGTGGCCGGAGTTGCGCACGAGATCAACAATCCCATTACCGGTATCATCAATTACGGGCAGATACTGATCAATGAGGGCCATCCGGGCAGCCTGGAACAGGATATCGGCACTCACATCGTCAAAGAAGGGGAGCGCATTGGCCGTATTGTCAAATCCCTGCTGTTCTATGCCCATAACGACCGGCAAAAAACGAAAAAGGCCGTCAGCATCCCGGCAATCCTGCACGAATCCACCATCCTCTCCCAGGCACAGATCCGCAAGGAGGGCATCGAGCTTGAGATCTCCTTGCCTGACGACCTGCCGCTCATCTATGCCAACTCCCAGCAGATCCAGCAGTGTGTGATCAATATCATCAACAATGGCCGTTACGCCCTGAACCAGAAGTATCCGGGCCGGCATGAAAACAAGCGCCTGCTCATCACCGGCAAGCGGGTTAGGGCTGAAGCCAAGCATTATATTCGCATTGTTTTCCATGACACGGGAGTGGGCATTGCCGCCCAGGAATTACCCGTCCTGACCAAACCGTTTTATTCCACCAAACCACAACACATGGGCACTGGGCTCGGCCTGAGCATCACCGAAAAGATTATTGAGGAGCATGGCGGTCATCTCGCCTTTGAAAGCGTTAAGGGCGAGTGTACCAGGGTCATCGTTGACTTGCCGGTTCATCGAGGTGATACGGAGGAAATATGAGCGTACGCATTCTCATCATCGATGATGAGGAATCGATCCGTTTTACCTTCCATCGTTTCCTCAAGGCCGCAGGGTATAGCGTCGCCACCGTGGCCGGCTGCAAAGATGCGCTGGAGCGACTGGATGCGGGCAGCTTTGATCTGGTTTATGCCGACATCATTCTGGAGGATGGAACAGGCATTGACATACTCCGCGAGATCAAGGCGCGCAGGCTCAACTGCCCTGTCATCATCATCACCGGCGATCCGATGATCACCACCGCAACGGAATCCATCCGTCTGGGCGCCTTTGACTATATTGCCAAGCCGATCAATCAGGAATCCCTGCTGACCCTCACCCGGAACGCCTTAAAATACAAAGCTGCCTATGAAGAAAAGGAGCGGTATCGCGCCAACCTGGAAGCGATTTTTCATAGCGTCGGCGATGCGATCATCACCGTTGACGAGGCAATGGTCCTGACCGAACTCAACGAAGCTGCCACCACCCTGTGCTCCTTTACCAGGGGCGATATCGGCAAACCTTTTGCAACCATTCTCGCCGGGTCTTGCGAGGGAAGCTGTGCAGAGCTGCTCAAGGAGACAATAGCAAACGGCAAACCTCGCAGAGCAGAGCGTATGGAATGCGCTCAAAAGGGCCGCAGCACACGCATCCTCAACCTGCAAACCTATCCTCTGCTCGATTCGCAAAGCCAAACCCGCGGAGTGGTGCTGGTCATACACGATGACACCCGGGTGGTTGAACTGACCAAGAAGGTGGCTGAACTGAGGCGGTTTCATCGCATCATCGGCAAAAGCGGACCAATGCAGCGGGTATATTCTCTCATCCACGCACTGGCCAAGGTACAGACCACCGTCCTTATCACCGGAGAAAGTGGAACCGGGAAAGAACTGGTCGCCGAGGCCCTGCACTTCGCGGGAGAGCGAGGCCATAAACCGCTGGTCAAAATCAACTGTTCGGCCTTGCCGGAAAACCTCCTTGAAGCGGAAATGTTCGGCCATGTCAAAGGAGCATTCACCGGGGCGATCAGCGACAACGAAGGTAGGTTCCAAAAGGCGGACGGCGGCACTATCTTTTTCGATGAAATCGGCGAAATTTCACAAAAAATTCAGGTGAAGCTGTTACGGGTGCTTGAGGAGAGCGAATTTGAACGGGTAGGCAGTTCAGTGCCGACCAAGGTGGATGTACGCCTGATTGCGGCAACCAATCGAGATCTTCAGGAGAGGGTCAGCAGTGGGGAGCTGCGTGAAGACCTGTACTATCGCCTCAAAGTTGTCGAAATCAGGCTGCCGCCTCTGCGCGACCGGCATGGGGATATTCCGCTATTGGTGGAACATTTTCGCGCCAAGTTCAACGCCAAGTTCAAAAAAAATATCGAAGCGATCTCTGCAGACGTGCTGAGTATTTTTTGCAACTATTCCTGGCCGGGTAATGTTCGCGAGTTAAAACATGCCATGGAACATGCCTTTGTCATGTGCAACCATACGATTATCACCTGCGAGCACCTGCCCCAGGACTTTATCAAAGCTCCGATTTTGCAGCGATCAGGCAGGAGGGTTCAAGGCAATCATGCCCTGGAAACCCTTGAAGCGTTGAACAAAACGGGCTGGAACAAGACCAAGGCAGCCCGTTTACTGGGGATCAATCGGGTCACCCTCTATCGCAGGATTAAAAAATTCAATCTGAAAGAAGACGCTTTCTGACAGCCTTCTGATAGCCTTTTATTGAACGCATCCTGGCCCGACCTGCCGCCCCCTGGTGTACATTTGAGGTCCTCCAGTAGCGATAAGGGCGCGAACCTGCAAATAAAACCCGGAAAACAACTCTCCGTTATGCAGATCAGCCGTCAAACCAAGACGAAACCGACCCGACTGAAAGGGACAGACCCAAAACCCAGTTGCCCGGTTGCACGGGAGGGACAAGCGTATGAATGAGATACCCGCGCATGCAACAGTATCCCCCTTTGCCCTGGCCAATATTCGCCGCTTTATCGCCTTTCGCCTCCTCTTTAATGCGCGTTTTTATTACCCCGTCTTCACCATCCTCTTTCTTGATTTCGGCCTGAGCCTGGAGCAGTTCGCCCTCTTGAACACGGTCTGGGCCTTTACTATTGTCCTGGCTGAGGTGCCGTCCGGCGCGCTGGCCGATCTTCTGGGTAGAAAGCGCCTGCTCATTACCACCTCGCTTCTGATGTTGGCGGAGATGAGCCTGATCGCCTGCGCACCGGGAGATGGCGGCACAGTGGTTTTCTGGCTCTTTCTTGCCAACCGCGTGGTCAGCGGCCTGGCTGAGGCCATGGCCAGCGGCACGGATGAGGCTCTGGCCTACGACACCCTGGTGGAACACGGCATGGCCGACAAATGGCCGCTGGTGCTGGACTGGCAGATGCGTCTGCAGAGCATGGGCTTTATGCTCGCCATGACCCTGGGTGCAATCGTCTATGACCATGGGCTGCTCAACCGTGGCTTTGCCCTGCTCGGTCTTGGCCTGCAGATCCAGCCGCAGCTGAGCATGCGCCTGCCCATCTTTCTCACCCTGTTTTTTGCCCTGCTCACCCTCCTCGTCACCCTGGGCATGCAGGAGCCGCAGCGGCATGTGGATATATACCACCCGCATAACGATACCAGCGACAACACCGGCAACGACACCGATACAGGCCACGACCTGCTTTCCCTGGCAGGCCTTACCCTGCGTGCAGGCCTCTGGATAGTGCAGAGCCCCATGGCTTTGGCCATCATCCTCTTTGGCATGACCCTGGACCATACCCTGCGCATGCTGGCCACCCTCACCAGCCAGTACTACCGACTCATCGATCTACCGGAATCCTCCTTTGGCCTCATCGGTTCCGCCATAGCCGTGGTGGGCCTGGGCGTGCCGCGCCTGGCCAGGGCCATGGTTGATCGATTCTCTCCAGGCCTCAATGTGTTCCTGCTGAGCCTGACCATGATAGCGGCCCTTCTTGTGCTTGGCCGGTTCATTCCGTATTTCGGTGTTCTGCCCATGGCCGGCGCTTTTGTCGGCATGATGATGACCTCCTTTTTCACCAGCCACTACCTCAATGCCATCACCAGTTCCAGCCAACGGGCCACGGTGCTGAGTTTCAAGGGCATGGCCTTCAACCTGGCTTACGGCGGCATTGGCATGGGTTTTGCCGCACTGATTCACCATGAACGCCTGCTGCTGGCAGAGCACAATCCGCAGGCAACAGAGGCCTTTCTTGAAAAGGGTGCCTTTATTACCGCCATCGGCTGGTTCCCCTGGTATCTGGCACTGATGCTGCTGTTGATGTCTTTTCTTGTCTTACCCAAGTTGCGCAGTTCTGAACCCAACACGCCACACTTGTAGCAGGGTTAAAGGAAACGCCATCGACAACAGGGGACCGAATGCGTCTCTGTTGCGGATATACCCAGCCAAACGTTGAAAAAGAACCGGCCCACCACCCGAAATTGTTGACGTAGCAGGATATACCAGTATATTTTAGTTTTCTTGCCTGGGCAGAGAATGATTTTCTCTTTGCGGCTGCAGCCCGATACCACTTGTCATTCCTTTATTCTCTGGCCGCCGCTCACTTGAAACACAGTCTCGCCAAGCACCAAGCAGGCAGGGAATACCAACAGCAGTTCCGGCTTTCTGCAACTAATGGGGGGAATGGGTATGACAGCGATGGAAGACAAAATCACCAGTTTGCTCGCTGAAGGCAAAACATTTGATCCACCGGAAAAGGGACGTGATCAGGCCTGGGTCAAGTCAATGGAGCAGTACCAGGCTGCCTATGCGGAATCCCTGGCAGACCCGGAAGGGTACTGGGCCAAACGCGCAGAAGAGCTGGTCACCTGGGACAAGAAGTGGGACAAGGTACTGGAGTATGATCTCTCCGTCCCTGAAGTGAAATGGTTTCTGGGTGGCAAGCTTAATATTTCCGCCAACTGCCTCGACCGGCACCTGACCAATGGTCGTGCCGACAAAACCGCCATCATCTGGCAGGGCGAGCCGGACGAAGACGTCAAGACCTATACCTACCGAGAATTACACCGGGAAGTCTGCCGCTTTGCCAATGTGCTCAAGAAAAAAGGCGTGAAGAGGGGCGACCGGGTTTCCGTTTTTCTGCCCATGGTACCGGAGCTGGCCATTTCCCTTCTGGCTTGTGCCCGTTTGGGTGCGGTGCATTCCGTTGTTTTCGCAGGTTTTTCCGCAGTGGCCCTGCAGAGTCGCATTGAAGACTGCGAGGCCAAGGTGCTGATTACCGGGGATGCGGTCTTGCGCGGCGGCAAGGCTATTCCCCTCAAGGCCAGTGCCGATGAAGCCCTGCAAACCTGCCCCAGCATCCAGCACTGTGTGGTGGTCAGGCGCAGTGATATCGAAGTCAACATGCAGGCCGGCCGCGATACCTGGTGGCACGATGAGATGAGTGCGACCGACCTGGATGCACCTTGTCCGCCGGAATCCATGGATGCTGAGGACATGCTCTTTATCCTCTATACCTCGGGTTCGACCGGCAAGCCCAAAGGCGTGGTCCACACCACCGGCGGTTATCTCACCTATGTCATGCACACCGCCAAATGGGTGTTTGACTTCAAGGATGAGGACGTCTACTGGTGTACCGCCGATATCGGCTGGATCACCGGCCACAGCTACATCCTCTATGGCCCGCTGGCCCTGGGCGCAACCGTGGTCATGTTTGAAGGCGTGCCTTCCTACCCTGCTCCGGATCGCTTCTGGCAGATTGTGGAAAAATTCAAGGTCACCATCTTCTATACCGCACCCACCGCTATCCGGGCATTGATGCGCGATGGCGAAGAACACACCAAGAAGCATGACCTCTCCTCTTTACGCATTCTTGGAACAGTGGGCGAACCCATCAACCCGGAAGCCTGGATGTGGTACTTTGTCAACATCGGTAAGCAAAAGCTGCCCATTGTCGACACCTGGTGGCAAACCGAGACCGGCGGCATCATGATCGCGCCCCTGCCCTACGTCACCCCGCTCAAACCCGGCAGCGCAACCTTGCCGATGCCGGGCATAGACGCAGCCATCTACAACGAACAGGGTCAGGAGTGTAAAGCCAACGAGGGCGGCCACCTGGTTATACGCAAACCCTGGCCGGGCATGCTCCGGGGCGTTTTCGGCGATCAGGAGCGCTACAAAAAGGCCTACTTCAGCCGCTATCCCGACACCTATGACCCTGAAGACGGGGCTCGCCGCGATGCGGACGGCTATTTCTGGATCATGGGACGGCTCGATGATGTCATCAACGTCTCCGGCCACCGACTGGGTACGGCTGAAATCGAGTCTGCCCTGGTATCTCATGAGGCAGTGGCTGAAGCTGCCGCAGTAGGCATGCCGCACCCCATCAAAGGCCAGGCAGTCTTTGTCTTTGTCACCCTGATGGGATGGGCCGAGGAAAGCGACGAGTTGCGGGCGGAGTTGCGGGCCCATGTACGCAAAGAAATCGGTCCCATTGCCACGCCGGAAGTCATCCTGTGGGCGCCGAGCCTGCCCAAGACCCGTTCCGGCAAGATCATGCGCCGCATCCTGCGCAAGATTGCAGCCAACGATTTTACCGACTTCGGCGACACCTCCACCCTGGCCGATCCGTCGGTTGTCGAGCAGCTGGTGGACAGCAAGAAGCAGATGAACTAACATCTCCGAGCGTTGTTGTACAAACGCATGTGAGCACGGGTGAGATGCCACAGCATTTCACCCGTTTTTTTTAACTGGGCCACACTCCCACGCATCATGACCGGACAAGAACTTCGCGAAAAATTTCTGCAGTACTTTGAAAATAAGGGCCACACCAGGGTTGCAGCCGCCTCACTGGTACCCCATGACGACCCCACCCTGCTCTTTGTCAACTCGGGCATGGTGCAGTTCAAAAAGGTGTTCATGGGCGAAGAAAGCCGCCCCTACCGCCGGGCCACCACTGCCCAGACCAGTGTGCGCGCCGGCGGCAAGCACAACGACCTGGAAAACGTGGGCTATACCGCACGCCACCACACCTTTTTTGAGATGCTGGGCAACTTTTCCTTTGGCGACTACTTCAAAAAAGAAGCCATCGACTTTGCCTGGGAATTTCTCACCAAGGAGCTGAGCCTGAACCCGCAGCAACTGTGGGTGAGCGTGTTTCGCGAGGATGACGAGGCCTACCAGCTCTGGGAGCAGATCGAAGACTTGCCCAAGGGCCGCATTGTTCGCATGGATGAACAGGACAACTTCTGGGCCATGGGCGATACCGGCCCCTGTGGCCCCTGTTCGGAGATCCATATCGATCAGGGCGTGGAGGCGGGTTGCGGCCGGCCGGATTGCGCCCTGGGCTGCGACTGCGACCGCTTTTTAGAGCTGTGGAACCTGGTTTTCATGCAGTTCAACCGCAGCAGCGATGGTGTCCTCAGCCCGCTGCCCCATCCTTCCATTGATACCGGCATGGGGCTGGAGCGGGTGGCGGCAGTCTTGCAAGGCAAGCGTAACAACTTCGATTGCGACCTCTTCACCCCGATCATCGATCATATCGCAACCCTGTCCGGCAAGATCTACCATCAAAACCTGCAGGACGACGTCTCCATGCGGGTCATTGCCGATCATGCCCGCGCCGCCACCTTTCTGGTTGCAGACGGCGTCTTGCCCTCCAACGAAGGCCGAGGCTATGTGCTCAGGCGCATCATGCGCCGCGCCATCCGCTACGGCCGCATGTTTGGTCTGAACACCTTCTTCCCCGGCACCTGTGCCCTGGTGACCGAGCTGATGGCCGCCGCGTATCCGCATCTGCTCAACACCACCGAACTCCTGCACAAGGTGGTCAGCCACGAGGAGGAGCGCTTCGGCGAGACCCTGGATCAGGGACTGTTGCGGCTGGATCAGGAAATTCAGCGTCTCAAACATCTGGAGGGAGAAAACGCCCGTATCAGCGGCGATTTCATCTTCAAACTGTACGACACCTATGGTTTCCCGGTGGATATTGTACGCGACGTGACCATCGAACAGGGCCTTGCCTTTGACGAGGAGGGCTTTAGCGCGGCCATGGAGCAGCAGCGGCAGCAGTCGCGCAAATCCTGGAAGGGAACGGATGTATCCCACCTGGATACGGGTGTGCTGGAACTGGCAGCGCAAGGGATCAGCACTGTTTTCAGCGGCTATGAAGGCACCAGCGGCCAGGCCCTGCTCAAGGGCATAATCGACGCCGATGGCACACTTGTCGGCAGCGTAAGCAGTGCTGCGGGCGAAGTTTCCCTCAAGCTGGTGATGGACAAAACTCCTTTCTATGCCGTGGCCGGCGGTCAGGCCGGAGACCAGGGCGAGATCACCTGGCCCGAGGGCCGCTTTGTGGTGGAAGCAACCAGTTCCCCACTTGAAGGCATCATCCTGCACGAGGGCAAGCTGGTGCGGGGTGAACTGGTGAGCGGCATGGAACTGAACATGCAGGTCTCACCGCGCCGGGCCGATACCGTGCTCAACCACACCGCCACCCACCTCTTGCACGCGGCCATGAAGAACATCCTAGGCGAGCACATTCGCCAGGCCGGTTCTTCTGTTGATCACAACCGGCTGCGTTTTGACTTCACCCACTTTTCCCCGCTCAGTGCCGGTGAAATCTTCACCATCGAGCAGCTGGTCAATGCCCAGATTCGCCTCAACACCCCGGTAGAAACCGAGGTGCTGGGCCGGGAAGAGGCCATTGCCGGCGGGGCCACGGCCCTGTTCGGCGAGAAGTACGGAGATGAGGTGCGGGTGGTACGCATCAGTGAGTTCAGCAGCGAGCTCTGCGGCGGCACCCATGTGGGCCGCACCGGCGACATTGGCCTCTTCAAAATCGTGAGCGAAACCGGCATTGCCGCCGGTGTGCGCCGCATCGAGGCCCTGACCGGCAATGCGGCCCTGCGCTGGGTGCAGGACATGGTACGTGCGGCCGCTGCCGCCGGCGAGGCCGCCAGTGCCCCGCTTGAGGCGGTGCCCGACAAGATTCAGGCCCTGCTCAAGCGACAAAAGGAACTGGAAAAACAGATTGCCGCCATGAACGCGGCCCTGGCCCTGGCAGACATGGATCAGCTCCTGGCAGCGCGCACCGAAATTGAGGGTATCAGTGTTTTGGCCAGCACCGTGCCGCTTGATTCCGCCAAGACCCTGCGGGAGATCGGCGATAAAATCCGGGATAAGATGCCAAAGGGCATAATCGTGCTGGGCGGTGAATACGAGGGCAAGGCTGCGCTCCTGGCCCTGGTGAGCAAGGAACACAACAAACGCGTCAAGGCGGGCGACCTGGTCAACCAGGTGGCCGCTATTGTAGGCGGCAAAGGCGGCGGCAGGCCCGACATGGCCCAGGCAGGCGGCACCATGCCCGACAAGCTGGATGAAGCGATAGCGCAAATCCCCGCCATTATCACCAGGATGCTGGGCTGATTTCTGCCGGGCTCATTTTTATTGATGACTATGAAGACAGTGAGTGAAAAAGAACGAATCGTTATCACCGGCGTGGGCCTGGCAGCACCTGGGGCAGACTCCCTGGCGTCCTTTCGCGCCAACCTGCTGGCCGGGAAAAGCGGCATCAGTACCATAGACCTGCGCTACATGGGGCTGCATCCTGCCGGTATCTGCAGCTTTGATGAGACCAGGTACCGCAAAAAGCGGGAAAACAAACGCGGCTCACGCGCGGGCTGCATCGGCGTCTACTGCGCCGGAGAGGCCCTAGCCGACAGCGGCATCAATTTTACCGGCAGCTACGATCCAGCCCGCACCGGCGTCTATGTGGGGTTGACCGAGCACGGCACGGTGGAAACGGAAAACGAAGTCTACAACATCAGCCAGTACAACTACAACGTCGACTACTGGACCCACCACCACAATCCGCGCACCGTACTCAACAACCCGGCCGGTGAAATCACCATGACCTTTGGCCTCACCGGGCCGCATTACTCCATTGGCGCGGCCTGTGCCGCCGGTAATGCCGCCCTGATTCAGGGTGTGCAGATGCTGCGTCTGGGCGAGGTGGATCTGGCCCTCTGCGGCGGTATTTCGGAATGCATAGGCTCTTTCGGTATTTTCGCCAGTTTCCGTGCCCAGGGCGCCTTGGCCGAGCATGCAGACCCGACCAAGGCAAGCCGACCCTTTGACATGGGGCGCAACGGTATCGTCATTAGCGAGGGCGGCTGCATGTTTACCCTGGAACGGTTGGAGACGGCCCTTGCCAGGGATGCGAAGATTTACGGTGAAATCTGCGGCTATGCCATCAACTCCGATGCGCGCGACTTTGTTCTGCCTTACGGGCCCAGACAGCGTGAATGCATGGAACTGGCGCTTGCGCGGGCAGGCATGCAAGCCAGCGATATCAGCATTATCAACACCCACGCCACCGGCACCAAGCAGGGAGATATCGAAGAATGCCTGGCCATCCGGGAGACCTTCGACGGCTGCAGCAATACCTGGGTCAACAACACCAAATCCCACATCGGCCACGCCATGGGCGCTGCCGGGGTGCTGGAACTGGCCGGTAATTTACCCGCCTTTACAGATAGTATGGTGCACCCCACCATCAATCTCGACGAACTCGACCCGGCCTGCGGCCTGCCCGGCCTGGTGCACACTGAGCCTAAAAAGCTGCCCCAGGTGGACGCCATCCTCAACAACTCATTCGGCATGCTCGGCATCAATTCAGTTTTGATCGTCAAGAGATTTCTGGCATGAGCCTGGCCGCTATGGTACAATTAGAAGATTTGAATCGGTTAACTGCGTTATATTTTTTGTTTTTTTGAGGATAGCTCACTATGAACCGCGAAGAAATCAGGGATGTCATCCTGGAAATCATTGCTGATATTGACGAAGAGGCGGATTTCGCCGCCCTTGATGCAGACAAACCGCTGAGGGATCAACTTGAACTTGATTCCATGGATTTTCTCGATATCGTCATGGAACTGCGCAAGCGTTACAAGCTGCAGATCCCGGAAGACGAATATCCGGAACTCGCCACCCTGAACAGCTGCGTCACTTATCTGGAGCCCAAACTGCGCGACGCCTGAGCGCGCCGCCCTCCTGCCCGCATGATCCGTTCCTTCACCGCCACGGCCTATGCCTGATTACCAGCTCATCATCATTGGCGCTGGCCTCTCGGGCCTGGCGGCCGGTATCCGTGCCGCCCGCTTCGGCAGAAAAACCCTGATTGTGGATCAGCACCACCGGCCCGGCGGCCTCAATTCCTACTACAAATTCCAGGGGCATCTGCTGGAAACCGGTCTGCATGCCATGACCAACTTTGCCCCGCCCCAGAAGAAGCGCGCGCCGCTGAACCTGCTCTTCCGCCAGCTCCACCTCTCCCGCAGGGACTTTATGGTGCGGGAGCAGATCGGCAGTGAGATCGCCTTTCCCGAGGCAAGCCTGCACTTCTCCAATGAGCCGGAATTGCTGCAGGCAGAAGTGGAAAGGCATTTCCCTGCCTGTGCCGACCGTTTCCGCCGCTTGCGCGGGGCCATCGCCGATCATGATCCCTTTCAGAGCGTGCTCCGGCAATCGGCCCGCCGCTTTGTTGCCGACCACCTGCACGAGCCGCTGCTGGAAAACATGCTCTTCTTGCCGCTCATGCTCTACGGCAATCCGGAAGAAGACGACATGGCCCTTTCCCAGTTTGTCATCATGTTCCGGGCCATCTTTGAAGAAGGCCTGTTCCGACCGGAAAACGACATGAGCGTTTTTCTGGATATGCTGGTGCAACAGTACGAGGATTTTGGCGGCACTATCCGCTACCGCGCCGCGGTGGAGGAAATTTGTATCGATGGCGGCAAGGCTCGGGGTATTCGCCTGGCAGACGGCAGCGAACTGAGCGCCGAGGCCGTACTCTCCACGGCCGGGCTGCCGGAAACCATCCGCCTATCCGGCTGGCAAGCGCCGCCCGCCCGCTACAGCGGCAAGATGAGCTTCACTGAAACCATTTCCCTCCTGCCGGATTCGGCGAGAGCCGGTGTACGCCATGACCGCACCCTGATCTTCTACAGCAGCACGGGCGACTTTCACTACAGAAGGCCGCAGAGCCTGCAGGACAGTTCCTGGGGCGTGATCTGTTTTCCGGATAACTTCACCGGCATAGAAGCCAAAGATTTTTTCTCCATTCGGGTGACCAACCCCGCCTCCTATCCACTGTGGCGCGGCCTGAGCAGTGAGGCCTACACCCATGAAAAAGCCGTGTGCCGCAAAAACGCGGTGCAGATCAGCGAGCGCTACGTCGGTGCCTATGGCCCGGCCATTGTCCACCAGGACAGCTTTACCCCCCTGACCATCGAGCGCTTCACCCGCAAGGCGGAAGGCGCTGTTTACGGCAGCCCGGTAAAGATCGCCGACGGCACCACACCCTGGCCCAACCTCTTTATTGCGGGCACCGACCAGGGCTACCTGGGCATTGTCGGTTCCATGCTCAGCGGCATCAGCATCGTCAACCATCACCTTTTAGGCTAAACAGGAAAAAGAGCGCAGCCACCGCCTGCGGTCAACAACCACTATGAGCATGCAGTCTCTCTCTCCCGCCATCTCCACAAACAGTACGTACGACGCCATTGTCATCGGCTCCGGCCTAGGCGGCCTCACCTGCGCCAAACGCCTTGCCGATGCCGGCCACAAGGTACTGCTTTTGGAACAGCACTTTCAACTGGGCGGCCTGGCCACCTGGTTCAAGCGCGGCGGCCACATCTTCGATGTCTCCCTGCACGGCTTTCCCTACGGCATGGTCAAGACCTGCAAGAAGTACTGGGGCAAGACCATCCAAAGTGCCATTGTCCAGTTGAAGAATATTGTCTTTGACAACCCCCAGTTCTCGCTCACCACTACCTTCAGCAAGGATGACTTCATCCGCCTTCTGCAGGAGCGTTTCAGCGTGGCCGAGGGCGTGGTGCACGAGTTCTTTGCCACCATCGAGGGGATGAACTTCTACGACGACCAGCGCATGCGCACCCGCGAGCTGTTCGAGCGCTTCTTTCCCGGCCGAGGCGATATCCACCGCCTGCTCATGGAGCCGATCAGCTATGCCAACGGTTCTACCCTGGATGAACCGGCCATCACCTACGGTATTGTCTTTTCCAACTTCATGAACCGGGGCGTGTTCACCTTCCAGGGCGGCACTGATCGACTCATTGCCCTGATGGAGCAGGAACTGCAAAAACGCGACGTGGAGATCCGCACCAGTGCCAGGGTGGAACAGATAGTGCTCGAAAACGGCCGCACCAAGGGTGTGGTGCTCGATGGCGGCTTTATTCCCGCCAGGGCGGTTATTTCCAACGCCGGTGTCACCAACACCGTGGACAAACTGGTGGGCCAGGCGGCCTTTGCTCCGGATTTTCGTCAGCGTTTCAGTGAAGTACGGGTCAACAACTCCAGCAGCCAAGTCTATTTCGGCATCCGCAAGGGCGAAACCATTGACGATATTGGTGATCTGCTCTTTACCTCAAGGGAGGAAGAATTTACCTCCGAGGCCCTGCGCGATCTCAACACCAAGAGCCGCACCTTCAGCGTCTACTATCCGAAGACCAGGCCGGACGCGCCGCCGGACTACACCATCGTCGCCTCCATGAACGCCAACTACGACGACTGGGCAGGCCTGGATCAGAACGAATATGCCCATGAAAAGGCCGCCATGGTGGATCGCTGCCTGGTTGATCTGGAACGCTATGTACCGGACGTGCGCCACAAGATCGATGTGATCGAAAGCGCCACCCCGCTCACCTTCCAGCGCTACACCCTGCACAGCAAGGGTACCTCCTTCGGCACCAAGTTCGAGGGGCTCGACATTTCCCGCTCCCTGCACAAGGAAGTGGGTGGGCTTTTTCATGTGGGCTCGGTGGGCATCATCATGAGCGGCTGGCTGGGCGCTATCAACTACGGGGTGATTGTGGCCAACGATGTGGATAGCTGGCTGCGGGAAACAGTGTAAGCCCCTGCCCGGTTCTTCTTCCTTCTTTTCCCCTATCTGGTTGCCATGCCCTCCTTTCAGAATAAAAAAGCACTTGTCACCGGCGCAACCCGCGGTATCGGCCGGGCCACTACCCTGTCCCTCCTAGCCGAGGGCGCGCAGGTCTACGGCCTTTTCGGCGGCAACCAGGAGGCTGCAGAGGCCCTGGCAGCCGAAGTGAAGGGCCTTGGCTATGACGACAAGTTCTTCCTGCAGGCCCTTGATGTAAGCGACTTCAAGGCTGTATCCGCCTTCTTCACAGAGCTTGAGGCTGACTGGGATACACTCGATATCCTGGTGAACAGCGCCGGTATCCGCCGCGACGCCGTGGTGCCCATGCTGAAGGAGGAGGACTGGCGCAGGGTGCTCGATGTCAACCTGAGCGGCTGCTTCAACACCAGCAAGGCGGCCCTGCCGCTCATGCTCAAGCAGAAGTACGGCCGCATCATCTTCATCACCTCGCCCATGGGCCACCTTGGCTTTCCGGGCCAGGCCAACTACGCTGCCTCCAAGGCCGGGCAGATCGGCCTGATGAAGTCGCTCTCCAAGGAGGTGGCCAAGCGCCGCATCACGGTTAACTGTGTTTCGCCGGGCTTTATCGACACGGATTTTCTGGCCGGTCTCGCTGAAGAACAGCTCAAGCAGTACAAGAAGATGGTGCCGA
This sequence comes from bacterium, assembly GCA_030538155.1. GTDB lineage: Bacteria > Desulfobacterota > Desulfobulbia > Desulfobulbales > Desulfobulbaceae > Desulfobulbus. Next base: position 18,456 of record JAUNUN010000012.1, read on the forward strand.
CCGGTCGCTTCGGCACCGCCGCCGAGGTGGCGGATGCGGTGCTCTTTCTGGCCGGCGACAAGGCCGCCTATATCAATGGCGCGGTGCTGGAGATCACGGGCGGGCTATGACCGACATAGATATGGGCCAGAGCTTTATTGAGGAGCGCATTCCGCACCGACCGCCCTTTCTGTGGCTGGACCGGGTGCTGCATCTGGAAGACAGTAGTATTGTGGCGGAAAAGCTGATCCCGCAAGATTTATCCCTATTTCAAGGACATTATCCGCACTACCCCATCATGCCGGGTGTTTTACTCTGCGAGGCGATTTTCCAGGCAGGCGCGCTCCTCATTGCAGAAGGGCTCAGGCAGGCAGGCACTACAGCTGCTGCCGTGCCGGTGCTGACCCGCATACACAGCGCCAAGTTCAAGCGCGAGGTACGGCCCGGAGATCTTCTTGAAATACGGGCCGAACTGGTGGAACGCCTAGGCCCGGCCTGGTTGCTCAAGGGTTCGGTACGAGTGGCCGGCAAGCCGGCAGTGCAGGTGGAGTTTGCCTGCACGGGCAAGGAGGCCTGAGCATGCAGCCGGCAGATTTTCTAGAACTTGCGGGTAAAAAGGTCGTCGTTTTCGGCCTGGCCAACAAAAAATCCGTGGCCTTTGCCGTCAGCCGGGTGCTGAACGAGGCCGGAGCGGAACTGATCCAGGTGGTGCGCAGTGAGGCCCGGGCGGAAACGGCGCAGAAGCTCTTTCCCCAAAGCCGGGTTTTCTGCTGCGATGTGGAGGATGAGGCCAACATCATCCGGGTTCGTGACGAGATCGCCCGGCGCCTGAACGGCCAAACCATCCACGGCCTGGTGCATTCCATTGCCTTTGCCAACTACAGCGCCGGTCTGCAGCCCTTCCATGCCACGCCCAAGGTGGATTTTCTGCAGGCCATGGATATCTCCTGCTTCTCCTTCATCGCCATTGCCAACCACTTTAAGGAACTGCTGGCCCCCAAGGCCTCCCTAGTCACCATTTCCATCTCCACCACCCGCATGGCGGCGGAAAATTACGGCTACATGGCCCCGGTCAAGGCGGCGCTGGAATCTTCGCTTTGTTTTCTGGCCAAAAGTTTTTCCGCCTTTTCAGAGGTGCGCTTCAACGCGGTCTGCCCCGGTCTCTTGAAAACCTCGGCCTCGGCAGGCATCCCCGGCTATATCGACAGCTACCTCTTTGCCGAAAAAGCCACCCTGCGCAAACGCGCACTTGCCACCATGGAAGCGGCCAACGCGGCCGCTTTTCTTCTTTCGCCACGCTCCTCCGGCATCACCGGGCAATGTTTGGTGGTTGATGCAGGCATGGGTATGAATTACTTTGATAGGGAAATCGTCGCCAAAGCGAACAGCTAGGCGGCAGTCCCGTTTTTTCAAAGACTCTTTGGAGGGCTGGCAATGAAACCGGCAAACTTCCTGCTCCGTTTTTGGGCCATGGTGCGGCATACCAAGAAAATCTTCCTGGCCAGAACCACACCCTTATATGTGAAGGTGATCCTGGGCCTGGGCCTTTTGTACTGTATCTCTCCCCTGGACTTCATTCCGGACTGGCTGCCGGTCTTCGGCCTGATGGATGACCTGGCCTTGGCGGCAATGCTCATTGCCTGGGCCAACAGCTTCGATGTGCCCGAAGCGGCTCCATCACAAGGGCGGTATACCGATGCGCGCGCAGATCATCGTTCGCAGCGACCCTGAATGAAGGTTGAGTTTTAAGGTTTTGTTTTAAGGAATTTCCCCATCATGTTGTATGACAATGTCTGCCTGCACCGGTTTGGTGTGGCCCTGCCGCCGCGCGTGGTAAGTTCCGCCGAACTGGAGGCGGAACTGGCCCCGCTCTACAGCCGCCTCAAACTCCCGGCCGGACGCCTGGAACTGATGACCGGCATTAAAACCAGGCGTTTCTGGCCGGAAGGCACCAAACCAAGTGAGGCCGCTGCTGCTGCCGGCCGCCGCGCCCTGGAGGCCTCAAATATTGATGCAGCCGATATCGGCTGTCTGCTCTTTACTTCCGTCAGCCGCGACATGATGGAACCGGCCACTGCTGCCTTTGTGCACCGGCATTTGGGTCTGCCCTCTTCTTGCCAGCTTTTTGATCTCTCCAACGCCTGTCTGGGCTTTTTGAACGGCATGCTCATGCTGGCCAATATGCTGGAACTGGGCCAGATCAAGGCCGGGTTGATTGTGGCCGGAGAAACTGCAGAAGACCTGGTGCGCTCCACCCTGCGTCACATGCTGGCAGACAAAAGCTTAACCCGCAAGAGCATCAAGCCGCTCTTTGCTTCGCTCACCATCGGCTCCGGGGCCGTGGCCCTGGTGATGACAAGCCGCAGCTTCAAAGACAGCGGCCACCGGCTCTGCGGCGGGGCCTGCCAGGCCAACAGCAGCTACAACCACCTCTGCCAGGGCGGCCAGAATGCGGAGCAGGGCACGCTGATGTCCACTGACTCCGAAGAGTTGCTGGTACGCGGCATAGAAACTGCGGCTGCCTGCTGGCAGAAATTTTCACAGGGACTGGGCTGGACTGCGGACTCCATCGACCGTTTTTTCTGCCATCAGGTGGGCCGAGCCCATGCGGAGCGGCTCTTCAGCACCCTGGCCCTCGACCCGGCCAAGAACTTTGAAACCCTGCCCGAGTTCGGCAATGTCGGCTCTGTCTCGGCCCCGCTCACCATGGCCCTGGGCATAGAAGCAGGCAAGCTCTTGCCGGGCCGGCGGGCAGCGCTTTTGGGCATTGGTTCGGGCATCAATGCGCTCATGCTGGGGGTGGAGTGGTGAAAAGCGGAATCCAGCTTGCCGAATACCCCTTTACCCCCCGTTTCATGGAGATGAACAGGCAGCGGTTGGCCTACCTTGATGAGGGTGAAGGGCCTGTGGTGGTGATGCTGCACGGCAACCCTTCCTGGTCCTACCTGTACCGCAATGTGGTGCAGCGGCTGCGCGGCTCCTACCGCTGCATTGTGCCGGATCACCTGGGCTGCGGTTTTTCCGCCAAACCGCAAGAGGCGAACTACAGCCTGGCCATGCACATCGACAACCTGGAAGCGCTCCTGCAGGGCCTGGGCATAGAACGCTGCGCCCTGATCCTGCACGACTGGGGTGGAGCCATCGGCATGGGCTGGGCTGCACGGCATCCCACACAGGTGGCGGCCATTGTCGCCTGTAATACGGCAGCCTTTGCCAGCAAGCGCATGCCCCGGCGCATAGCCATGTGCCGCCGGCCGCTCTTTGGCCCCCTGGCCCTGCGCGGCCTCAATGCCTTTGCCCGGGCCGCCATCTTCATGGCGGTCGGCAAGAAGATGCGGCCCGAGGTAGCCCAAGGTTTTCTTGCACCCTACGATTCCTGGCAGAACCGCATTGCTCTTTTGCGTTTTGTGCAGGATATTCCCATGGATACAGAGCACCCCTCCTGGCCTGCCCTTGCAGCCATAGAGGCAGGCCTGCCCCAATTTAGCACCACCCCCATGCTACTCTGCTGGGGTGGGGCGGATTTCTGTTTTGACCGTCATTTCTACGAGGAGTGGCAACGCCGCTTCCCCCAGGCCGAGGCCCATTATTTTGCCGAAGCCGGGCACTATCTCTTTGAGGATGCGCTGGAAGAGATTGCCCCGCTCATAAGCCGCTTTTTGGGCCGACACCTGCAGGAAGCAGCATGATGCGGCAAGACTGCAACATTGCCCAGGTGCTGGCTACGGCCGCCCAAGCCCAGCCGGAGGCCATTGCCCTGGTCGTTAAAGAAGGCAAAACGCGGCAGCACAAAAAATGGCAACACTACAGCTTTTCCGAACTGGCCGAGCGCAGCCGGCAGTTTGCAGGCTCCTTGCAGGCAGCAGGCCTGTGCCGAGGCGAGCGGGTCATGCTCATGCTGCGGCCCTCGCTGGACTTTGTTGCCCTCACCTTTGCCCTCTTTCATTTGGGTGCGGTCATTATCCTCATTGATCCGGGCATGGGCTACCGCAACTTGCTGCGCTGCATCCGCACGGTACAGCCGGAGACGCTTATCGGGGTGGGCCGGGCCATCCTCTTCAGCCGCCTTTTTCCCGGCACCTTCCACACCCTGAAAAAACGCATCTGCGTTTTCGGCCGGTTACCGGGCAGCATGCGGCTCAAGACGCTGCCGCAGGCAGCAGCACCCCCGGCCTTTACTGCCGCAGCAGATGATCTGGCGGCAGTCATCTTTACTTCCGGCTCCACCGGGCCGCCCAAGGGCGTGCACTACACCCACGGTATCTTCCACGCTCAGTTGCAGCTTATCCGCGACTACTACGGCATTGGCCCCGGCGATACCGACCAGCCCGGCTTCACCCTTTTCGGTCTTTTTTCCACCGCCCTGGGTGCGAAGGCCGTGCTGCCCGACATGGACCCCACCAAACCGGCCCAAGTGGATCCGCAAAAATTTGTCGCCGGCATTCAGGCCGAAAAGGTGAGCTACTCCTTTGGCTCGCCCGCCATCTGGCGGGTGGTGAGCCGCTACTGTTTGGAGCAGGAGATCCGCCTGCCGCTGCACACCGTGCTCATGGCCGGAGCGCCGGTGCCGGGTGAACTCTTGGCAGATATGCAGAAGATCCTGCCGGAAGATGCGCGCATCTTCACTCCCTACGGCGCAACCGAAAGTCTGCCCGTGGCCTCCATCGAGGCCCGCGAAATAGTCGGCAAAACCTGGGTGGCAACCCGCAAGGGCCGGGGCTACTGTGTGGGCAGGCCGCTTCCGGATATGGATGTTCGCATTATTGCCGTGTCCGAAGAAGAAATTGCGGATTGGCACCAGGTGCGGGAACTGCCTCCCGGCGAGATCGGCGAAATTGTAGTGCGCGGCCCGGTGGTCACGCCTGCCTACGACCACAATGCCGCAGAAACCAGGCGGGCCAAGATCGTAAGCGTTGAAGATGGCACTAAAGGACTCTGGCACCGCATGGGCGACATGGGCTATGTAGACGAAGAGGGCCGTCTCTGGTTCTGCGGCCGCAAGGCTCACCGGGTACTGAGCGCAGAGGGGCCGATGTATTCGGTCTGCTGCGAAGCCATCTTCAACGAGCATCCGCTCCTGCTGCGCTCGGCCCTGGTGGGGCTGGGCCGGCCAGGCCGGCACATACCGGTGCTGGTGGTGGAACTGAAGCAAAAGGGTAAAGCGCCTGCAGGTTTAACGGAAGAACTCCTTGCCCTGGGCCAGACCAGCGAGCTGACCAGAACCATCCGCCACATCCTGGTACATCCGGCCTTTCCGGTGGATATCCGTCACAACGCCAAGATATTCCGTGAAGAGCTGGCCCAGTGGGCAGCGCAGCAACTGCCCCGGCTTGCCGCCGACTCAGGTACAACAAACGATTCTCAGCCATGAACCACAGCTTTCCCGCCTTAAGCAGACAAAACATTCTGGTCACCGGAGGAGGAGGCTTTATCGGCAAGGCCCTGGTCCTGGCCCTGCGCGAATTGGGTGCCGAAGTGCAGGCCTTTGGCCGCAGCCGCTACCCGGAGCTGGAGGCACTCGGTATTCCCTGTATTCAGGGCGATATCCGTGATCAGACCGCTGTGCGCCGGGCAGTGAGCGGTAAGAGCTGCGTCTTCCACGTGGCGGCCAAGGCCGGTATCTGGGGCCCGCCGGCTGAGTACATGGCCATCAATTACCAGGGCAGCGAGCATGTGCTGGCAGCCTGCAGGAGTGAAGCTGTGGGAGCGCTGGTCTACACCTCCACGCCTTCGGTGGTCTTTGACCGGGAAGATCTGAACGGAGCCGACGAGACCCTGCCCTACGCCCACCGCCCGCTCTGCGCCTACGCAGCCAGCAAGATCCCGGCGGAACGGGCTATGCTGGCCGCCAACAGCGCCGGCCTCAAAACGCTCGCCATTCGGCCGCATCTGGTTTGGGGGCCGGGCGATGCCAACCTCATTCCCCGACTGGTCGAACGCGGCCGGGCCGGACAACTGGCCATGGTGGGTGCGGGCAGCAACATGGTGGACATCACCTATATTGATAATGCCGTGCATGCACACCTCCTGGCTGGGGAAAACCTGTGCACCAGCGCCACTGCTGCGGGCGAGGCCTTTTTCATCGGCCAGGAAGCACCAGTGAACCTGTGGCAGTGGATCAACGCCCTCTTTGCCGGCCTGGGCATGGCCCCAATCACGCGCCAGGTGTCGCTCCCCCTGGCTTATGGCGCGGGAGCCGTGCTCGAACTGGCCCACCGCCTGCTGCGGCCGCAGCAGGAACCCCGTATGACCCGGTTTCTGGCCCTACAACTGGCCAAATCGCACTGGTTCTCCCATGCCAAGGCGGAAAGGCTGTTGGGCTACCGGCCTCTCATCAATACCGCAAAGGGAACCGACGCCCTTTTAGCCTGGCTGACAAAGTCTTCCCATTGATGTCCCTCAGCCCCTGGCGGCTCTTTTTCACCACAAACTTACACAGATCGCCCAGCCTGCAGAAACAGCAGACGCAGAACCTTTTCTGTATGGCTGTTTGCAAATGCGTTGCATTTCTAACTTTGCCTGGTATTAATACCAAATGAATCTTTAATTCCACTTCCTCTATCAAAGTGCTCTCTGTGTCAGCTTTAGAAAATGCTCGCAAGACGTATCTTTGCGTGCGCGCTCGTCGCATTTTTCACCTCCTTGAAACGCTTCCGTTGATCTGAAACTGGAATAATATCGACAAGGCCATGGATAAAGATCTGTTTGCCAAGGCGCGGGGAAAGCTGGGCAAGACGCAGAAAGAATTGGCAAAGCTTCTGGGCATATCACTTAAGGCTGTGCAGAGCTATGAACAGGGCTGGCGCACGGTTCCCCTGCACGTGGAGAGGCAGCTTTACTTTCTCATCGTCAACCAGCGTACCAATACCGTCAAGAGGCGCAACTGCTGCTGGAACATCCAGAAATGCACCGACAAGCAGGACTGTCCGGCCTGGGAATTTCAGGCAGGGCACCTCTGCTGGCTGCTCAGCGGCACCAAGTGCGGGTGTGCTGCTGAAGAAAACAATACAAGTGAGATGGAAATTTGTCGTCAATGCCGAGTGCTGACCTCACTGCTGTAATCTTTCTTCGCTCTTCCTCCTCCTTTTTATTTTTTATATGCCCCAGCCCACAGTCGCCATAGCCTTGAGCGGCGGCATGGATTCCGCTGTGGCCGCTGCCCAGCTGCTTGAAGCAGGCTACCTGGTCAAGGCCTGCTACATGGAACTGCCGCTCAAAGACGAGGCCGAAAAAAAGCAGCAGGCCCTGGCCATGGCAGCACATCTTGCCATCCCCCTTGAATGTATCGATCTGCGTCAGGACTTTGCCAGCCTGGTCATCCGCTATTTCACCGAAAGCTACCGCCAGGGGCTCACGCCCAACCCCTGTGTACGCTGCAACCAGCACATCAAATTCGGTCTGCTGGCGCAGGCGATGCAGAGAAGCGGTGCGGACGTCATTGCCACCGGTCATTATTGCCGCATTGTTGACCATGCTTCCGGCCCAATGCTTGCACGCGCGGCCGACCCGCTCAAAGATCAGTCCTACTTCCTGGCCCGGCTAAGCCGACAGCAGTTGCAAGGTGTGCTCTTTCCCTTGGGGAACCGGCACAAAAGCGAGGTACGCCTACGTGCCCGCGCCCTTGACCTGCCCCTGCCCCAGGGTGAAAGCCAGGATGTGTGCTTTCTCGATCAAGGACTCGGCGCATTTTTATCGGCCCAGGGCTTTAGCGCCGCAGCAGGAGATATCGTCAACACGCAGGGTCAAAGACTCGGCAGCCACCAGGGGATCTGGCGTTACACCATCGGCCAGCGTCGCGGCCTGGGTCTGCCGGACGCCAGCCCCTGGTATGTAGCCGCTATTGACAGGAAAAAAAATCAGCTCATAGTTGCCAAGCAGGAGGAATTGTTGCAAAAAACCTGCACACTACAGGCCCTGCACTGGCTTGCCGGCCCGCCTGAGCTTCCATGGCGCGGCACCATCCAGCTCCGCTCCCAGCACCGGGGAGCAAGCGGCGAACTGTACCCAAAGGGCCCGGATACGGCTCTGCTCCAGTTCGACAGCCCGCAACGGGCCATTACTCCCGGCCAGTTTGCCGTCTTCTACCAGGATGATCTGGTGCTCGGTTCAGCAATGATTGCTGCAAGCCGAGGCTGAACAAGCAATCAAAACTTATGCAATTACCGCCTGTCACATCTGTCACTCCTGCCATTTCATGACTCTACCCAAAGTCGCCATCAGCACCCTGGGCTGCAAGGTTAACCAGTTTGAGTCTGCAGCCCTGGAAAGCGCCTTTACCGCTTCCGGCTGCGAGCCCGCACCCTCCGGCGCGCAGGCCGATATCCATGTCATCAACACCTGTGCGGTCACGGCCAGGGCCGGGCAGCAGTCGCGCCAGTTGATCCGCCGTATCCTGCAGGAAAATCCCACAGCCAAGGTGGTGGTCACCGGCTGCTATGCCCAGGTGGAGGCGGAAACGGTACGCACACTCGATACCCGCATCCTAGTGGTGGGCAACAGCCATAAAGAAGGACTGGTGCGGGCAGCACTTGTAGAAAAAGAACCCGGCCACGCCCAAGCCTTGCATGGCCCCATGGAAGAGAAAAGGGATATCTTCAACCTGCAGGTGCGCGCCTTTTCCGGCCGCACCCGCGCCTTTTTACGCATCCAGGACGGCTGCAACAACTTCTGCTCCTACTGCATCGTGCCCCATACGCGTGGTCGCAGCCGCAGCCTGCCTAAGGCGCAGGTCTTGTGCCAGGCGGCCATCTTTGCCGAGGCCGGCTACCGGGAACTGGTCATCACCGGCATCAATACCGGCAAATACGGCCTGGATCTGGCCGAAGGTATGGATATCAACCGCCTGCTTGCCGAGCTGTGTACACAATTTCCCCAAATGCGCTTCCGTCTCAGCTCCATTGAGCCCACCGAGATCGACGAGGCCTTTCTTGCCCTGGCGGCTCAGCACTCCAATCTGATGCCGCACTTCCACATTCCCCTGCAGAGCGGGCATAACCGTATCCTGGCTGCCATGCGCCGCCGCTACACCGCAGAAGACTTTGCGGCAGTGGTGGAGCGCCTGCACGCGGCCTTGCCCCAAGCAGCCATCGGCTGCGATGTGCTCACCGCCTTCCCAGGTGAAACAGATCAGGAGGCCGCACATACCCGCACGCTTTTAGCCGACTTACCCATCAGCTACCTCCATGTCTTTCCCTACTCAAAAAGGCCGGGCACGCCTGCGGCCGCCATGCCGAACCAGGTTGCGGCCGCAGACAAAAAGGAGCGGGTAGGGCGGTTGCACGAGCTCGACCACAAACTGCGTCGACAATTTTACCAGGCCCATCTCGGCCGCGGCTTCCAGGTGCTGGTGGAGCGGCGGCTGCGCAAACAACCGGGCATGTTGCAGGGTTTTAGCGAGAACTATATCCCCATAACGTTTGCCGGGCCCGGCTCCCTGGTACGCAACCTGGCCACGGTACGATTGGACCGCCTGACTGCAGAAGGGCCGCTGGGTGTACGTCTCAACACCTGACCATGCCCGATCATGAAGCCTGGAAAAGCAAGCTTGAGCGCTGAGCCGGAAACAGGTACAGTGACGGCGCAGAACGAATTCCAATTTCAGATCAACGGAAATGTATCAAGGAGGCGAGGCAAATGCGCCGCAGGTGTACATACAGGTACTTCGAGGAGCATTTGCTGAAGCCGACACAGATAACGCTTTGATCTGGAAGTGGAACAAGGAGAAAATATGCGTGGAGAAATAATAGCCATAGGCGATGAACTGGTCTCCGGCCGGATCTTGAACAGCACCAGCCGCCTTGCGGCCCGCCGTCTTTTTTTGCTCGGCTACGACATTCCCATCATGCAGAGCATCGGCGATGAGCCGGCCCTGATTGGGAAAACGCTTTTGAGCGCACTTGAGCGGGCGGATTTTATCCTCATCACCGGCGGCTTGGGTTCAACCGATGACGACCTCACCACCGAGGCCGCTGCCCAGGCCCTGGGCCTCAAGACCGCCAAGCACCCGGTGGTGCTGGAAAAGCTGCGGCAAAGGCTGGCCGCCGAAGGCCGGGAAGGCGAGCTGGCCAACCTCTCCCGTTTTGCTGTTTTTCCGGAAAGGGCAGAGCTTTTGGATGAGAGCTACCGCATGGCTGGCTACCTCCTCTTCCATCAGGACAAGCCGCTGTGGTTTCTGCCGGGCGTACCCTCGCAGATGGCGATTCTGCTTGAAGACAAGGTGGTGCCCGAACTGCAGCGCCTGTTTCCGCCGCCACCGCTCCGCCAGCACATCTACCGCAGTTGCGGCCTAAAGGAAATGGCCATCAACGCCATGCTCAAACCCCTGGAAAAGCAGGAAGGATTGCAGATCGGCTACTACCCCATCGGCTGGGAAGTGGATGTCAGCCTGACCGTGCGGCCCGAAGAGCCGCAGCAGGGCGAGGCCCTTTTTCAGCAGGCAGACAGCTTTATCCGCGAGCACCTGGGCGAAAACCTCTTTGGCGAGGATGACGAAGGCCTGCCCATGGCAGTCGGTTGCCTGCTGCAGGCCCAGGGTAAACGGATGGCTGTGGCCGAATCCTGTACCGGCGGCCTGCTTGCCGCCTGCATTACCGAGATACCGGGCAGCTCCGCCTGGTTTGACGGCGGCGTGGTGGTGTACTCCAACAGCCTTAAGGAAAAGATTCTCGGTATAGATCCGGTTCTTCTGGCCGAGCATGGCGCGGTAAGCGAGGCCTGCGCCAAGGCCATGGCCAGGCAGGCCCTGACCAGACTGGGCAGCGATATTGCCCTGGCCATCACAGGCATTGCCGGCCCGGATGGCGGCAGCGCCGACAAACCGGTGGGTACGGTGTTCATCGCCCTGGCCGACTGCAACAGCACCACTGTGCAGTGCGTGCACCTGCACGGTTCCCGTCGGGAAATACAGATACAGACCGCACAACGGGCGCTGGACATGGCCCGTCGCCACATTTTATTCCCTTAAAAAGACAAGCTCACAGGAGCAGGCATGGCTGAACGAACTGAACTGCAGGAAAATCGGCTCAAAAGCGTGGATAACGCCATCTCCCAGATTCAACGGCAATTCGGCAAAGGCGCCATCATGCGGCTGGGTTCGGATGAACGGGAAAACATCCCGGTCATTCCCACCGGCATCCTCTCCATTGACCTTGCCCTGGGCGTGGGCGGACTGCCGCGCGGCCGGGTCACGGAAATTTACGGCCCGGAGGCCTCGGGCAAGACCACACTTGCCCTGCATGTCATTGCCGAGGCCCAACGCCGGGGCGGCAATGCCGCCTTTATCGATGCCGAGCATGCGCTGGATACCGGCTATGCCGAACGCCTGGGCGTGGATGTGGACAACCTCCTCATCTCCCAGCCGGATTTCGGCGAGCAGGCTCTCGAAATTGCGGAGATCCTCATGCGCAGCGGCGGGGTGGATGTGATTGTCGTCGACTCAGTGGCGGCCCTGGTGCCGCGTGCGGAAATCGACGGCAATGTGGGCGACCAGCATGTTGGTCTGCAGGCGCGGCTGATGTCGCATGCCATGCGCAAGTTCACCGGTGTGCTTAACCGCACCAACACGGTGCTCATCTTCATCAACCAGATCCGCATGAAGATCGGGGTCATGTTCGGTAACCCCGAGACCACCACCGGCGGCAATGCCCTCAAATTTTACAGTTCAATCCGTATCGATATCCGCAAGACCACCCAGATCAAGGAAGGCCAGGATGTGATCGGCACCCAGACCAAGGTCAAGGTGGTGAAGAACAAGGTGGCCCCGCCCTTTAAACTGGCGGAGTTTGATATAGTCTACGGCGAGGGCATCTCCCGCACCGGCGATCTGTTGGATTTGGGCGTTGCCCATGGCCTGGTGGATAAGAGCGGGGCCTGGTACGCCTACAACGACGAGCGCATTGGCCAGGGTCGGGAAAATGCGAAAAGGTACCTGAAGGAACACCCTGATCTTTTGGAAGAACTCGACCGCAACCTGCGCCTTGCACTGGGTATGCCGGTGGATGGTGTGGAGGCTGCGCAGGCGGAATAAGGAGAGCAACCCCAAGCTGAGCAACCATATCTAACTGTAGGGAGCTGCACTATGGAAAAGAAGGTAAGCCACAACCGCGCCAAGAAGCGCTACGAATTGCCGGCAGACGGCAAACCGGCCATTTTGGAATACGAGGAAAAGGGCACGGATATACTCGTTTTTACGCATACCTTTGTACCGCCCGAACTGCGGGGGAAAAACATTGCCGCCGAACTCACCCGCTTTGCCCTGGATGACGCCCGCAGCCGGGGAAAAAAGGTTCAACCTCAGTGCAGCTATGTGGACAGCTTTATGCGCCGCAACCAGGAATATGCGGATCTTTGCGTAGACGCAGCCGGCAATGCCGGTTGCGGTTTGCCCAGATCCAAGGGAGACTGAACTCGGCCCCTGCTCGCGCAAGCCATATCAGCGCAGTGCAAGGCCGGCCGGCAGCAAAGGCGGCCTTGCACTGCGGGAAGCGTTTTTATTTCTACCCGTTGCCGATTGCCCTATAGCGTTTTGATCCCGGCCCCGGCATACCTGCCTGCTCCCATTCTCTCTCCTTCTACGCGCACATGCTGGGAACCCTCGTTAATGCTGCGGCCATTGTCGCAGGCGGGCTCATTGGCCTCTTCTTCCGCAAAGGCATCGGCCCGCGCTACGAGGAAAGCATCCGCATGGCCCTGGGCCTGGCCACGACCCTAGTAGGTGCCAAGGGTGCCATTCTTGCAGAAAGCGAACTGCTGGTGCTGATCTTCTCCCTAGTGATCGGCACGGTCATCGGCGAATGGCTGGACATCGAAGGCCGCATGGAGCACTTTGGCAAGTGGCTGCAACAGTGGTTGCAAAGGCGCATGCCCGGCGGCAAGAATGGCGGCAATGCCGACTTTGGCCGTGCCTTTGTCAGCGCCACCCTGCTTTTCTGCGTAGGTTCCATGGCCATTGTCGGCTCGCTTGAAAGCGGGCTGAGCGGCAACCACCAGACCCTCTTTGCCAAGGCCTCGCTCGATGGCCTCATCTCCGTGGTCTTTGCCTCCTCTCTGGGGCCGGGCGTGCTCCTCTCCGCCCTGCCGGTTTTGCTCTACCAGGGCAGCCTCACCCTGGCCGCCACCCTGCTTAAACCACTTTTGACTGCGGTTACAGTGGCCAATATGAGTGCCGTCGGCGGACTGCTCATCGTGGTCATCGGCGGCAATCTCCTGGGTGTCACCAAGATACGGGTGGGCAACATGCTGCCCGCCATCTTTCTGCCGCTCATCTACCAGTTGCTGCGGCACCTGTTCTGATCTGCATTGGCTTGACGATTACTCCTCTTGTGCCCTACAATGCGGCCATTTCCGGATCGTTATACTCTTCACTGCCACTAAAAGGAGCCTGCCATGAAGACCTACACCCTCGTCAACGGAGACCGCATCCCCGCCTTTGGACTCGGCACCTGGAAATCCTCCAGGGGTCAGGTGGCTGCTGCAGTGCAAGAGGCCCTGCGCATCGGCTACACACACATTGACTGCGCCGCCATCTACGGCAACGAGGTCGAGGTTGGCCAGGCTCTGGCCGGCCATCAGGGCCCGCCGCGTCAGGATTTGTGGCTCACCTCCAAGCTGTGGAACGACAGCCACAGCCCGGAAGCAGTACGGCCTGCCCTGGAAAAGACCCTGCAGGATCTGGGTCTGGACTATCTCGATCTCTACCTCATCCACTGGCCCATCCACTTCAAAAAAGGAATTGCCTTTGCCCGTGGCCCGGAGGAGATGCTGCCGCCCGAGGCCATCCCTGCCATCGAAACCTGGCAGGCGCTTGAAGACTGCGTGCGCGCCGGGCTCACCCGCCACATCGGGGTCAGCAACTTCTCTCAGGCAAAGCTGGCAGCGCTTTTGGAACAGGCAAGCATTGCCCCGGCCATGAACCAGATCGAGTTGCACCCCTATCTGCAGCAGCAGGAGATGCTGGAATTCTGCCGGGAAAAAAATGTGCTCCTCACCGCCTATGCCCCGCTTGGCTCGGGCGACCGGCCCAAAGTCATGAAAAAGGCGGGGGAACCGGTGCTGCTCGATAACGAAGTGATTGCCGATATAGCCAAAAAACACCAGGCCGGCCCCGGTCAGGTTCTGATTGCCTGGGCCCTGGCCAGAGGCACCGTGGTTATTCCCAAGTCGGTCACGCCCAAACGGTTACAGGAAAACTTTGCCGCGCAAAAACTCAAGCTCGATAGCGAGGACATGGAGCGCATCGCCTCCCTGGAACGCGGCTGGCGCTTTCTTTCCGGCGACAACTTCTGCAGCGCGGGTTCGCCCTATACTTTGGAATGGCTGTGGGAAAAGTAATGCCAATGCCGGAACCAAGCCCCATCTGTATCGGCTTCGGCAAACAGCCCCAACATGACTGAGCCATCAGAAGAAAACCTGCTGCTCCGCCTGCGCGGGCTTAGGGCCGGGGGCCTTGTGATTGATGATCTCTCCGTGCATGCCGGAGAGGCCTGGGGCATTCTTGCTGAGACCGGCGCGGGTATGGATGTGCTGACAGGCATCCTGGGCGGAGACCTAGCCCTGGTGCGCTCCGGCGAGTGCCGCCTGCCGCCGGATCTGGGCCTGGTCAGCTTTGCCCGGCAGCAGGAACGCTTTGAACAGGAGCTGCGCGAGGATGACACCGACTTCCTCGACCGGCCGGATCCCGGTCGACCGGCCCGCGCCTTTCTAAGCCGCAGCGAGGCCCATGCGGAGCTTATCCGTCTCTTCAACCTGGAACACGTGCTGGATCGCGGCTACCGCTACCTCAGCACCGGAGAAACTCGGAAAATCGCCATCATGGAGCAGCTGAGCAAGGGGGTGCGGGTTCTTGTCTTGGAACACCCCTTTGACGGGCTTGATCAGGAAAGTTGCCGGGAGTTGGAGCAGCAACTTGCCCGTTTGCAGGCCGGCGGGCTGACCCTGCTCTTGCTCTGCAGTGATGCGACCGATCTGCCTGACTGGTGCAGTCATCTCGCCCTGCTGCGGGATGGAGCACTGCGCCGCGCGGGCCCTGCTGCGGATATCAGACCACTTTTTGACAATGCCGCCGGCCGCAGCCAGGCCCTCTTTCAAGCGCGGATTGAAGATATGCGCCAAGGAGATGCGGCCCGCAGGTTGGAAAACGACACCGAGCCGCTGGTGCTGCTGCGCCAGGGCTTTGCTCGCTATGGCGAGGTGGAGGTCTTCAAGGGGCTTGATCTGACCATCCGCCCCGGCGACCACACCCTGATCACCGGGCCCAACGGCTGTGGTAAATCCACCCTGGTGCAACTGATCACCGGCGACCATCCACTCTGCTACAGTAATGATCTCACCATCTTCGGCCACAGGCGCGGCAGCGGCGAAACCATCTGGGACATCAAGCGCCACCTGGGCCTAGTCAGCAGCGACCTGCAGCGCAGCCATCGGGTGAGCGGCAGCGCGCTCGCCATTGTCGCCTCCGGCCTCTTTGATTCCATCGGTCTCTACCATAAACCAAGCGTGGAAGAGCGCCGGCTGGCCGAACGCTGGCTCGCCTGGCTGGGGCTCAGTCACAAGGCCTCACGGCCTTTCCGTCGCCTGAGTTACGGTGAACAGCGGCTGGTGCTTTTGGGCCGGGCCCTGATCAAGAAGCCGCGCCTGCTCCTTCTGGATGAACCCACCCAAGGGCTCGACAGCGCCAACCGCAGGGCCCTGCTCGACTTCCTGGAACGGGCCGCAGCCGAAGAGCTCTGCACCATCGTCTACATCAGCCACCGGCTCGATGAACGCCGTCCCTTTTTCCGTCAGCACCTGCAATTCAGCCCCAACAAGGGCCACAGCCTTTTCGTTTGACACCCGCGCAGCTTTCTGTATAGAAAGAAATCTTCATGGCTCGTTTTCCAGTTCCAGATCAGCGAAAATGCGACGCAGGCGTACAGAGAACTACGCCGGGCAAGCATGTAGCCAAGGCGACACAGATAAGGCTTTGATATGGAGTGCTTTGAGAGTGCTTTGTATGGAAGTGGAACCCAGCCCACCTGCCCGGAAAGAGATCCCCTTCACCACAGGAGTTTGTCATGCGTCTTCCCTGTCTCCGTTTTAGCCTGAGCACGCTCACAGCCCTTGTTGCCTCGCTCTTCCTGCTCCAGCCCGCCCTTGCCGCTGACAGTGCCAAGGAAAAGGAGCTGAAAATCGGCTTTGTTTATGTCTCGCCCATCGGCGATGGCGGCTGGTCCTACGCCCACGACCTGGCCCGCCAGGAGTTGGAGAAGATGCCCGGCATCAGCACATCTTACGTCGAGGCCGTGCCCGAAGGCCCGGATTCGGAGCGGGTCATGCTGCAGATGGCGCGCAAAAAGTATGACCTCATCTTTGCCACCAGCTTCGGCTACATGGATCCCATGCTCAAGGTGGCCGGCCAGTTTCCGGATACCACCTTCATGCACTGTTCCGGCTTCAAAACCGCCACGAACATGGGCAACTACTTTGGCCGCGTCTACCAGGCCCGCTACCTCACCGGCATGGTGGCAGGTTCGATGAGCAAGTCCGGGGTGATCGGCTATGTGGCCTCCTTCCCCATCCCTGAAGTGATCCGCGGCGTCAATGCCTTTACCTTGGGCGTACAGTCGGTACGGCCGGATGCGAGTGTACGCGTGGTCTGGACCAAGACCTGGTACGACCCGGTCAAGGAGAAGGAGGCGGCCAAGTCTCTGCTCGATGTGGGCGCAGATGTGCTCACCCAGCATCAAGATTCGCCCGCGCCCCAGGAAGCGGCCCAGGAAAAGGGCGTGTACTCGATCGGCTACAACACCGACATGGCCAAGTTCGCACCCAAGGCCCATTTGACCGCCGCCACCTGGAACTGGGTGCCTTACTACGAAAAACTGATCGCCGAAGTACGGGGCGGCACCTGGACTGCCCGCTCCGACTGGCCGGGCATGGCTGAGGGCGTGGTGGATATCGCTCCCTTTGGCCCCATGGTGCCCAAGGAGGTACAGGACAAGGTGCTCACCAAGAAGGCGGCCATCATCGAGGGCAAGGAAAAGATCTTTGTCGGCCCGATCAAGGATCAAGGCGGCACAGTCCGCATTGCCGAGGGCCTGGTTGCGCCTGACACCGATCTCTTGAGCATGAACTGGTTTGTGCAGGGAGTGGTCGGCAGCACCGAATAAACTTGATCCTGCCCATGGCCCTGCTCCGCATCACCAAACGCCAGGAACCATCCCCGCTGTGGCGCTCCGCCCTGGTTTTTACCGGGGCGGTGGCAACCGCTCTGGTCTTGAGCATGCTCCTCTTAACCGTACGGGGCATCTCTCCCCTGGAAGGGCTCAGCGTCTTGATGACGGGGGCCTTCGGCTCCTCCTGGGCCCTGCAGGACTGTCTGCTCAAGGCCATTCCCCTTTTTCTCTGCTCTTTGGGCGTGGCCATTGCCTTTCGCCTGCAAATCTGGAACATCGGCGCTGAAGGTCAGTTCGCCCTGGGCGCGGTCGGCGCCACCTGGATGGCGCTTTCTTTCGGCGGCGCGCCGAAGTTCGTACTCCTGCCCCTGATGATCCTTGCCGCCTGCATCGCGGGCGGGCTCTGGGCCATGATCCCGGCCCTGTTCCGCCAATGGCTCGGGGCCAACGAGATCATCGTCACCCTGATGCTCAACTACATCGGCATCCTCTTTCTGGATTTCCTGGTCTATGGCGTCTGGCGCGACAGTTCCGGCTTTCCCATGACCGCCGCGTTTTCCGAAAACGCCATTGTCGGCAAAATCGGCGCGAGCAGCGTACACTGGGGCCTGGCCCACTGTGCGGTGCTGGGCCTGCTCTGCCGGCTCTTCTTCCGCTACACCCGCCTGGGCTACGAGATCAAGGCCGGCGGCGACAATGTGCAGGCCGCCCGCTACAGCGGCATGCCCTACAGTTTTCTGGTGATCCTGGTTATGGTGCTGAGCGGCGCACTGGCAGGCTGGGCCGGGTTTCTGGAGGTTTCGGCAACCGTGCACCGCCTGCAGCCCTCCATCATGGTGGGCTACGGCTTTACCGCCATAGTGGTGGCCTGGCTGGCCCGGCTCAACCCGGCAGGCATCGCCCTTACCTCCTTTTTACTGGCCGGGCTGCGTGCCGGGGTGGAAAACCTGCAGCTCGATCTGCAGATTCCAGCCGCCTTCGGCTCCATCCTCGAAGGCCTGATCCTGTTGACCGTGCTGGCCGGCGGCTTCTTCCTCTCCTACCGCATCCTTTTCAAGAGGCGCGTATGAATGCGGATCTGCTCATTGCCCTTTTGGCAGCGGCCGTGGTTTCCGGCACGCCCATCCTCTACGCCACCCTGGGTGAAATCATCACGGAAAAATCCGGGGTACTCAACCTAGGCGTGGAAGGGGCCATGATGACGGGCTGTTTCTGTGCCTTCATCACCGCCAAGCTCACCGGCCAGCCCTGGCTGGCCTTTTTTGCCGCAGGCCTGGCCGGTCTGCTCGCCGCCTCCATCCACGGCCTGGTCTGTCTGGTCTTTCAGGGTAATCAGGTGGTCTCGGGCTTGGCTCTGACTATCTTCGGCGTGGGCCTGGCCAACTACCTGGGCACGCCCTATATCGGCCTGGCTGCACCCGGTTTTGCGCCGGTTCCCATTCCGGGCCTGGCGGAAATTCCCCTGCTCGGGCCGGTGCTTTTCAACCATGATCCCCTGGTCTACCTCTCCTATCTGGCCCCCTTTGGCCTGTGGCTCTTTTTCCGCCACAGCCGCTTCGGCTTGGGCCTGCGTGCGGTGGGTGAGTTTCCCGCTGCGGCCCTGGCCGCAGGCTTGAACGCCACTGCCTACCGCTGGGCCGGCATCCTCGGCGGCGGCTTCTTCATGGGCCTGGGCGGAGCCTATCTCTCGCTTGCCTATACCCATCTCTGGACCAACAACCTCACCGCCGGACGCGGCTGGATTGCGGTGGCTCTGGTCATCTTCGCCTTTTGGCGGCCGGGCCGGGCTGTCTTCGGGGCCTACCTCTTCGGCGGCATCATGGCCCTGCAACTGCGGCTGCAGGCCGGAGGCGCGAACCTGCCCTCCTCACTCTTGCTCATGCTGCCCTATGCCCTTACCGTGGCGGTGCTGCTCTTTTCCTGCCGACGCAGGGGCACCCTGGGCCCGGCCGCCTTGGGCGTCAATATTGAGCCCTCATCGTAAATAACAAATTTTCAGCCTGAAATTTTCCAAGACGTTTAAAATTTGGGAGCGCTTGCCATGTCCGACCAGTATAAAAAAACCTATCCTATCTCCTGGGAGCAGTTGCACCGCGATGCCAAGGCCCTGGCCTGGCGGCTTTTAAGCATAGAATACTTCAAGGGCATTATCGCCATCACCCGAGGCGGCTTGGTGCCGGCGGCCATTATCGCGCGCGAACTGGACATCCACCTGGTGGATACCATCTGCATTTCCAGTTATGACTGGCAAGATAAAAAGGGCGAGGCCGAGGTGCTCAAATCGGTGCAGGGCGACGGTCAGGGCTGGCTCCTGGTGGATGACCTGGTGGACACCGGCCGCACCGCCAAACTGGTGAAGCAACTGGTGCCCAAGGCCCACTTTGCCACCGTTTACGCCAAGCCTGCCGGACGGCCCTTGGTGGATACCTTTATCACCGAGGTAAGCCAGGATACCTGGATCCTCTTCCCCTGGGACAGCGAGTCCCGTTTTGTCCAGCCCCTTTCGGCGGCGGGCCAGCAATAGGTCTGCGCAAGACAACCATGGCAAACGCAGCCCCCTTCATCCGCCTGGACCAGCTCTCCAAATCCTTCGGCAGGGTGCGGGCCAACCACAACATCAGCTTGGAGATCCGTCGGGGACAGATACTCGCCCTTCTGGGCGAAAACGGCGCAGGCAAATCCACCCTGATGTCGCTTCTGGCCGGGCAACTGCAGCCGGATAGCGGCCACATTTGTCTGAACGGCGAAGAGGTGGTGCTCAGCAGCACGGAGAAGGCGATCCACTGCGGCATCGGTATGGTCTACCAGCACTTCAAGCTGGTGGAGAACATGAGCGTGCTGGAAAACATCATCTTGGGCCAGAGCAAAAGCTTCTGGCTCAGGCGCGGCAAACTGGCGGCACAGGTGGCGGAGCTGGCCCTCAATTACGGCATAGACCTTGATCTTGATGCCCCCATCCGCAGCCTTTCCATGGGCGAAAAGCAGCAGGTGGAAATCCTCAAACTGCTCTTCCGCAAAAGCGAGCTGCTCATCTTTGACGAGCCCACCGCCGTGCTCACCCCGACCGAGGCAGACCAACTCTTTGCCACCATGCGGGAGATGGCGGCCAAGGACAAGGCCATAGTCTTTATCAGCCACAAGCTGGAGGAAGTGCTCGCCATTGCCGATGAGATCGCCATCCTCAAACAGGGCGAGATTATCGATCAACTCAAGCCCAGTGCGAACCTCTCGCCTGCGGAACTGGCCCGGCGCATGGTGGGCCGGCCGGTACTTTTGCAGGTGCAGCGCCGGGAACTTGAAACCCGGCAGACCGTGCTCAAGGTGCAGGGTCTGAGCGGTGACGGCCTGGAGGATGTGGAATTGGAACTGCGCCAGGGCGAGTTGCTCAGCCTGGTAGGCGTGGCGGGCAATGGCCAGAAGGCCCTGGTGGAAACCATCTGCGGCCTGCGTGAGCCCAAGACAGGCACGGTGCGTATCCTGGGCCGGGACTGGCAGGATTTTTTCGCGACCCGGCACAGCGAAACCGGGCTCAGCTATATCCCGGAAGACCGGCAGGGCCTGGCCACCTGCCGGGGCCTGGATCTGCTCGACAATTTTCTCCTCACCACCCGCCACGGCTTCAGCCGGGGCCCTTGGCTCAGCAAACAGGCGGCCGGAGAAAAGCTGGAAAAACTTATGCAGGATTTCAACATCCGCCCGCCCGACATGAGCCTGGCCGCCTGGCAGCTCTCCGGCGGCAACCTGCAAAAACTGGTGCTGGCCCGGGAGTTCTACCGCAAACCGAAGTTGATCGTGGCGGAGCAGCCCACCCAGGGGCTCGATATTGCGGCTGCGGAAGAAGTGTGGCGGCTCCTCTTAAAGGCCAGGGAAGAGGCCGGAATTCTCCTGGTGACCGGCGATCTGACCGAGGCCCTGGCCCTGTCTGACCGCATCGGCGTTATGTTCAAGGGCCGCTTGACGGCGCTCATGCAAAGAAGCGATCAGGCCGCGATCAATCGTATTCCACAACTGATGGCCGGCTTGAGCACAGAAGATGAACCAATCCATGAAGAGGTGATGCAATGATACTGCCCTACAGAGACTATCAACCCCAGGTGGGTAAAGGAGGTTGGGTGGCCCCCAACGCCACCCTGATCGGCGACGCGATTTTGGGTGAGGATGTTTCCCTGTGGTTTGGCGTGGTGGTGCGCGGCGATGTGCACCGCATCCGTATCGGCAGCCGTACCAATATCCAGGATCAGTGTATTCTGCACATCACCCAGCATGAGGGCAAGGAGCGCAGCGACCAGGACGGCCACCCCACCATTATCGGCTCGGAGGTGACGGTGGGCCACCGGGTAATCCTGCACGGCTGCACCGTGGGCGACCTCTGCCTGATCGGCATGGGCGCGATCCTGCTCGACGGTGCGGTCATCGGCAGGGAATCCATTGTGGCGGCAGGTTCGGTGGTGACCGGCGGCAAGGTCTTTCCGCCGCGCTCGCTCATCATGGGTGCGCCCGCCAAGGTGGTGCGCGAAATCAGCGACCAGCAGGTGGAAGAGTTCCGCGCCTCCTGGCAGCGTTATGTGGCCCTGAAAAACGAGTATATGCGGGCCAAGGTCGGGGATTGCTTTTAGAATGGGCTGGGAGCCGATATGCTTTGGCTTGCACTTCAATTTTCCTCGCCGTGAATTTTGATCGTTCCCATGCTGGAGCGTGGGAACGATCCGATTTATTCATTTCCGTATCAATGCCCTATCTGTGCCGGCTTTGCCTCGCCTCCTTGATATTTTCCGTTGATATGAAAATGGAATTAAAGCAGCATAGACGACAAGTTAAACCCCATTTGTTCATTTCCGTATGCGGCCTGGTTCCTCTGACTTCTCTCAATCAGACAAAGGTTCCAGGCCGCCACCAAGCGCCTGATACAAAGCCACACTGTTGACCAGCCGCCCGGCCTGGGCCGCAACCGTCCGAATGCGGATCTGCTGCGCCTGTTCCTGCGCGGTCAAAACCTCCAGGTAGCCGGCCGCACCCAACTCATATTGCCGCTCGATGGACCGCAGAGAGGCCAGGGCAGCGTTATCCGCACTTGCCAGCGCAGTCAGGGCCTGGGCATCGTTTTCCACTGCACGCAAAACATCGGCCACCTCCCGCAGGGCCTCCAGCACCACACTTTGATAGTTGGCCGCAGCGGCATCAAGGGCCGCCAGCGCGGCCCGCTTCTCAGCAGGCAGGCCAGGTTTGAGCAAAGGCTGGGTAAGCTGCCCAAGCAGGTTCCAGATCGTGGATGAGCCGCCAAAGAGAGCGCCGGTACTCAGGGCCTGGGAACCCAGACCGGCACTCAGATTCACCTGGGGGTAGAGCCTGGCAATGGCCACGCCATAGTCTGCATTGGCCGCATGCAACAGAGCCTCGGCTGCCTGGATATCCGGGCGACGACGCGCCAGTTCCGAAGGAAGCACCAGCGGCAGTTCCGAGGGCAGGGTAAAATCAGAAAGGGTGAAAGCCGGTATTCCCCCTGCACCAGGGGCCCGGCCCGCCAGCACGGCCAAAAGATGCTCGCGCTGTTGCATCTGCTTGCGCAGGGCAGGCAAGTCGGCCCTGGTTTGTTCCAACTGGGCCTGCAGACTGAGCGTCTCATCGGCTGAGGCCTGACCGATACGCACCCGTTCATGGGCCAGACCGAGCTGTTCCTCCTGGGCACGCACCATGGCGGCACTCGCCTCCAACTGGGCCGCAAGGCGGGCACGGTCAATGGCTGCAAGGGCGATATTGCCGGCCAGATTCAACTGCGCGGCCTGCAGTTCAAAACTACGGTAATCGGCGCGCGCGGCCAAGGCCTCCAGACTACGCCGGTTCATGCCGGAGAGATCGAGGTTGTAGTGCAGGTCAAGGTCTGCCCAGTAGAGGCTGAATTCGCGCGCATCACCGCTCAAACCCTGGCCGGCCGGGCTCATACGCTGACGCTGGGCTCCCAGCCCGCCCTCTACCTGGGGATAGAGGCTTGATCCTGCCTGGGCTGCGGCCAGTTCCTCTGCCTGGCGCAGATTGGCCCTGGCAGCCGCAAGCGTGGGGCCGGCCTCAAAGGCCTGGCTGATCAAATTGTTCAGTGCAGGTGAGCCCAGGGTACGCCACCACTGCGCCTTGATTCCCAAGCCTTCGACTAGGATCTGTTTTTCTCCGAACCGGGTGGGAGCAGTGCTGGTTTCTGTCGCCAATGTTTTTTCAGTATAGTTGCTCAGCCCAGGTGCGGCAGGGCGCTTAAAATCAGGCCCCACAGCGCAACCGGCCAGAAGCGCGGCCAAGAGAAGCAGGCCAAGAAAGGATCCGGCAGACCCGGTACGACTATTCGCTGTGCTCATTGGAATTCCCTTCCCTCCCCTGCTTCCTCCTGGGTCACGCCGTCACGGATGTGATAGATGCGCTTGAAGGTGGGGATGATCTTTTCATCATGGGTGACCACGATAATAGCGGTCTGAAACTTGCGGGCCATGTCGTTCAAAATATGGATCACGATCAGGGCGCGCTCGGAATCGAGCGGGGCAGTGGGTTCGTCGGCCAGGATCACCGGCGGCCGATTGACCAGACCACGCGCAATGGCCACCCGCTGCTGCTCGCCGCCCGAGAGTTGCGAAGGCATGGCCCGGGCCCGGTGCTGCACATCGAGCGCGGTGAGCAACTCCAGCGCCCGGGCGCGGGCTTCATGATTGCCCACCCCTGCCAGCATGGGTAAAAGGGCCACATTGTCGGTGACATCGAGAAAGGGAATCAGGTACGGCGATTGGAACACAAAGCCGATCTTGTCCCGCCGCAATGCGCTCAGGTCACGGACTTTCCAGCCCTCGTTGTAGATTTGTTCATCGCCCAGCCACATGCGCCCGGCAGTTGGATCCACCACCGCGCCCAGGCATTTGATGAGCGTACTCTTGCCTGAGCCTGACGGCCCTATCAGGCCGACCACCTCGCCGGGCGCGACGTGCATGTCCACATCTTTGAGGGCGTCCACGGCTGTGTCGCCCTTGCCGTAGCGCTTCTTCAGCCCCTCGATACGGATACCCTTGCCGCCCATCTCAGCCTCCAATAGCTTCGGCCGGATCGACCTTGAGCGCCATGCGGATGGCAATGATGCTGGCCAGCATGCAGATGACCATGACTGCGGCAAAACCGGCAAAGGCATCAGAGGGCATGAGCAGGACATGCTTGGGGAAAAGCGGGGCTAAAAAGGTGGCAGTAATCTTCCCGACCACAAAACCGATCATCCCCAAAGCCAGGGCCTGTTTCAAAATCATGCCCGCAATGGTGCGGCCGCGCGTACCGATGAGTTTCAGCACCGCAATCTCTCGTATCTTTTCCATAGTGAGCGTGTAGATGATGAAGGCCACGATGGCGGCGCTGACAATGGCCAGGATCATCATGAACATGCTGATCTGCTTGGCTGAAGTGGCAATCAGCTTGCCCACCAGGATCTCTTCCATCTGGTCTCTGGTGTAGACCGTCAAACGCTTCCAGCGTCGGATGGATTCGGCCACCTCGTCCGGCGCATGGCCGGGTTTCAGGGTGACCAGCACGGCATTGACATAGCTGTTGGTGCTCTGGGAGGCAATGACCGCATCCAGCAAACCCGGTACAGCGGGCCGGTTGAAGGCTGGGTTGGCCTCGGTGCGACGGCGGCTTTGCCAAATGGCGTCGTTGTCCTTGAGGAACTGCGCTTCCTGGGCATCCTTCAGCGGAATAAAGACCATGGGATCGCCGCTGGAGGAGACCATGCGCCGGGTCAGGCCGATAACCGTGTACTGATTCCGGCGGATTTTGAGGGTATCGCCAAGCTGGAAACCGGTGGCCTGGTCGGCCACGGCCTCATAGTGGCCACGGGTAATCTGGCGGCCTGCAATGAGATAGGGCGGCCGGCCAGGGGTGGAGCCGAGCGCGCCCGGCACGATGCCGACCACCATGCTGCGCACATCCCGCTCGCCCTTGCGCACCTGCATGGTCAGGTAGGTAATATTGGCAGCCTCGGCCACCCCCGGCATGGCGCGGATGGCCCGATAGGTATCGTCGTTGATGCTGGACGATTCGGCATAGGGGCCTAACGTATCCTGCTGCACCACCCACAAATCGGCCCCGCTGTTGTCGAGCAGTGCCTTGCCGTCATCCACCATGCCCCGGTAGACCCCTGCCATCACCAGGGTAGCGCCGATGAGCAGCCCCAATCCAAAACCGGTGAAGATGAATTTTCCCCAAGAGTGGAGGATATCGCGGCCGGCCAGGCTGATCATTTGGCCCCTCCGGCAATGCGGTCGACCACATGGATACGGCTCTTGCGGCTGAGCGCCTTTTCGCTGTGGCTCACCACCTGATCCCCGCTCTTGAGCCCATCGAGCACCTGGACAAAACCATCGAGGTCGGCGGCGCCGAGTCTGACCGGGGTAAAATGCAGTTCACCGTCCACAATCCGCCAGACGCCAACGGTGTTGCCTTCACGCCGCACCGCCGCATTGCTGATAAGCGGCATGGCCGCAAGGGTCGGCAAATCGACCGTGACCTCAGCCAGTTCCCCCACAGGAGGCAGGGGCTCCGGTGTGGCCCTAAAGGCCACCTTGGCCAATAATTCCTCGGTCACTGCATCGGCCTTGGGTTCCACCCGCAGCACATGGCCGGGCAGGGCCTGAGCCCGGCGAGAACGCAGGACAACATGCGCCGGCAGTTCCCTAGTTAGTCCGCTTGCGCTGATCTGGTCAAAACGCACATTGATCCACAGGCTTGCGGGGTCAAACATCTCCACCACGGCCTGGCCGGCAACAATGGTCGTGCCGGGATCGGCATCCCGCAGGGTGATGATGCCGCCTACCGGCGCAAGCAGGCGCAGGTTGCGGCGCTGCGCAACAAGCCCGTCCCGTTCGGCCTGGGCCCGTGCGAGTTCTTCCCGGGCCGCAGAGAAGGCGGCCTCGGCGATCTGCAGTTCCTGTCGCTTGGTGGTCAGGGTCTCCTCGCTGGCAGAACGCACGGCAAAGAGCTGTTCATAACGCCTGGCCTGGGTAGCAGCGTAGGTTTGCCGGGCCGATGCTTCCCGCAGGCCTGCCTTGGCCCGTTTGATAACCGCCTCCTGGGCCTGAATGCGGTCGTCGAGATCAACCGGATCCATTTCACCAAGCACCTGACCGGCCGGCACCCGGTCGCCCACATGCACGGTCAGCTCTTTGAGCCGCCCGGCAATGGTGGGCCCGATTTTGTAGGTGTAGCGCGCCTCCACCGTGCCGATTCCAAAGAGCGACGGGGTAAGTTCGCGCGATTCCACTGTGGCCACGGTTACTGCAACCGGAGCAAAGGGGCCGGAGCGCAGCCCCACATAGATGAACAGCGCCGCCAGTGGAATGATGACGGCAAAAAGCCCCAGAGTACGGCCCTGCACAGGCAATTTTTTCATGAGTCACTCCCGATGCCGCAACGGTACAAGACAATCAGGAGGGCGAATATGCGCTCTGCCTCCCTGCGCATGTCTGTCATATTCTCCACCAGAAGCGACCGGATCACCAGTCCCTGGATGGAGCCAAGAAATAGGGTCACTGCCGCTTCCTTGTCCAGAGAGGGTGAAATCTCGCCTGCTGCTTGGCCCTTCTCGATGAGACGGTGCAGGCGCTCCCTGTAGCGGCCAAGGACGCTCTGGGCCACACGCTTGGCCGGGGTGGTTTGCGCAAGCTGCAACTCGCCAAACATGATCCGGGGTACACCGGGGTGCTTGGCCACAAATTCGATGTGACTCATGAACATGGCCTCCATGGCCGCAAGTGGTGATTCAATCCCCCGGGCTGAGCGGTCGATTGCCGTCAGCAAACCCTCGGCCACCCAGTCCATCACTGCATGCCAGACGGCCTTCTTGCTGGAAAAGTGCCGATAGAGTACGCCCTGGGTCATGTGCATGCATTGAGCAATGGCCTCGGTGGTGATCTCGCCTGGGTTGTGCGAGCCTGCCAGTTCGACCACACTGGCAACAGTCAGTGCGCGACGGTTCTCGGTGGAGAGGTATTTGGGATAGCTTTGCATGACACACCTGAAAAGATAGTAATTAGTTACTATCTAATAGCGGCTGACAAAATACACAATACTTTTTTGGTCCTCTTAAGCGTCTTCTTGAATTTTTATTGTGCAAGGGATGCTGACCCGGCAGATACAGTTTTCAGATAAAATCGGGCTCAGATTGTCCGTACAATCCAGGGAGGCATGTGTTGTAAGATAGCCTGAACAGGTCTTTTGCAGTTATCCTCCTGCCCAGATCAACGCAAACAGTATCAAGGAGCATTGGCTGGAGCCGACGCAGGCAGGGCCGTTACCATAAAAATAGAATTACATATTTGCTGCTTTTGCCGTTCAAGCAGGCGAGTACAACAGCGTACAGAAAACCACCCATTTTTGCTGTCCAGCAGCCTGCAAAACAATCCAGGTTAGCTGTAAAAATATGCCGGCAACGCTTTCTCGGCCCGGTAAAATCGATCTCATCGTGCCCGGCAAACTCCCGCACTCTCGCATCAATCCTCGGAAAGGGCCAAATTCCGTCCGATTCTCCTGAAGCATTGCGGCGCTCCAGGTGGCTTGAACCGGTTTTCTGCACAGGCCTGCCGTACTACCGCTGCGGCCGGAACCTCAGGAAATCCCACCTGACAGCGCTTAAAAAAACTGGTACCTGTCAGGCAATTTTCCGGCTGCCCAGCCGCATCCCAACCGCACCTCTGCCCCAAGGAGCACGTTCATGGAGCCTGTCGTCGAATCGTCCGCCCAGCGTACCTGGGCCATTCTTGAATTTCTCTTCAAATACCGCAATGCCGGCATCTTCACCGGCCTTGATTTTGAACGCCTGGCCACAGACGGCAGGCTTACCGAGGTGGAAGAAGGAGTGCCCGAGGCCTTTGCCGAAGACCTGGAAAAACTCGGCCCCACCTTCATCAAACTGGGCCAACTCCTTTCCACCCGGCCGGACATGGTGCCTGCGGCCTATATCGAAGCCCTGGAGCACATGCAGGACAAGGTCACCCCCTTTCCAGCGGCAGAGGTCAAGGAACTGATCGAGGAGGAGTTGGGGGTACGGATCAACAAACTCTTTGCGGTCTTTGAAGAAACGCCCATAGGCGCGGCCTCACTTGCCCAGGTGCACCGCGCCGAACTGCGCAGCGGCAAGGAGGTGGCCATCAAGGTGCAACGTCCGGGCATGCGCGAGCGCATCATGGCCGACCTCGACATCCTGGCCGGTTTTGCCCGCAAGGCCGATCAGTTCACCTCGCTCGGCCAGCGGCTCCAGTTCAGCGACTGGATACAGGAATTCAGGAAAACGCTTTTGGCCGAACTGGACTACCGCAGCGAGGCGGAAAATCTGGAACGCTTTGCCGAACATCTGGCCGATTATCCGGAAATCTACGTGCCCAAGCCCCTTTGGGACTATACCTCGGCCAAGGTCCTGACCATGGACTATGTTGCCGGTGTCAAGGTCACGGAACTCGGCGGCCTGCGTAGAACGGAAAACCGTTATGATCTTTTGGCCGCAGCCATCATCAAAGGCTATTTTGACCAGGTCTTTGTCCATGGCCAGATCCATGCCGACCCGCATCCGGGCAACCTCTTGGTCACTGCCGATAACCGCCTGGCCCTGCTCGACCTGGGCATGGTCGCCTACATTGCGCCCAAACAGCGCGAAGGCCTCTTGAAGCTGATGTTTGCCTCTGTGGACGGGCGCGGTGAAGAAGTGGCCAATGAGATTATTGCCATGAGCGTACGCCTGGAAGACTTCAACGAACAGGAATACATGCGGGATGTCGGCCAGGTGGTGGCGCGTTACGCGGCAGGCAGGAGCGGCCAGACCGCTTCGACCGGGCGGCTGGTGCTTGACCTGACCCGTATCGGTACGGCCTGCGGTCTGCGCACGCCGCCTGAACTGACCCTTTTGGGTAAAACCCTGCTCAACCTGGACAGTGTGAGCACGGCACTTGAACCGGAACTGGATGTGAAACAGATTGTCGGCGACCATCTGGAGCAGATCATGCGCAAACGGCTCAAGCAGTCCTTCTCGCCCTCCAATCTGGCCTCTGAGTTTATCGAGATTCAGGGCCTGATTCGGGAAGCGCCGCGCAAGCTCTCAGTGCTCCTGTCGCTGCTGGCGGAAAACAAGGTTCAGATTCGGATGACCGGCATCAACGAAAACTATCTTATTGAGAACATGCAAAAGATAGCCAACCGCATCAGCATCGGCCTCATCATTGCCGCCCTGATCGTGGCCTCGGCCATGATCATGCACATTGAAACCGAGCAGCGGCTGTTCGGCTACCCGGCCCTGGCCTTCATCCTTTTTCTTGTAGCCGCTGTTCTGGGGTTTGCCTTGGTGCTGAGCGCCCTGATCTGGGACAGGAAGCCCAAACCAAAGGAAGAGCACGGCCCGCGCTGATGCCGCTTTCCAGATCAAAGCGCTTGTCCGTATCGGCTTCAGCTTTAATCTGAAACTGGAACAAGATGCTGCGGGGCAGAAAATGTCTCCGCTCTCCCGACCCAGCCCGCAACAAAAAACGCCCTGATTACTCAGGGCGTTTTTCTTCATCTGCAGCAAATTCCAGCTACTTGATGGTTTCTATTTGACGGTAACCAGCTCGTAGTTGCCGCTGCCCAAGCCGATGGCCTCTGCATGGGCGATCTGGCTGCGCCAGTTGGTGGTGGGATGCAGCATATGGAAGTGATCGTTCTTTACCGTGGTGCAGGGGCAGGCATCCGCGCCGGTTTGCTGCTGGGCATCACTCAGGCCAGTACCGGGGATGACCGGAGCGGCGTTGACCGCGTCGATACAGGCCTTGTCCAGGGCTACCGGGTCGAAGCCGGCAAAAATACCGATATCCGGAATAATGGCAGCATCGTTTTCGCCGTGGCAGTCGCAGTACGGCGACACATGGTTGACCACGCTGATGTGGAAATGCGGCCGCCCGTCGAGTACTGCCTTGCTGTATTCGGCCATGCGCAGGTTGACGTCGTCATTGCTGCTGTCAATGGGGCCGGCAATGGCATCGTAGTTACAGGAGGCGATGCAGCGACCGCAGCCCACGCACAGTTCGTGATCAATGGTGGCCTTTTTGTTGTCGCGGTAGTGGATGGCCTCCTCGTTGCAGTGTTTGGAGCAGATACGGCAGCCCACGCATTTTTCATGGTCAACCGATGGCTTGCCGTTGGAGTGCATAGCCATCTTACCGGCCCGGCTGCCGCTGCCCATGCCGATATTCTTGATGGCCCCGCCAAAGCCGGTCATCTCGTGGCCCTTGAAATGGCTTAGCGAAATGAAGATATCGGCATCCATGATGGCGCGCCCAATTCTGGCTGTTTGCAGTTGAATGCCGCCCTTGATCGGCACTTCAATATCGTCCGTGCCCTTGACCCCGTCTGCAATGATGATCTGGCAGCCGGTGGTCAGCGGGCTGAAGCCGTTTTCATAGGCTGCATCCAGGTGCACTAGGGCATTGTTGCGCCTGCCCACATAGAGGGTATTGCTGTCGGTGAGGAAGGGGCGACCGCCCAGTTTCTTCACCCGGTCTGCCACGGTTTTAGCGAAATTGGGTCGCAGAAAGGCCAGGTTGCCGGGTTCGCCGAAGTGCAGCTTGATGGCCACAAAGGCGTTTTGAAAATTGATCTGCTCAATACCCGCCGCCAGCATGAGCTTGTCCATCTTGTCCAGGAGGCTGGTGCCGATCGAGCAGCGCATATCGGTGAAAAAGACCTTTGACGCTTCCATGTGTTTCTCCTTGGCTGATTGTTCGCCGTTCAGGCCTGTCTGCAACTATTGCCGCAACAGGCACAGGCCTATAATGCCGCATTTTTTTGCTGCAGTCCATGGCAGACTTATGCAAAAAACAGGCCTGCCGGCGCTGCAAGAAAGAGGCGCAGAAAAAGCCGCCTGGCGCAGTATTCACCCGGCAAGCACCTTCTCGTAGATGTCCCTATCCTGGTCGGTAAACACATTGAAGATGACCCGCTCTATCTGCGACAAATCCTTGAGCCGCTCACACACAGCGGCAACGGCGATTTCTGCGGCGCGCGCCTGCGGGAAGCCGAAAACGCCGGTAGAGATACAGCAGAAGGCCAGAGTACGCATGCCCTGCGCTGCGGCCGCATCCAGACAGGCGCGGTAACAGCTCGCCAGTTCCTGCTCCTGCCCTGCTGTGGGTCGCCCTTCTACCTGGGGGCCCACCGTGTGGATAACGTAGCGTGCGGGCAGATTGTAGCCCTCGGTCACCTTCGCCTGCCCGACCGGCTCTGCGTGTCCCTGCCGGGCCATGATTGCCTGACAGGCCTGCCGCAACTGCACACCGGCAGCAGTATGGATGGCGTTGTCGATGCAGTGGTGGTTGGGCGCAAAACAACCCAAGAGTTGGGCATTGGCCGCATTGACGATGCCGTCCACAGCAAGGCGGGTGATATCGCCCTGCCATAGAGATAGCCGGTATAGCCGGGGAACCGCAGGCCGGGGCGCGATCTCATCCGGATAAACAATGCCCTTTTGCCGCAACTCTTCCTGCAAAAAGGCATCCTGCGCTTCCAGAAAGGCGGCACTCACCGCGCCCGGCGGCCGCACATTGACCAAGGCGCGGGCAAGCTGCCGCCGCTGCTCCGCACTTGTTGGTTTTTCAGGCCGCTTCTGCGCGGGCAACTCGGCCAACAGCGTATCCAGCATATATTCAAGGCGTGCTTCCTGTTCGCTCATGTCTCCTCCTCGCCCCTCTCGCAGCTTGCCGGCACTTGCAGCAGGTCGTGTACCAGTATGCCCATGTCCTCGGTAAAGCTGATGGTGCGATTCCTGTTCTCGTAGGCCCCGTGCGGATTGTTCCGGTTGGCCCGAATCAGTACCGCATCGGGCCGGGCCGCTACCAATTCTTCAAAGGGAAAACGGATGATTCCCGGTGTGTTGAAGCCCACGCCCAACTCCAAAAGGGCCAGGCCCCTGCCCTCGCTTGCGCTGAGAAAGTCGATGTAGCGCTGTCGGCAATCCCGCCAGTGCCGGTCTTCAACAAAAAAGTGATCCTTGCGCAGGTTAAGATCCATCTGCCCCCCGCACCGGGGGCAAAGCGGCACCAACTGGGGCGGAATGGCGCAATCCCTGGTTTGCCGCAGCATCTCGGTAATGAGCGCCTCGTTGTCGTAGAGGGTATCGTGGCAGGCCCGGGCGCACTGCAACCGGCCGTAATCGCCCTGCACGGCAAAAACTCGCTCCGCCGCGAAGCCTGCCTTGACGAACTGGCTTTCCACATTGGTAGTCAGAACAAAATAATTGCTGCCGCGAACCAAGCGCAACAACTCCCGGTACAAGGGTGCCGCCGGTTCTTCGTAGCGGTTCAGGCCCACATGCCGGGCCCAGTAGGCCCACTTGGTTTCGGGCGTGGGAAAGGCATAAAAGCCGGAGCGGTACATGTTGTCGTCAAAAGCGTAGCGGGCAATGAAGGGGGCGAAGTTGTCCGTAAAGCGGCGGCCCGTATAGTGCAGCCCCGCTGCATCTGAAAGACCGGCCCCACCACCGATGAGGATGAAGCGCGCCCGGTGCAGGGCATGCATGGCCCGCTCGAGCCGCTGCCGGTAATCCGCAGAGCCGGCGCTATGTGCAACGGATGGACTGGACGGATAGGATGGATTGATCATGGCATTTCGTTTATTGGCACAAAAGCAACAATGGCGGTCGACCGGGGCTGATTGAATTCCTGCCCGGCACCCGACAACAACCGGCGCTCAACAGAGCTGCCGCCAAGATACATCCTGCTTAAAATCAATGCTACTGTGGAGAGTTGAGAAGACGGCAGTGAACAGAACCTCCTGTTCGGGAGGTTTTTCTATTTTTTCTAAGCTGCCTATGCGGCAGTGGACATCGAGCTGCTCAAGTACACCTTCCCTGGTGCTTTCTAAGCTGTCTATGCGGCAGTGGACCAAGAAGCCCGGCTGTTTTTTGAGCAGCAGCAATTTCTAAGCTGCCTATGCGGCAGTGGACAGCCGCACCATGCGGCTGGAAATCGAGCGGGATTTCTAAGCTGCCTATGCGGCAGTGGACTAAAGGCATCGTTAGACGACACCTTCAAAAAATTTCTAAGCTGCCTATGCGGCAGTGGACCGTTACCAGCGTCATAGCAGTCCTCACAGCATTTTCTAAGCTGCCTATGCGGCAGTGGACACAACTCCAAATCACACTGACCCATATTGTCTGTTTCTAAGCTGCCTATGCGGCAGTGGACAGCCCTACGACCATTTCACCATCCAACCGCGAGTTTCTAAGCTGCCTATGCGGCAGTGGACGCCTGAGCTGTGGCCGGACGCCACTGCGTGCCTTTCTAAGCTGCCTATGCGGCAGTGGACGGTATTACGTAGGATATGCGGCCAATAGAAGATTTCTAAGCTGCCTATGCGGCAGTGGACGATCTTCGCTGCGCACGAGATACCTGCCGTCCCTTTCTAAGCTGCCTATGCGGCAGTGGACTAGAACAAAACATGTACAAACCACATAAAAACACTTCTCTAAAGGGAAAAACCCAAAAAAACCTTTCCCAGAGACGGTGTTTTTTTAAGTAATGATAGCAACCTCTTACGCAGGCACTCGATTTTTTGGGTGCAGCGCTTGGTGCGCCACTTGGTGCAGTACTCAGCCTCAGTTGCACTCACCGCGTCAGCCTTCCCATGCTGCCGTCAAAACAGGGGCACCGTGGCAAAGGGCTGTTCCGGGGCGGGTTTACTCAAACCATAGCCGGTAAATTGCCCCTCCTGCGGCATGGCTGCGATTCGCCTTTCAATAAAAAGCCGCATCACCTGCCCGCTGCCGGCGCTTTGCAGGCGGGCAAAAGGAAGCCGTTGCCGGGTGTTGTACTTGGCGGCAACGGCAGCAGCCAGCGGCTCCGTCCATTGCCCGGCTCCTTTCTTGTCATAGCGGGCTTTCAGCCTGCGGGCCGCACTTGCTCCCTTGAACTGCCTGCGGATAAAACTGGCATAGCCCTGCACCGTACCGGGCACAGCCTGCACCGGCGAAATCAGGGCATAGCCGCTTACGCGTTGCAATTCGCCCCACAGTTCCTGCAAATCGGCTTCCCGGCCATGCAGGCGGATCATGCCGCCCAAGGTGCGATCGAGCCCATAGGCTGGGAAGCTGAGAGCAATGTGCCCGGCTGCGCGGTTGTTGTACCGGGGCAAATAGCGGTGCAGGGCTTGCATCAGGTCGTTTATCACCTGGGTTTGCGTCCGGTCTTCCTGGGGAATGGCGATCAGGTCACAGTAATGCGTCAGCATGGCCTACTCCTTGCCGCTCTCGCCAAAGACACCGCCCCGAATGAGTACCGCCATGGCGTAATGCTGATCGGCAAGGGCCGGAGCTTTGCCGTCCAGCACCCAGGCGTCGAAAATGGAATAAAAATCCTTCTTCTGCTTGGGCTGGCGAAAGGCCGTGCCCAAGGTGGTGACAGAGCCGTAGGGCTCTACCGCAATGGGAAAGGGGGCCTCAGCAGCTTCGCCATACCAGGTGTCGATGGTGCGGATGGCATTGCCTATTTTTTGCGAGTGCATGCCGGCCTTGCCGTTAATCTGATAGAGCACCTTGCTCTTGCGGCTGCCGGTATCCAGAATCAATTCCTGGGAAGGATACACTTCCTGGCCATAGCCAACCCGTACTTGGGCCTCTATATAGAGGATAGTAAAGGACTGCCCGCTCAGGCCTGCGGCAAGCCAGCCGCTCAGTTGCTCCAATTCGGGGCTTGAATGGGTAAAATCATTGAGGCCGATGCGCTCTGCCTCGGAAAAGCTGATGGTTTCACTCCCATTGCGCACGCTCACCGTAATATCTTCAGCACCCATGCGGTTGCGCCAGAGCCAGCGGGCATTGGCGATATTGGCCGCATAGCGGCGAGCCAGTTCTTGTACGCCCTGGGTTTCAAGATAGCCCTGCACGGTTTTCACCAGGGCGCTCTGATAGGCCTGATCGTTACAGACATAGGGACTGCCGTCAAAGGGCAGGGCCTTGCAGCTCCAGCGTACAATCAGGGTATCTTTGTCGTCATCCAGGGCCGCGGCATCCACCCTTTGCAGGTTGGGGCTTTCAATTTTAGGATTAAGTTTTACGGGATCGCTCGCGATGGTATCTGAGAAACGATTACTGATGGTGCCCCGCACCGACTTTTCCCGGATGGGCACCGGAATGGCGCTTGCTTTGCCGTCTTTACTATCTTTCTGCCAGAAATAGGCGTCGGAGACATCAAGCTTGCGTTCAAAGGCCAGCACCTTGGCCACTTCTAACCTATCTTGCGTAGTTGTTTTTTGTTTTGCTGCCATGGATATTCCTCCCTGTGGTTTATCGTTCTTCCTGGGTAACACAATACAAGTCGTTTTCTGCCTGGTGCTGGTAGCGCCAAAAAGCCTTGGTGATGTCATCAATGCGATGCGGGAATACCCACTTGCCCAAGCCGTACACGGACTCCACATACTGGGCGGGATATTCATCGGTGCGGCAGTTGGCAAGCGCTCCGGCAGCAAAAGCCGGGGCAATGCCCTGATAGCCGAGCGGCATGGGCACCAGCCAGCCCCGGCCGGTTTTGGCGGAACGGGTTTGCCACCCAATCGAGCCGTTTTTTTCAACCGGGATGTGGTGCAGACAGGCCAAATCTATAAGGGCATCCAGGGCGGTGGCTTCGGGCTGATTCTTTTGCAGCTCGGCGGTCAATGCCTCAAGATCCTTCTTTGCCTCCATGAGGATAAAGGCGGGCACTAGGTGTTTGGTCATCTGCCAGGCATCATTGGGCAGAAAAAAGTGGGCGGATTCACGCCTGTAGAAGCCATGCCCACCAAAGCCGCGCACGCTGCCGCCGGCAATACGCTGCTGCA
This sequence comes from bacterium, assembly GCA_030538155.1. Lineage (GTDB taxonomy): Bacteria > Desulfobacterota > Desulfobulbia > Desulfobulbales > Desulfobulbaceae > Desulfobulbus. The sequence continues at coordinate 54,428 of JAUNUN010000012.1, forward strand.
TCAGCATTTCCTGCACCTGCAGCGCCAATTGCGCGCCCTGATCTTTGCATATCGGTTTTTCCGCCAGCAATTCCATGCCCAGGCTAAGGCTCAGGTGGCATTTCCCCTCTTCAACAATGGATGCGGTTTTACCGCTTTTTAAGAGAGGGTTGCGGGACTGGTTAAAGCTGTAGTCGCTGTAGGGGGTTTGCCGGTAGACCTGGGGCCGGCAATCGTGGCAGGCAATGAGCACGCCATCCAAAGCAAGTTTTTGTGCAGATGCCACAACATGCAGCCTGCGGCTCAAGGCATGCACAGCGCCGAGAAAACCGGTGACAGCCGGAAAGCCGTAGGTGATCGGGCTGGAAATGGCGTTGGCGTTTTCAATGTGTATGCGCTTGAGTAAAAGATATCCGGCTTTTTCCATCACACAAACACCTCCCTGCCTTCGCGGCGGCTCTTCTGGATGACCTCCTCCATGGACGAACGCCACTCTTTTTGCACGGCGTCGCCAAAATCATAGCGCATGTGTTCAAACTCCTTTTTCAGCAAGGCATTGAGCCAGTTGGCAAGGCGGGTAGCCACATAGCCGCGCCAGTCCTTCTGCTCGCGGTCTTCTGCAAAATCTTCCTCGCCTTCCAGCTCTGCACGGCCGGGATCAAGCCAGAGGCACTCCTTATAGTGCAGAGCATGGCCCTTTTTGCTCCATCCCGGCGGGCTGTTGCCCTGGATGGAGGCGGCCAGCCACAGCACCTGGTCGAGCATAGTGTTGATAATGGTCTTGCGGGATTCGCGCACAAAAAAGGTATTGGTATCGTCTGCAACGAGGGCAAAAAGTTTCTGCAGGGGAGCGCGACAAAGATAACGCAATTTTTTGTTGAAAAAGGATTGATCGCTTGGGCCTATCTGGAAGGCATGCTGTTGATTAAATACAGGTGGAAGTGATGGGAGCAGAAAATTACGACCGCTTTGCTGGTTGTTTAACCTGCTGACATTTTGCGAGTTGGCTCCACCCAGATTAATGACTGCCAAATCATGAACGGTGCTATACGATTTTTGTGCTGTAGCATCGTCTTTTTGCCTTTGCTGCTTTGCAAGGCGTGCATCATCCGAGTAGCGGATTCCATGAATCGTATGGAACACATGATTGACAAGTGAAGATGGATACAACGGAATCAGACAAACATAGGCGTCCGCTTCGGCAGGGAAGAGCAGTTGTTTACTACGTTCTCCGGTGCTCAAATTGACAGGTTGTACCTGTAGGCATCGCACAAGAAATAGAAGATTTTCCTCACCGTTTTCGCCCATTGCAGAAAACAAATCCCGTATTGCCGGGTTGTTACTCAAAACCGCCTGATAAATGCGCCCCTCCGCCACAGGAACATTCAAAAAATCGACAATGTTTTTCAGGTGGCCCGAGTGGCTCCCGGTATTGTTAGAGGTAGCGTCAATACAGAGCCGTTGCACAGTTCTGGAGGAGACGATCCCTGAATTTTCCTCTTTTGCCAAAAGGATGACATTATCTGTCTGGAGGGCAGAATGTATCCCCTTGGCTGTATGGGTGGCCAGATTCAGTTTCTGGGCGCGCATAAATTCCAACGAGGCATTCAGTTGGGTTAGGAAAAAACCGGTTTCGTATCGTGGTGCCAGTTTTTGCCTTTTATTCTCTACGGCGCTTTCCGTTTTGTTTTTGAGCTGCGCGGTCTCTTTTTTAAGCGTGGTTTCCAGTTCGGCAGCTAAAAAATCACCGATGGCAAGCCTGATTTGATGACCGGTTATTGAATCCATAATAAATCTCCCAACCCTGTTTCAGAACACGGTAATTGCGGATACTTTACTTATCCCACATCCTCGCAGTAGACATTCAATATATTATCTCTCCAAAATTTTTAATAATCAATATAAATAGGAAAAATTAATACCGAAAAGATATTGGGTGACTGGATTACATTTTCAAACAAGCTGCCTATTCGGCAGGTAACATTCCGTAAAATAACCAATATAAATATTTCTAAGCTGCCTATGCGGCAGAACACTTCTTTTACCCTGAACCGGATATTCAATCAACCCGCCAGAATCCAAACCTTTCATGGAAATACCAGCCGTTCTCGTGCTCAGGCAGTTGCACCGTGGCATAACGGCAGGCAAGAGAGGTGATGCTCTTTTGCGGCAGCCTCTCTTGCAGTTTTTCCAGGCAGGCATACAGGTCGCTCTGCAACCAGGGTGAAAGGCGGTCATTGGTGTGCTGCAAATCAAATGACTTCATAATTGTATTCTGCGTGTTGCTCTGTTCAAGCCCCTTTTCGTAGACCTGTTGCGCAGCATAGGCATTAAAGCCGCCGTCCTCATTCGGTACCAGCAGCCACTCTTCCTCTGCCCGGCCGGCACGGAAGGGACTGATGATCTGCAAATGCGCACCGGCACGATGGGCACTGTCCGGCTTACGCCAGCAGGCATTGACAAAGTTAAGGCCTTCATTGTGCATCATCTCCTGCATCACCAGATGCTCCAAGTCTGCCAAGCGCTCCGTGGCCTTGAGCACGTCCGGCCGCACAATACGGGCAATCGCACTTATGTGGGCAAGCTGTTCCGGGCTGAACAGGATAGAGCAGTCATGGCTGCCGAGCAGGTGTTCTTTATCTTCAAATCCGGGCCGGAAAAAAACAGGAGTATGTCCGCCAGTGTATGCTTCTCTAAGAGCATTGATATTGAATTGCCAAATCAGCACATTGGGCTGGGAGGCCGTCAAACCAGGGCGATGCCGCCAGATGCGCCCGACCAGTTGGATGAGCGAGCGCATGGATGAAGGCTCGATAATGGCCCAGTCATAATCGTGGTCACGCCCGATTTCCGCCACCGGCGAGGCAAGCACAATGAAGATATGGTGCCGGGCATCGCTCTGGTGCAGGGCCTGCTCTATTTCAGGATGGGTAAAGATAGCCTCGGGGTGTGTTTCATCCCGCTTCAGGATACGGTCGAGCTTTTCCTCTAACGCACTGCGCAGGATCAGTACCTGGCGGGAGTGGTAGCAGCAGAGGTGGATGTGGGTATCTGCGAAGACCTCGCTCATCTGTAATTGATACAGGGCCGGTGCCAGGGCCATGAGCGGGCCGGTGTTGGCCAGGCGTATCAGGCCGATACTGAGTCTTTTACCGCTTTGCGGCTGCACCACATGGTATGCCTGGTGCAAGGCAAGCGCGTTTTCCACCAGCACTGTGGCCAGGCGGCCATAAAATCTGGCCGGTTTTTCCGTGTATTGCGGCAGCGAGCTTAGGATTGCGCCCATCCGGCGCACCGGTTCCTTACGGAGAAAGGCGGCCCGCTGCGCCACAAAGTGCTGGTGCTTTTCCTCAAAAAAGGCGGTATCGGCGCAGACTTCCGTCCGGCAGCGTTTTTCATCAAACCAGGCGCAGACCACAGGCTTTTGCGGCAGGTTCCGACTTTTGTTCCAGAAGAAGCGGCCGGCCTGATAGGCTTGGAAGAGGCCGGCGACAAAGTCGGGCGTAAGGGTCGCCGACGAGAGTACTATCCGGGAACCGCACAGACCTGCCAGATGCACCAGCCGCGCCAGGGCGGGCAGATCTTCCTGGTTGAAGTCATCCGGTTCATCCAGAATCAGATCGCTGCTGAGAAGCCGCAGCCAAGGCACGATATAACGCCCGCCGCGTCTGCATTCCGAGGCCTGCATGAGGTGATCGATAGTGCAGGCAACCACCGGGCTAAAGAGCAAGTCCCGCGCCTTGTCTTCCGCCAGCACCACGCCGAACTGTTTCTGCAGAAACTCCTGCGATGAATCCCAGGCTCCGCCTTGCACCACATCGCCATCCGGCACCAGCGGCGCCAGGGCACTGCCGCTTTGTTCCTGCTCAGGGTCTGGCGCTTGTTCTTTCTGCTGCAACAGAAATAATTCGCGGCCGGCAGCTCCGCCCACCAGCACTGCCAGTTGTGTATCGCTGAGGCCAAGGTTTTCCCTGAAACTTGCCCCAGTTTGCAGGGTCAGCACCCGCAGACCGAGGGCGATGGTGAACCTGGCCCCATGCTTTGCATCGGCAAGGGCATAGATAATGCGAGCATTGCCGATGGTTTTGCCGCAGCCGGTGGAAGCCATATTGATGCCGAAAAAACCCTGTTCAGCACTAGCCTGTTGCAAAGAGCGGGCCAGACTGTAGGCCTTGTTCTGCCAGGAAAAGCGCGGAACCGCAGTCGGTTTAATCAGGGCATCGTGTTGTGCCAGGGTCGGCAGGTTAGAGGCAAGCGCGGGCAATAGACGGGCAAAACGGGCGGTGCAGTGAGCCACGCCCAGCAGATGTTCGTCCAGATGCTGCTTGGCGAGCACCTTGCCCTCATGGCGGAAGGTGTTGGCAACCAGTTTCGTGGCCGGGTCTGCCGCATCGATCTTGCCATTATCCTTTTGTTTTTCCGGATTTTTATTGGAATAGGTATAATCACCCAGCATCAGGGCCAGGCGGCTCAAGTGCAAAAGTAAGGGGTCGGCAATGGTTCTATTGCCACCGTTGTTGCTGGCCATGGCCATAAGCGGCGGATGGTTGAGCGCCTTTTTGGCCCAGCGGCTGAGCCGCTGCTGCCAGGCATGGCTATGAAGAACCAGGCCGTCAAAAGACCAGAATGTTGCCATTTCGGTACAGGCCGCCACGGCCCTGGGGTTACGCACCCAATGGTCAACCGGGGTGAGTGTTTCGTAGAAGTCAGAGAGGTTTTTCCTGAGCTGGGCGATGTTTCTCTTTGCATACTTGCGCGTCTGCTCCTGGAACCAATCCCCCTCTTCAAAGGGCAAACGATGGTGACTGACCACAAGCCAGGCCAGCCACTGCGCCAAAGGCGGCAGGTCAGACAAGGTTGTCTGTCGCAGATCTTCTTCCTGCCAGTGCACAAACGGCATGGGCTGTGTCTGCAAATAGGCCTGTAGATTGCAAAAACGACCGAGCCACTCTGCATCACTTTTTGCCCCGGCAACCAGCCACTCAAATAGGCGCAGGGAAATCCACTCGTGCCGGTACGGGTCGCCTATAAAAGCTGCCGTTGCAAAAAGTTTATCCTGGAAACCAATGGTGGATTTGCCGAGATCATGCAGCAGGGCGGCAAGCGTCGCCATGATCTGTATACAGTGAGCATACTGCCGGTTGTTTTCCCACTCTGTGTTGCGAAAGGGCTGTGCCGTCACATTGACCGGCACCCTGCCCTGGCTGTCAAAACGATCCCTGTTACCCACCACCCACACCAGCTGGGAGCGGCTGCGGCTTCTGAGCCAGTGGCAGGCAACAGCCGTGCTTTTGCTCGCACTTTTCTTCAGGAGCTTATGCACCGCCTGTAGTCCCTCCTCTGTCATGACCGTGCGCCAGGTATTATCGCCGATACGATCAGCAAAGGCATCCAGCACCCGGCGGGTGCGTTTATGGGCCTTTTTTTCACACTGGGACACAAAGAGCACCATCATGGGATATCCTCCCCGCTATCGTGCAATTTCCTCTGGTCCAAGTTTTCCGCGCTTCCGGAAGACAGAGCCATCTGTTTGACCTGGGCAAACATAAAATCCAGCGCCTTATGGCGGGTAAACATATCCAAGGCTTCCTGACGAAATTCCTGAGCACCCGCACCTTCCCGGGCGCAGATAAAGGCCATGGGCAGCACCAAGGCGTCTTTCACCAAATCGGCAATGTCAAAAACCAGCGCACCCCGCCTGGTTTTGCCGTGCATGACAGCAAAACCGTGGGGAATGCCCAATACCCAGCACACAGTGGCGGCAAGGCCGTATGCCAGATAATTGCCATGATTCAGGAAGGTGTTGGCGCGATCTCCGGCCTCGCGCTCGCGGACAAAATTGCCATAACGGCTAACCTCTGCGGCATGCCGATACAACTCCTTGGTCAGGCGGGCCTCCAGTTGCAACAGATGGCCGGTGGCTGTTTGCAGGGGGATCTGCTGTTGGTGCCGGGCAAAGGCCTCTTCCATGCCGCCTGCAAAGCCCTGTTGCACCAAATCCCTGTCGCTGCGCCACACATGGGCAATATAATCCAGCCGGGCAAGCTGCAAGGCCTTGGCTGCCTGCAGGCGTTTGGTTTCGTCAAACCACCAGGAAAGCCAACCCTGCACATATTCGGTGGGCCGGTACTCGCTTTGCGGGGTCAGCCACTCTATTTCTGCACCCATGAACAGCGGGGTGGCGTCGCTGCCGCAAAAACCAACCAGCACTCCGGCAGAAGCCAACATGCGCATGGCCGCCTGGGTGATGGAGGTGCCTGTGCCCAGCATAATGCAGGTGGTATTGGCGATAGGAATATTCCAGTACTGGTTTTCCTTTTTCGCCTCGGTCAGGTACAGCACCCGCCCGTCCTTCTGTATGACGCGGCAGTGTTCCAGGTAGTAGATATTGGCCCGTTTGGAATGGAGAATGGCTTTGAGGTCTGTGAGCTGTTCCATCTGTGCTCCTGCTGTCATGCGGCGATGCCGCCGAGATTGAACCTGTCGTAATTCCGGAAATATCTGCAGTTATTCCGGTTCCAGATCAAAAATAATATCAAGGAGGCGAGAAAAATACGACGCAGGCGTACATAATAGGTACTCCGAAAAGTATTTTCCGATGCCGACACAGGTAGCGTTTTGATATGGAATTGGAATTACAGCCGCACACAGCCCGGCCCGGTAATCCGGCTCTTGCCGCTGGTGATTGGTTCCACCCGGATGCGGATGGGGATGCGTTCGTGCAGGGCCTGCACATGGGAGATCACCCCGATGAGTTTGCCCTCCTGGCGCAGACCGGCCAGGGTTTCCAGGGCAATATCCAGGCTCTCTTCATCGAGGCTGCCAAAGCCTTCGTCTAAAAAAAGTGAATCTACCCGCACCTTGCGACTGGACATGCTGGAAAGCCCCAAGGCAAGGGCCAGGCTGACGATAAAGCTCTCGCCGCCGGAGAGGTTCTTGGTGGAGCGGATTTCACCGGCCTGGTAGTTGTCGATCACGTTCAGGGTCAGCGGCTGCTTGGGGTCGTGGATGAGGAGATAGCGGTCGCTCATCTTCTGCAACTGCCGGTTGGCATGGCCGATTACCATTTCTAAGGTCAGAGTTTGAGCAAAGTTACGATATCCCTTGCCGTCGCTTGAACCGATCAAATCGTGCAGCATGTCCCAGTCTTTCAAAACGCGCTCCTGGGCGGTAATGGCCTGAATTCGTTCCTGCCGGCGCGTTTTGAGCTGCTCATTATCGGCCAGCCGCTGGCGGATCGCGCCCAATTCCTGTTGCACCTGTTTTTCTTCCAGAAGCGCCGTGTCATGGGCCCGGCGCAAATCTTCAAGGCTCTCCGTGCTGAGCTGTTTTTTGGCCTCCTCTTCAAGCCGGGCGGATTGCTCGGCAAATCGGCGTTCAAGCTCTGCCTGCTCAAGCTGTAAATGCTGGGACTCTTGCGCCAGTTGCCGCCGCTCCGCCTCGGGCAGGGAGGCGCTTTCATAGACAGCCTCATCGGCAAAACCCGCCTGCTGCAGGCTGCGATTAAAACCTGATTCTTCCCCGGCAAGGGCGGCCTGGCGTGTACTGATGGCTCGGTCAAGATCGGCCATTCCGGCCCGCAGGCCTTCGCATGCCTGAGTTTTTTGCTGCCACTCTAGACGGGTAGCCTCCACTTCCTTTTCAGCCGCCTCTATGGCTGCCTGCAGGCGGGCCTCTTCGCTGTCCGCCTCTTTATCGGTAAAAAGTTCGTGTCGCGCCTGGGCCAGCTTCATCTGTTCCTGCACAAGCATATCCAAGTGACGCTCTTGCCCGCTCAGTTCCTGTTGCAGGTGTTCCAGTTGTGCCTCTTGCTGACGGCCCAGTTCCTGCAACCGGGTAATGGCCAAGGCGCAAGCCTCCTGTGCAACCTGGCGCTCCTTCCATGCCTGCCGACGGTGCTGCAATTCTTGGGCGATACCATCGAGCATTTTTGCTGTCAGCGCCTGCCCGGCCTGCAGACAAGTGGGGCGAAAGGGTTGCAGCTCCTTTTCAAGGAGCGCAAGGGAAGTGGCCTGTTGCCCGCACTTACGTGCCGATTCTTCCTGTAAGGTTTGCAGCCGTTCCATCAGACTCTCTTGCTGATGCTGACGTTGCACAGCCTGCCGCTCTGCCTCAAGGGCAGCATCCCGTACCTGGCTGAAGGCCTCCTGCTGCCCTAATAGGCTCTGCCAATGCGCTTCCGCCTGGCGGACTATGGCGGCACTGCGGCCCAGTTCCGTGTTTATTTTATGCAAAAGGGCAGCAATGGCCGGGCCAGTCTCCTCGTCTTTTTCGGGCCACTGCAATTGCGCAGGGATTTGTAAACGGATGGTCGCAAGCCAGCTGCGGGCCAGGGTCTCCCGCTCCTGCTCTTCCTGACGCCGTGCCTGCACCTGTTCCAGTTCCAGCTCACTTCTGGTGAGTTTACCGCGAACCTCAGCCACCTGTTTTTCCAGCTCAGCAAGGGTTGCCCGTACCTGGGTCAGGCGTTTGCGGCTGCTATCGCTTACCGGTACATTGCCGCTGGCATAGGGATGGGCAAGTGCCCCGCAGAGCGGGCAGGGCTCGCCATCCTGCAGGTGTCGGCGGCTCTCTTCCAGGGCCTCGATGCGCTGCAGCAAGGTCAACTGTGTTTCCAAAAGATCCCGCTCCCTGACAAGGCCTGCCACTTGCTCATCGCTTTGGGCCAAGGTCTTGGCAAGTCTGGCTTGTTCCTCTTGTGCTCCTCTTGCACGCCCGGCCTGTTCCTCCTGCATGGTCTGGGCCTGTGCGATTTTTCCGGCCTCGTTCTGCGCCTGCAGCAATAGTTCCCGTCGGCTGCTCGCCTGTTCCTGCTGCTGCCGCCAAAAGGCCAAGTCATGCCCGGCCAACACCTCCCCATAGGCGGCCTGCAGCTTCGTTAACTCTGCTAGGCCGGCCTCTTTTTTTCGCTCCAGTTCCTGATGCCGGGCAAGGGCTGTCTGCCGGTTCTGCTCCGCCTGTCGGCACAGGTCTTGCTGCTCGAGCAAGGCCTTTTCCTCTACCAGCACCTGGGCTGCCAGCTCTTTTACGGCTGCAAAGCGACTGCGCAGGGCGGCCAGTTCCTCTATCAGTTTAGCATCTGCCGCATGGCTGTCAAAATACTGACGCAGTTGCGCCTGTTTTGCCTCCTGCTTGGCCAGTTCGGCCCGGTCTTCGGTCTGGGCCTTGCTGAGGGCATCGATTTTGGCGGCAAGCGAGGCCTTTGCCTCCATCGCATTCTTGATGGGGCCGTTTGTCGCTGCCAGGCGTACGTCCAAGGCCCGTACCTCCTGCAAGAGGGGCTGGGCCTGCTGCAGTTCTTCTTTTTTTGTCTGCAGATTGGCTGTGGCCGCAAGATAAAGGGCTTGGGCCTGCTCGGCCAGCGCCTGTTTTTTCGGCAACTCCTCTTCGCAGGCCAAAAACGCCTGCTTGTCGCTTTCCTGGCTGCGGCGGAGGGCACAGAGAGCGGCGTGGGCGGCAGCCAGTTCAAGCGCGCGTAGGGCCAGATCAAGCCGGGCCTGGTGGGGAGCAAATTCCGCCTGCCTGGTCTGTAGCT
>JAUNUN010000013.1 GCA_030538155.1 bacterium
ATAAGAATCAAGGGGCAGTAATTTTCTATTGACACTGTCAACCATATCAACAGAAGAGGTAAAAAACCGTGCGTACTTTGACATCTTCGTTGCAGACCTTCCCTGGATGCAGGCTTGGGGCACTCTTTTGCGCCCTCATTGCCTTTGCTCTGACTTTTGCGCCCTTGTCTTTACTTGAGGCGGCGCAACAGGGGCAGAAGCAGGTTATTTTTCTGCCTTTCAGTATACAGGTGGAAAAAGCACCGGAGCATCTGTCCAGCGGCCTAGCCAGCGTACTTGCCAGTCGGGTTGCCACCCGTTCCCAAATTACCGCCATCACCCAGGGCAGTTCCACCGAACAGATGCAGCGAGCCCTGCAAAACGGGGATTTCACTGCGTTCAACCGCCTGCTTGCCCAGTCCAATGCGGACTACCTGGTGCTCAGCACCTTTGGCCCCAGTGCCGCCCAGTACGAGGTGGCCGGCTATGTCTTTTCCAGGGCGAGCGGTGCGACTCCCAAAAAAGTCAGCCGTTTTCTCAGTAACCCTGATGATCCCTTGGCGGCAGTAGAGGAATTGTCTTCAGACGTGAGCGCGGTCATTGCAGGCAAAAGCACAGCAGGGCAGACAAGTTCGACCGCGCAACAAACCAGTACTTCTCCCTTCACCACCACCCACCCAGAGCGGGCCTACCGTGAAAATATGCTCGCCCAAACCATCTCCGGACTTGAACTGGTCGACGGGAATTTCAAACTGGTGGAGAGCCTGCGCAGTCGGCCCATTGAGATAGACCTGCTTGATTTCAACATCGGCGATGTGGATGGCGACGGGGTACAAGAACTTGTCCTTCTGGGGAAAAAGACCCTGCAGGTGTACCGCTACGAAGAGGGGCGTTTTGTCCGCGAATTGGCCCAAGACCTGCCCGGGCACCTCAACTATCTGGCCATTACCCTGGTTGATGCCAACGGCAACGGCGTGCCTGAACTCTATATCGGTGCAAGCAACGGCAACCTGGCCGCCTCTTCCATTTGGGAGTGGCGCAATGGTCGGCTTGAGCGGCTGGAAGAGAATGTACCCTATTATTTGCACGCAGTAGCGCTTGCCCAAGGCGAATCCATGCTGCTGGGGCAAGCGCCGCCGCCAAAGGAGGCCAGTGGCGGGCCGATTTACCTGATGCGCTACGAGGGAGGCAAGCTGCAACCCTCCGACAATACCCTGCCGCTACCGGCAGGATACAATGTCTATGATGTTGCACCCGCAGACCTGGACGGTGACGGCAAGCTGGAAATTGTGGCCATCAACCGTCACAACAGACTGCAGGTGTTCAACTCAAGCGGTACGCTCCTGTGGACCAGTGCGGATGAATACGGTGCCGGCCGTAATTTTTACGGCACCCTGTCGGCAGTGACTTCAGCAGTGCAAGAACCCACCTATCTTCATACCCGGATAGTTACCACAGACATTGACCAAGACGGAATTACCGATGTGCTTGTGGGGAAAAACCGGGAGGTCAAAGTGCCGTATATGCCCAGTCTACGTTATTTCGATGGCAGTTCATTGGCGGGTCTGAAATGGGAGGAGCGGGGGTTGCGCGTACTCTGGGAAACACAGCGCATTCCGGGCTATGTGGCTGGATATCAGTTCATGCCTGATTCGAGGGGAGCAGCGCAGTTGCAACTCTTTTTCGCGGAAACGGAGAACGCCTCCTTGCTGCAGTTTTGGAGCACACCTGCAACCACTCTGCACCGCTTCGTGTTGTCGGTTCATGCTGACTGATCGCTTTTATTGTCCTTATTTTTCCGTGATTGTTAAGGAATAGTACAATCTGTGTAAAAAAAATTAAACCAGAGTAAAAAAAACTTGACTTAGTGGTTTGGGCTTTTTACGATGCTACTACTCGATTTTAAGTATGCGTTCCTTTTGCAGGAACAATGCAAAAACCAACAAGCACAAGGAGAAAAGAAATGAAGAAGATTCTCGTTGCAGGTGCTGCGCTTTTGATTGCAGCGGGTGCGGTGGGCACCGCCCCGGCTGCTGAAGTCAAACCCGGTGTGCAGCTCAGCGGTGATGCCCGTGTGCGTGCCGTGTACAGAGATGATTTTGACTTTGGCAACAGCGACAAGGATGGTGAGAGCTATTTAGACTCCCGCGTTCGCATCAACCTGAAGGGAACCGCAGCCGGCGGCGCCTATGCTATTGGCCGCCTTCGCCTGCAGGATCACAGATTTGAAGACATCGACACCGATAACGCTGCAGGCGCAAAGAGAGAGGCCGGCAACATCTGGGTAGATAAGGCCTACATTGGTGTGCCCTTCAGTGATAATTTTACCCTGGAAGCCGGTAAATACCGCGTGACCTATGGTACGGGATTTTTCTACGAAGACCTGAACTTGGCTGGTCTGCGCGGCATTATCAAAGCGGGTAATGTGGAGATCAACCCCTTTGTTGAGTGGATGTCCGAAGGACAAAGCTCAAAAATTAAGGCGGATAAAGACGAGGACAACGACGAGATCCGCATGGGTGCCAACATCTCTGCCGATTTCAATGAAAATTGGAAGGGTGGTGTGCTGGTTGCCTACCAGATGGATGATCGTACCGAGTTCCTGACCGACGAAGATGGCGTGAGCTACCACATGGAGCCAAACGAGGGCTTGCTTGCTTCTGTTTACTTTGAAGGCAAGCAGGGCAATTTCGGTTTGGCCGGTGAGTTTGCCTACAACGATGGTGATCTGCACGGTTTCAACCAAGCCAGGGATGACAACAACGACGACTTTAAAGATAGTATCGGTGGTCCGGATGACGGCTACGGCGGTTATCTCCAGCCTTCCTACACCATTGATGCCCTGACCTTGGCGCTCAATGTTGGTTTTACCGTGGACGGTTTTATTGCTGATCCGGTCTTTGGTTTTGTCATGGTTGGTGCAGACCATTCCCTCACCGTCACCAGTGTAGGTGAATACGGTGACTGGTTGTGGGCGGGTTTCGTCGCTAAGTATGCTGTCAGCGATAAGCTGAGCCTGACCGGTAACCTCGTATACGCGTCTATTGATGGTAATTCCTCCGAGGGTCTGGGTTCGCTTGAGCGTGCCATTGAGGTTTCGGGCGTGCTTGATTACACCATCAGCAAGGGTGCGGTCTTCTCTTGGTTTGCCGGCGCTCTCTTTCCGTCCTTTGATGATCCCACGGTTAACGACGATCCTGCTGTCGGAACCTATGGTCGGTTGCAGTTGAAATTCTAAGCTGTCAGGAATGTACTGTACAAGAAAACGGCCTCCTTTTAGGAGGCCGTTTTCTTTTTATGTGTGGAGTTGCTGTCGGATGTACTTTGGTATGGAACTGAGAGAAACGCTTGGTCAAAAAGAGCTGGGATGCAAAAACAGCGGCTCAATGGTTGACCGGAAGCCAGATTCTGGCCTGCGCTCCACCGCCTGGACTGTTACTGAGGTTGAGATCACCACCGTGATCTTTGAGTACCCGTTGCACTAAAGACAACCCCAGACCTGTGCCGATGGTTTTGGTAGTAAAAAAGGGGTCGGTCACATTCTCGAGGATCGGCCCGCTGATGCCGCCTCCGGTATCCGAAATGAACAAAACCACGCCGCCCTGCTCGGGCGCGATCTCCAGGGTCAGGGTACCGCCCTGGGGCATGGCATCAATGGCATTAGCCAGTATATGCACCAGTACCTGCTGGATTAGTTTTGGATCCAGCTCGATATCCGGCGTATCCGGATGAAAGTTATACACGGTTACTATGTTGTGCTGGAGCAGATCCTGCTGGTAGAGCCGTATCGCGTTTTTGGCCAGATCAGCCAGGGAGACACTTTCGTAGACCGGCTGGATCGTTTCGGCAAAACGGGCCAGGTTAGCCAATGTTTTTTCGACCTTTTCAACCTCGGCCACCATCATGTGCAAAAACTTTTGCAGGCCGGCATTGGTAATTTTGCGGCTGAGCAGGCGGGCAGTGCCGCCAATGGCTGTGATGGGATTTTTAATGCTGTGGGTCAGTTGTGCGGCCATGTGGCCAAGGGCTGAGTAACGGCCGGCAGTAACCAGCATATCCTTGTTCTTGTGTAACTCTTTTGTCACCTTTTCCAGTTCGGCCACCTTGCCTTGCACGGCCTGGTAGAGGCTGCAGTGCTCGATGGCCAGACTGGCCTGGCTGAGAAAGCTTTCCAGGGCGCGCACCAGTTCCTGATCAAAGGGGCGGCGAGACATGAAGTTGTCGACAATAACCACGCCCAGAGAACGCTCCGACAAGTAGAGCGGCGCAATGAGGAAGCTGTCTTCCCGCAGGAGCTGCAACAGATCCTGGGGCACCGGGTACTCGGCCTGTCCATTCTGCACAGCAATGATCCTTCGTTCCGATACAGCACGCAGAACAATGTGATCGCTTTTGCCGGTATCGATTTTAAGCTCCTGAACCAGACGGGTGATGCCTGTATCGGCTCCCCGGCAGCTATGGCACTGCTGCAGGAGGTCATCCAGGGTGAGATGCTGCGCCTCCATGCTCCGCCATATGGCCATGCCCTCTTCTCGGTTCACCGGGCCTACGGCGTATCTGCCGATTAAATACCTGCCATCCTCGCTGAACAAGCCCAGAAAGGCCCGGTTAAAGCCCAGGCCTTCATGGGCGGTAATCCCGGTCAGAATTGCCTGCATGAGCAGATCCAGGTCGGTGGTGCTCAGGTAGGCCCTGTTCATCTTGATAGACAGGGTGTGGGCGCACTCGATGCGTTTCTGCGCACTTTCCAGTTGTCTCTGGTAGATTCTGCTGCCGAGCGCCAGATGGCGTTTTTCCAGAACCCGGCGCAGGATGGTGTGGAGATTGCCGAATTGTACCGGCTTGGTGAGATAGTCGTCGGCCCCGTGACGCAGGCAGAGCAGCGCAGTTTCAAGGCTTGCGGCCGCAGTCAACATGATGATGGCGGTATCCGGGCTTTTTTCCTTAATTTCAGGCAACAGACTGACGCCATCGGCATCCGGCAGACCAATATCCAGCAGGACGAGCGCTATGTTATGGCTGCCCAGATAGTGCCGCAGCTCGGCGGCCGAGTTGGCACTGACTGCTTTAAAACCCCGTTCCTTCAGAAAAAGGACGAGCAGTTCCGTGATATCTGCGAGGTCGTCTACTACAGCTATGACCTCATCGTTTTTGAGCAGTTCGTGGTCTTCGTGTGTGCGGGCGGGCGGCCCAGCGGTTTCAGTATACATACCGGTATCTTTTGAAGAGCATTTCTATCCGCTTTTGCCTGCCTTCTACTGTGGCAACGCCGTATTTGTCAAGCGCGGAGTCTGCCGAAGCACGAGGAGGAAGCGTTTGCCAGCTTGCGGCAGGCATGGTAGTAAAGAGGCTTGTTCCATCATTATACAAACTTTATTCGTATTGTTGCCAATAAGCATTGCATAATGACGAATTTTTCCCCCATAGAAAACCGCGATGCGGGCCGAGAAGAGCAGGGCGAGCCGGAGATGCGCAGCGTTATTGCGGATTTTCTGGAGATTGGTCTGGTGGGAAATGTAATCTCCCTTTGTAAACAGCAGCCGGAGCAGATCGCTGTTTGCGCAGATCTGGTGCAGGATGAACGCATGCGGGTACGCCTGGGATTGGCTGTTTTGTTTGAAGAGCTCAAGACCTGTTGCCCCGACGAGCTGACGCGGGCCGTGCCGGTTCTGAGCAGCCTCTGCAAAGATCCCACTGACTGGGTGCGGGGTGAGGCCGCATGTCTGCTGCATCAAACCGGCGCGCCGGAAGCCCTCCCGCTTCTGCAGGCCCTGCAAAACGATCCCTCGCCGCAGGTGGCCGCGCTGATGCGCGATTTGATGTCCGACGGTTGCAGTGACTACGATGGCTGATATGGTTGAGATTTTCGGGGAACAGGGGCTCTTTGCCCGCCAGGTTCCCGGCTTTGCGCATCGGCC
Source organism: bacterium (assembly GCA_030538155.1). GTDB lineage: Bacteria > Desulfobacterota > Desulfobulbia > Desulfobulbales > Desulfobulbaceae > Desulfobulbus. Next base: position 5,898 of record JAUNUN010000013.1, read on the forward strand.
TGGTCAGTTGCAGATGGCCCTGGCGGTGGAGCGCCTGCTTGCCGTTGAAGATGTAGAACTGGTTGAGGAGTGTGCCGGCGATGCCGCTGCTTCCCCCTGCTCTTCGTTGGCCGTGGAGGCGGAAACCGGCTTGGGCAAGACCTTGGCCTATCTGGTCCCAGCGGTGTGCAGCGGCAAAAAAGTGGTCATTTCTACTAATACGCGTAATTTACAGGATCAGATCCTGCACCGCGAGATCCCGCTGATCAAACGCCATCTTGCTCCCAAACTGCATGCCATCTGTGTCAAGGGCAGGCAGAACTATCTGTGCCTCTACCGCTGGTACCAGCTTTTGGCCGGCCAGCGCGACAGCATGTTTACCGATACGGCCCAGGAACGGATTGAGGCCTGGATTGAGCGCACACGCCATGGCGACCGAGCCGAACTTGCCTGGCTTTCCGGCGCCTCACCGCTCTGGCAGAGGATTTGTTGTCAGAATCATTTCTGCCTGGGTTCCGACTGTCCGGAATCCCAAAACTGTTTTTTAACGCAATTGCGGCGCGATGCAGCCAGTGCAGATCTTTTGGTGGTCAATCACCATTTGCTCTTCTCCGATCTGGCGGTACGCAGAACGGGCTTTGGCGAGGTGCTGCCGCGCTACGAGGCTGTTTTCTTTGATGAGGCGCATCACCTGGAAAACGTGGCCACTGCCTTTTTTGGCCGCACTTTTTCGCGCCTGCAGGCACTTGATCTGGCCGCTGATATGGAGCGTAGCGCACAGAGCGGCCTTGCTGCCGATGCGCAGCAGGGGGTCATGGCAGCAGTTGCCGCGCTCACGGGCGCGGTTGAGCGTTTTGGCTTGGTCTTTCCTGCAACCAGGGGGCGTTTCCCGCTGGACTGGGAAGAGTCTCGCCTGGAGGGCGCAGCTAAGCTCTCGGATCATCTCGCTGTTCTGCTGGAAGACACAGCCGAGCACTTGGATGAGCTTGGCGATCGCTATGGCGGCCCCTGGGAACAGTACAGCCAGCGGGCGGCAGACCTAGCCGCCCGGCTCAGGCAGGTGCTGGCAGCACCAGCTGATTCGCAGGCCGAGGAAGAACACAGCTTTACTTACTGGTATGAGCGCACAGAGCGCAACCTGAGCGTATCGGCCACCCCGGTAGAGGTGGCGGAAGAACTGCACAAGACCCTGTATAGCAGCGCAAGCTCTTGCCTCTTTACCTCGGCCACGCTCACCACCGGCGGCAGTTTCTCCTATTTTTTCAGCAGGATGGGCTTAGCTGCGGCAACTCCCTCCCTGACTCTGGCCTCGCCCTTCGACTATGCCGGGCGCACCCTCATCTATGTACCTGAGCGCAATTTTCCTGCCCCGGCAGAGGCCGGATATCAGCAGGCCCTGCACACGCGCCTTGAGGAATTGGTGCAGTGTGCCAATGGCCGGGCTCTTCTGCTTTTTACCTCGGTGCAGGCCATGGAGGCCGCCCATGCCGGCTTGGCTGAGCGCCTGCCTTTTCCGGTCTTCATGCAGGGAGAGGCTGCACGGCACACCCTGCTTGAGCGTTTCAGTCAAGAAATCGACTCGGTGCTCTTTGCCGTGGCCAGTTTCTGGGAGGGAGTGGATGTGCCCGGTGAATCGCTAAGCCTGGTGGTCATGGATAAATTACCCTTTGAGGTGCCGACAGATCCTGTAATCATGGCTCGCATGCGCCGCATTACAAACCGTGGCGGCAATCCTTTTTTCTCTTTCCAAATCCCCAGGGCAATCTTTACCCTGCGCCAGGGTGCCGGCCGCTTGATGCGCACGACTGCAGACCGAGGGGTTATTGCCATCCTTGATGTGCGCCTCTTGACCAAGGGTTATGGCCGTCAGTTCCTCAACAGCCTTCCTTCCAGCCCCCTGACCCATGATCTGGCCAAGGTGGCGGATTTCTTTTCCATATGAGAGCAGCATGACAACTGATAGCACTGGGCTCAAAACAGCGGTGGCGGAGGTGGCGGCCCGGGTAGAAAACGCCATGCGCAAAGATCTTGCAGGGCGGCTGGCCGGGTCGGATCCATTGCTCCGCGAGGTGGTCGAGTACTCGCTTTTCAGCGGCGGTAAACGGATACGCCCTTTCCTCTGCGTGTTGAGCGCACGCTGCTGCGGCAGGGATGATGCGGACCTCTACACCCTGGCCGCAGCCCTTGAGTACCTGCATACCGCCACCCTGATGCACGATGACGTGGTTGATCACGCGCCCCTGCGGCGCGGGCGCGAGACCGCAGTGCAGCGCTACTCGCTTGAGGATGCAATTCTCGCGGGCGACTGGCTGCATGCCCGCAGCCTCTATCTGGTGGGTAAATTCACAGGAGCAGAGGGGCTGGATGTCTTTTGCTCTGCCACTGAGGGCATGGTCAATGGCGAGTTTGTGCAAAAACGACTCTGTGGGGACTACCGAGCCAGCGAAGAGGACTACTTTGCCGTCATCACCCAAAAGACCGGCAATCTCATTGCTTCATCCTGCGCCTTGGGCGCGCTCTATGCCGGCGCGGATAGGGCCAGGGTACAGGCCCTGCAGCGCTACGGCGAAGGCGTCGGCATAGCCTTTCAGATTGTGGATGACCTGCTCGACTATACAGGCCGGCAGGCACTGACCGGCAAGGAGACCGGCAATGATTTTCAGGAGGGTAAGTTGACCCTGCCCCTGATCCGTGCACTTGCCGCTGCGAGTCCAGCGGAACAGGAAGAGATGAAAAAACTCATCGAGGGCGATCGGACCCGCCCTGAGGCAAGGGCAGCTATCCAGGCCTTTATCGAGAGTCTGGGAGGTTTTCAATCGGCTGCGCAAAGCGCCCAGCACTGTGTTACCGAGGCACTCGGAAAATTGGCACTTTTTTCAGCAGATCCAGCCGCAAGCCCGCATGTGGGACTTTTGCAGGCACTGACCGGCTACATCCTGGTGCGCAAGAAGTAATTTCACTTCCATCGCAAAGCCCTTTCAGCACCAGCGGCAAATGCCCGCCTCCTTGCTGTGTTCCTTCTTGATACCTTCGCCTTGATCTGGAACCGGAAGCATGCCGGGCGCACATAGGTGAGAACATGTCCTGTGCAAGGGTTGCTTTTCAGCCGGGCGGGCTCCCGCCTTCATCCTGCTTGACTACTGGAAAGTGGATGCCCTCATCATCTCCGTTCAGTTCCTCGACCTTCCCGGGAGCAAGGGACTGAAGGTGGGCTATCACGCCGCTTACCAGGTGTTCCGGGGCTGAGGCGCCGGCACTGACTCCTACTCTTTTTTTCCCCTGTAGCCAATCCGGCTGGATCTCATCGGCTTGATCAATAAGATAGGCCGGAATATTCATGCCGGCAGCCACCTCGCGCAGTCGGTTGGAGTTGGAACTGTTTTTTGAGCCGACAATGAGCACAAGGTCGCATTGCCGCGCCAACTGACGCACCGCCTGCTGCCGGTTGGTGGTAGCATAGCAGATGTCGGTGCGGTCCGGCTCCTCTATCAGCGGAAAGCGGGCGCGGATGGCATTCAGCAGTTCCCTGGTGTCATCAACGCTCAAGGTGGTCTGGGTGACATAACCCACCTTGGCGCTTGCAGGAATGGGAAGGACGGCTACTTCCTCGGGTGTGGACACCACATGGACCGGGCCGGGAACCTGGCCGCAGGTCCCCTCCACTTCAGGGTGGCCCTTATGGCCCAATACGAGCAGGGAACAGCCTAGGCTATGTAAGTGGCTGATGCGGCGATGCACTTTGGCTACCAGCGGACAGGTGGCGTCGATGGTGCGCAGGTGCATGGCGCTTGCCTGTTCCTCTACCGCACGTGCAACGCCATGGGCGCTGAAAATGGTGCGTGCACCCTCGGGAATCTCTTCCAGTTCCTCAACAAAGATGGCCCCCATCTCTTCCAGTTCGTTGAGGACATGGGTGTTGTGCACGATTTCGTGCAGCACATAGACCGGCGCGCCGAACTCCGCCAGGGCGGAACGGACGAGTGCGATGGCCCGATTGACCCCGGCGCAGAAACCACGGGGTTTGGCAAGGAGGATGTCCATAATGGTGATTGCTGGCAGGAGTTGCGTTGAGGATTTCAGCCTTCGTTCAGCAGCAGGGCATCGCTGATGGCCAGGGGATAGGGGTGGTGGGCGCGCAGTTCAAAGGACATGTTGTTGCGCACCTGCCTGGCCTGTTCCAGGCTGTCAAAAATACCGTAGAAGATAAAATAGACCGGAGGACTAGAGCGTTTTCTCACGATATAGAGTTGCTTCGCCTCTCTGCTGTACAACTGGGAGTCAAGCAGGGCAATGATCTGCTCTTCGGCATCGCTGCCCGATATGGTGTGTAACTGGATGGTGCTTGCGCCGCGGTAAGCGGCAGCCACCAGGGCTGTGCTGGCGGTCAGGCGTTCCTGCAGCAGGTTCGCCCCAGTAGCCTGAGCAGCCGCGCCCGCGGCCGTAACAGCAGGACGGGCATGGTGCTGGATATCCTGGGCAGCGGCCTGCACGACTTCGGCTTCACCAGGAGAAAGCTTTTGCGACGCCTCTGTTTGGGTTGCTTGCTCTTGCAGCAAAGGTGCAGGCTGATGAGGTTGATCAAAAACCAGGCCAAGGCTCAGCAGGAGCAGCCCCACACCTAGTATGACGCCCAGGAGCTTGCGGTTTCCGGTAAGTTGTTCGTACAGTTCGATCAGCGGCGGTGCAAGCACCTGCTCCCAGCGGAGAGCGAAGTTGGCGCTGTCAACCGGATCTGTCGCCACTGAGGGGGCTTCTTTTTGCGGAGAAAGGGCAAGGAAAGGTTTATTGGCCTGCGGTTGTTGCAGTTGCGAAGGCTCTGTTGCCGTAGGCGCGCGTTTGGGGAGCCGCGCAGCAAGCAGGCGCGCAGCAGTCGAGTTGATGCGCGCAATATTGCCCTGCGCTTGTTGCACGATACGGGCAATGATTTTTTTGTCCAGGATGCTGTCGTGCTCAGCCCAGTCAATACCCGCCGCATGCAGGCGGTAATGCAGGTATTTTTCCGTGTCGTCCGGCTCAAGGGGCGGCAGAAAGTAGCTGTTTTCCGGAATGTTTTCGGTACCCAGATCGGCAAGTTGATCCAAAAGGGTGGTGAGCGTGCCTGAGCCGGCCAAAAGCATGGCAAAACCAGGTGCATCTGGTGTGTTCCGGCGATTTCTCTGCAAGAGGCGTTCAAGGGCGGCTGAAAAGATCTGCTCCGCCTGATCAAGGATGAGCACGACCCGAACATTTTCGCTTTGCCGCTGCAGTAATTGCCGGTTGAATTCGTCGGGCCAGGAAAAATCATCTGCCCTGTTGCCGCGCGCAGCGCCCAGGTCAATTGAGGCATGCCGCACCAGATCTTCGTAAGAACCCACAGGGTCTGCCAGGTACACCGGGATAAAGCTTGAGGGCAGACGCTCCATGATAACCCGGCAGATCAGACTTTTGCCTGAGCCGCCCTCTCCACCTAGATGCAGGAGTTGCTTGCCGGTTAACAGATCCAGTATCAGGGCCTGGCAGATCTCTTCCCGCTGAGCGCCGGGGAAAAAAATGTCTGGATTCAGCTCTTGATGAAAAGGGTTCCGATCCGTGCTGGAAAGTTTTGGACTTGTATTGGTCAAGGTAGTGATTCCGGGTGCAGACTTGATAGCTAGAGGCCCTGCTTCAAGGTCATGGAAGCGTAAAGTCCCTGAATGTGTGATCTGAACTTATCGTCCACATCTTGCAGTTGAATGCCGCAGGTGTACCCCCGTGTACCCTGACACACATGGCGTACCGTTCCTTGGCAGATTATTTTATGGGTTCCCAGGAAAAATCCGAGTTTTACCTTTTCACCGGCTTGCAAGGGATGCTGCAGGCGAATAGCCAGGCCGTTTTCGCTGATATCCTGGAGTAGGCCTTTGCTGACTTTTTCGGCTGTTGCTATTTTGACGGCAATGCAGGGAACGTCGAAAATTTTGCTCAATTCTTTGTCGCTCAGGCGTTGAGAATCGCGCCGGCCATGTGGGTTTTCCGGCTGAAAATTCCAATCAACCCTGAGATCATCCAAAGAGGGAATATCGTCCCAGCTTTTTTTCTCATCATTCATCGAGTAAGTTCCATAGGCAAGAGACATGAAAGTCAGTGTGCCGCACGAATACCGCATATTGAACGGAAGGACGGCTCTGCTCCACAGGGATTCCTTTGCCGGCAGATTGTCGCCAACAAGGTACAGTAAAATTTTATACTATCAGGATACAAAAAATGGCGGCTGAATACAAAATCTATTTCTGGGGCGCAGGCTGAGATGTCGGTCTTTCAACTGAACCAGTATCCGGTCTTTCCGCCCGCAGATTTGGCAGAGCCTGAAGGGCTGCTCGCGGTGGGTGGCGACTTGTCGCCTCTTCGCCTTTTGGAGGCCTATCGTCAGGGCATTTTCCCTTGGTACGAACCGGGAGAGGCTATTTTGTGGTGGTCGCCGCAGCCGAGGCTGGTGCTGTTCCCCCAAAAAATGCATGTTTCACGCAGGCTGCAGCGCACCATCGCCTCGGGCAGGTTCACGCTCAGTGCGGATAGCGCATTTGCACAGGTAATAGCAGCCTGCGCCGCCATACCCAGGCGGGATGGCAGGGGCACCTGGCTTGGAGCCGACATGCAGGCGGCCTACATCCTCTTGCACGAGTTGGGTTTTGCCCATTCAGTGGAATGCCGGCAGGACGGTGTTTTGGTTGGGGGCCTCTACGGCCTCTGTCTTGATCGGGTCTTTTTCGGCGAATCGATGTTTTCCGCTGTCACCGACGCCTCCAAGATCGCCCTGGCAGGCCTTGTGCAAGCAGCGCCAAGGTTGAATATCGAGTTGATCGACTGCCAGGTCAGCAGCGGGCATTTGCTGCGCCTTGGCGCAGAGGAAATAGAGCGCGATCATTTTCTGCGTCTGTTGCGCCGCTTGATCCACCGGCCCGAGCCCCAAGAAAAATGGCGTCTGCCGTATACCGGAAAGGAAGGAAACGGTACGGCAGACGCCAAGCGGGGAATAGGTTCTCACGAGCAGGATGTAAAACCAACAGATACCTGAGGCGCAACGATCTGTTTGTATTGAGAACCGTTTTCCTTAACGTCAGTATATCCACCACAATGTGGTTGTCAAGTTTATCTTAGGTCTCCAGTTCAAATTCGTAGGGCAGGCCGGAACGGTCGAAATGGCGAATCACTTTTTTCAGTCCATAGAGCGTATCCACTTTGAATATCACCTCCCAGTCGCCCAGTGATGCCGCGCTCTTTCCCAGGTGGATCAGCTCGGAAAAACGCATCTCTTCAGGTGCTACTGCCAGCAGCATGAGCAGCCGGTTACGGCTCGCTTTCATGATGATAATCCGTTGCGGCTTGACAACCTGGGTCATAGACGGCCGCCAGCGCACCTCCACCGCATCTTCGCGTTGGAATTTGATCTTGCTGAGCTGTGGGCATTCCTTGCGGTGCATGGAGAGGCCGCGTTCGCTGAGCAGCCCGATAACCCCCTTGTCGAGCGGGCTCGGGCGACAGCAGGCTGAAACCTTCATCACCACCGGATCGAGGCTGGCCAGATCAACCCGGTTGAGTATGCCGGTCGGTTGAACAAAGGTGGTGCGGTCGGCATAGAGACAGTCCCTGATTTCAAAAATCAGCTCCTGCAGCCGTACTCGCCCTTCACCTAGGGCAAGATGCAGATCCGGCAAGGCAAACATGCCGAAGTAAGCAAGCACGTCTGCCATGTCGTCTTTTTCAAGGAGCTCCCTGGGGATGCCGTAGCGGCGCAGTTCCTGATGGAGCACAGATGCGCCGATTCTCCGTGAGACCTCTTCCCGCCTGAGGCGGAAGGTCTTGGAAAGCTCGGATCGTGCCTTGGCCGTCTGGCAGAGGGTCTGCAGTTCAGGTTCAAAAACAACTGGTTCTTCCTGGCGAATGATGCGCACCACATTGCCGTCCTTCAGGCGGCGACTGCTGGGAACTTTCTGGTTGCCAATCATGGCTCCTGTGCAGGTCAGACCAATGGCGGAATGGATGCGGAAGGCAAAATCCAGGACCACGGAATTGACCGGCAGGTTGATGAGATCGCCCTGGGGGGTGTAGGTGTATATTTCCTTGCGACCACTGGCGGCAATCATGTCCCGGTAGGAAACAGACTCGTCGCTGCCGAGAATGTCGAACATTTCCTGAATCTCTTCAAAAAAACGGCTATTGGCCTTGTTGTCGCGCGCCCAGTCGCGCACCATGCCGCGCCGTGCGCGCCGCGACATCTCGGCGGTCCTGATTTTGAAGAGGTATTTGGTGCCGTTGATATTGGGGCGCGAATGCAGGCCCTGGTAGCCGGTGGGCTTGGGGTTGGCGATAAAGTCGCGGATGCTGCGAGGGGTGGGTGGGTAGATCCTGTTGAGCACACCCAGGGCCGCATAGCAGGCATCGCGGCTTGCAGCCAGGATAACAAACTCCTGCGGGCTTTCTATTTCCTGCATGAGAATACGGCTGCGCACATCGAAGTAGGCCCACAGTTCCTTGGTGCGCAACAGTACACGGCCTTCCACACCGTTTTCATCCAGCCCGCTCTGCACTTGGGTCACAATTTCCTGGGCCTTGGGGTCGTTGTCCAGGGCATTGATGTGCGTCCTGAGCGGCCCGCTCTGGCGTGGAAACTTGTGGGTCAGGGCAAGGTTGTACATCTCCCGCTTGATGTCGTAGAGGCCAAGGATGGTGGCCAGCGGGGCGTAGATATCGAGCGTTTCGTCGGCGATTTTCTGGCGTTTGTTGCGGGGCATGCTTTTTAAAGTGCGCAGATTGTGCAATCTGTCCGCCAGTTTCACCAGCATAACTTCCAGTTTTGCCGCAGCGCCGCTGAAGATCTTGCGGTGCACCATCTTTTTGAAAGTCTGGCGGGCGCCACTGAAATGCGTTACCTTGGTGCAACCTTCGACTATTGCTTCCACATCCGGGCCGAATTTCTCGCGCAACAGCGGGCCATCCACCTCCTCCACATCCTCGATGGTGTCGTGGAGTAGGGCTGCGGCCAGCATTTCCGGAGAGCGGATATCCAACTCCACCGCCAGTATTCGCGCCACCGAACAGGGGTGCATGATGTAGGGGTCGCCCGAGCGCCGGCGCTGATCCTTGTGGGCCTCATAGGCAAAATCAAGGGCATCCCAGAAAACCTGGGTTTCAGGCCCTGTGCCGACGACCTCTGCCATGTCCTGACGATAACCGTCAATATTGAATTTTTCGTACTGCATACAGCCTCGATGTTCTTCCTGGGAATTCCTGCAAAACACCTGTTTAAGGACTATCCCGGCAAAAGGGTGAACCTCCACATTAGCAAATAGGGTCTCACCCCACCATGAAAAATGATCTTTTCGATAGAATAATAATTTTTAAAGAATAACAAGGAGATACCGTGTCAAAAAAAATAAGGCCACGCAAACGCGGCTTGTCGCAGGTTCGCGGCAGACGGCATAAAACCGTTCCGGCAGCAAAAACCTCCACCTTGGAGCGGGATGTGCTGGCGGCAGTGACCCGTGCCCCGGGGCCGGTAAGCGCCGATGATCTGCAGGCCATGCTGGGCCTGCCTGCCGCTTCTCAGGCCGTGCTTGGCTCGGTTTTAGATGAACTCGTCCGGCAGGGTCTGCTCCGCCGCAAGGGCAGGCGCTATCACAGTCTTGCTAAACTGGAAGAACTGACGGGCGAGATGGATATTACCAGCAAGGGCTATGGTTTTGTGCTGGTTGATGGCGAGGACAAAGGGGGCAAGGATGTTTTTGTCAGCCGTACCAATCTTGGCGGGGCCACCCATGGCGATACCGTGGCGGTGCAGGTGCTGGGCATGGCACGCGGTCGCCGGGAAGGGTTGGTCACCCGGATACTGGCCCGGGCCTACACCAAGCTGAACGGCATCTACGTTGCTACTGCCGGCGGCGGCTGTGTCTTGCCGGATAATGAGCGCCTGCCCTATACCCTCACTATTTCCCGTCAGGACGCGCCGGTGAAAGAGGCTGACGGCCTGGCGGTTGTGGTTGAAATTATTGACTACGGCTCGGAGCGGGAAAAACCCAGGGGCAAGATCATCGAAATTCTGGGCGATCCGCTTGATGCGACCATACAGATGCGCATGGCCATGGAGGCCGCCGGGGTTCGCGAAAACTTTTCAGCGGCTGTGCTGGCTGAGGTGGAATCCCTGCAGGAGGTGCAAGAGTGCGAGGCCGGTCGGGAAGACTTGCGCAACCTGCCGCATGTGACCATTGATGGCGAGGATGCGCGCGATTTTGATGACGCCATCTGCGTGAGCGCCGATGACGCCGGTTACACCCTGTACATATCCATTGCCGATGTCAGCCACTATGTAAAGCCTGGCTCTAGCGTGGATCAGGAGGCCTATCAGCGCGGCACCAGTATCTATTTGCCGGACCGTGTCTTGCCCATGCTGCCTGAGCGTCTTTCCAATCATCTCTGCAGTTTGATGCCGAATGAAGACCGGCCGGCCTTCACCGCTATTCTCCAGTTCGACCCGCAAGGCCGCCGCATTGGCCGGCGCTTTGCCAAAAGCATGATCCGCAGCCGGATGCGCTTTTCCTATACCACCATCGAACGCCTGCTCTACCAGGAAGAGACAGAGTCGGCAGCAGAATACAGCGGTCTTTTGCCCATGCTCAAAGAGGCGCGCGAACTCACTGCCCTGCTCAAGGCGCAGCGGCTTAAACGGGGCAGCCTTGAATTCAATGCGCCGGAATCAGAGGTGGAGCTTGAGGCCGGGCGGGTGCTCAGCATCCACCGTGCAGCCCGCACCCAGGCCCATATGCTTATTGAAGACTGCATGCTGGCGGCCAACGAGGCGGTGGCCGAGATCCTGGCCATGGCGCGCAGGCCGGTGCTGTACCGCATCCATGAACAGCCGGATCCGGACAAGCTGGAGGTGTTTACCGAGGCGGCCAAGGCCCTGGGGCTGGAGTTGCCCAAGGGCAATATTGATTCCCGCTGGATTGCCGAGGCCTTGGCGCGGGCGGAAGACACACCGGCAGCCTACGTGGCCAACAACCTGCTTTTGCGCGCCATGCAACAGGCGCGCTATGCGCCGGATAATGTGGGCCATTTTGGTTTAGGCGCAGACTATTATCTTCATTTCACCTCGCCTATTCGGCGTTATCCAGACCTGATTGCCCACCGCGTTCTGCAGGGCCTCCTGCTCAAATCGCAGGGGAAGCAGGCGCAAGAGAGACTGCCGGATACAGACTCGCTTGCCGAGGCCGGCCTGCATCTTTCTCAATGCGAGCGCAAGGCCATTGATCTTGAGCGCGACGTCCACAGCCGTATGGCCGTGCTCTTCATGCACGACCGGGTCGGCGAGGAGTTTGACGCCACCATTTCCGGTGTCAGTGCCTTTGGCCTGTATCTGGCGCTTAGCGGCAGCGGCATCAGCGGCAGTGTGCCGGTGGAAAATCTGGAGGACGACTATTACCTCTACGACAGCCGCCGTTTCCGACTTATCGGCGAACGCAGCGGCCGGATCTACCAGTTGGGTAATCAGGTGCGGGCGCGTTTGCAGGAGGTGCATCTGGCTGGGAAACGCCTCATTTTTTCCCTGGAGGAACTGCGGCCCCAAAGAGGGAAGGCCTGAATACCTGCGGGTCGTTCTACTGCCAAGGGGGAAAGAGCGCAGTCGACCCTTGCTTTTGCTTGACGAAGCCGGGCGCATGCCCTAAAAATGGGCGGGCCGATCCGACCAGTGCCGTTGGCTTGGTCGGTTTTCGTATTCCCTGACATTTCACCCAATAGAGGTTCGTATTATGGAAGAAACGAGCTGGTTGTCCAGTATCCTGTTCAATCCCTTCACCACCGGCCTTGCCATTGGTTTGGCAGTGGCTGTTGTTGTCTGGGTGCGGGGCTGGATGAAGGCACGCGAACTCAAGCAATCCTTGCGCAAACTGCGTGAGCATCTGCACACCAAGCTTGAAATTGATGCCTCAGAAACTGAGCGCCGCAAACATGAACTGGATACCATCCGCCAAGAGCGGGATAACCTGCGCAACATGGTGCAGGTGCTCAATCAGAAGCCGGGCAGGCCGGAATTGCGCCAGTTGCAGGTTTATCAGCGAGCTGTTGAAATCATGTTTGAAAAATCCCCAGGCTTTGCTCCTGCCTGGCAAATCACCTTGAAAGAGGCTGAGGAAGATATCCGCCAAGCTGAGCGCGGTATTATCCCCTTTTTCAAACGTATGACCGGGGCGTCCACCGGCCCGGCCAACAGTGCTAAGCGGCCGCTTGAACTAGAACAAAACAGCGGCAAGTAGAACGTGTCTCTGCACCGGGCCAATGGCGGCGAACTCGCCGGCAGCGGCATAATCCTTGTCCATCCCAAGTTTCCGGAAAATATCGGGGCCACGGCGCGCATAGCCTTCAACTTCGGTATTTCCAGGCTCATTGTGGTGAGCCACGAGCCCTATGATGAGGAGCGCATGCTCAAAATGGCCACCCACAAGGCCGGCCACCTCATCCGCAACATGCAGTACTGCACCACCACGGCAGAGGCGGCTGCGCCCTTTCATTTCATTGTCGGCACTACGGCGCGCCAAGGGAAAAAACGCCTGGAAGACCAAAGCCCGCGCGAGGTGATGGCGCAACTCGTGCCCCTGCTGCCCGGCAACAGGATCGCCCTCATGTTCGGACAGGAGAGTACCGGGTTGAGCAATGAAGACCTGGATTTTTGCCAGTTCGCCTCCACCATCCCCACCGCCAGCTTTGCTTCGCTGAACCTGGCCCAGGCCGTGGCTATCCACGTCTACGAGCTCTACACCGCACTTAACCCCAACCCCTTTGCCGCTGTACCCAAATCGGATTTTGCCAACTCATACGACCTGGAAGGGATGTATGAGCATATCGAAGAGGCGCTCAGCACCATCACCTTTCTGCGCGATACCAATCACAGCTACTGGATGCGCAATATCCGCCAGTTTCTGGGCAGGATTCGGCTGAAGAAAAAAGAGGCGAGCATGATCCGCGGTATCTGCCGCAAACTGCTCTGGCATAGCCAGGCAGTAAATAAGGTACAGCAGGCTGAGCTGGAAGCGCGTATACAGGAGTGAAAGATACTTTCCAGGAGAGCTGCCGATGCGCAATGCGCAGCGCATCAGGGCTTATCCTTCCGGAATCAAGGCGGTGTCGGTGGCGAGCCGCCATTGCGGCCGTCTGGTTGGTTGCAGCTCTGTATTTCTTGTGTGTTCCCGCTTCATCATATCACAGGCCTATCTACAACCGCGTCGGAAAACTCGCCTCGCAGTACCGGCATGTACGCCTGCATCATTTTGCCTCGCCCACTTGATGCATTTCCGTTGATTTGGAAACAAAATTACAACCCGTTCAAGGGGCAGATGTCGCAGCGGGGATTGGTTTTTTTGCAGAACTGGTTGCCGGTTCTCACCAGCAGAGCATGAAACTCGCCGTATTGATCCACGTCGGGCGGGAAGCTGTTCATAAACAGTTCCTGCAGGGTGTGGTAGTCGGTGTCTTCGTCAATCAGGTCGTGGCGGAGCAGGATGCGGTGGGTGTAGGTGTCGACCACAAAGATGGGCTGGGCGGCCGCATACAGCATGATGGAATCCGCAGTCTCCGGGCCGATGCCTTTGACTGCGAGCAGTTGCCTGCGCAGTTCATCCTGCGGCAGGGAAAAAAAGGTGTCCAGGCCGGCGTCGTGCTCTTCCTCTATAAAGGTCAGAAGATTGCGCAAGCGGCCCGCCTTGATGTTGTAGTATCCGGCCGGGCGGATGTATTCGGCCAAAAGCGCCTGGGGCAGTGCCAGCATGGCAGGTAGGCTGAGCAGGTCGGCTTCTTTGAGGTTGAAGATGGCCTTTTCAACGTTTTTCCAGTTGGTGTTCTGGGTCAGGATGGCGCCTACCACCACCTCAAAGGCACTCTCCCCCGGCCACCAGCCCTGCGGGCCAAAGTGTTCATATAATCTTTGGTAGAGTATTTCCAGCCGTTCGGCCTGCGCGGGCATGGTCGCAAGCTATCTCAAGCAAGCCAAGGAAGCCACGAGAGTCACGGGCCTGTGAGAGTGTAGTCGTCGCCCAGGCAGATGCCGATGTCGCGCGCGGTCAACACCTTGTCGCTGTCCAGATCTACTTTTTTACGGTTGCGGATAGCATCGGCAATGGGAACGGCTGTCATCTCGGGCGGCACCCAGGCCACCATGTGGTCGTATATTTTTGCTTCGGCCAGACGAACGGCCGCGGCCCCAAAGCGCAGGGCCAAGAGGCGGTCAAAGTTGGTCGGCGAGCCGCCGCGCTGCAGGTGGCCAAGCACCAGTGACCGGGTATCCTTGCCCAGCCGCTGCCGGATCTGGTTGGCGACCCACTCGCCCACTCCGCCCAGCACCAGTTCGGCCCGTCCCATTTCTCCCTTGCCCTTGCTGATCACTTCACGGCCCTGGGCGCGAGCCCCTTCCGCCACCACCACAATCGAGTAGTGCTTCTCGTGCAGCTCGTTTTCCGCAATCTTTTTGCAGACCGCTTCCATGTCAAAGGGAATTTCCGGGATGAGGATCACATCCGCACCGCCGGCAATGCCGGAGTAGAGTGCAATCCAGCCCGAATCCCGACCCATGACTTCTACCACCATTACTCGGTCATGGGATTTAGCGGTGGAATGCAGTTTATCAATGGCGTCGGTGGCGGTGGAAACGGCGGTGTCAAAGCCAAAGGTGCGGTCGGTTGCCTCCAGATCATTGTCAATGGTTTTGGGCACGCCAATCACCGACATGCCCTTCTGGGCAAAACGGTGCGCGATTTCCAGGCTGCCGTCGCCGCCCACGGCAATATGGCAGGAAAAGCCCATGCGGAGAAAGCCCCGCATGATTTTGTCCGAAATATCTACAATCTGGACTTCGCCTGCAAGGTTCTCTACGGGCTTGGCAAAGGGATTGCCCTTGTTGGTGGTACCGAGGATGGTGCCGCCTTGGGTGAGGATACCCTCGACATCGTCAGGGGTCAGGCGAACCAGTTCATCTTTGTCAAGAAAACCGCCATAGCCGTATTTGCTGCCGTATACTTCCCAGCCCTTGCGGGTAGCGGCATTGACCACCGCAAAAATAACTGCATTCAGCCCGGGCGCGTCACCGCCGCCTGTGGATATGACCAGTTTATCGCTCATAATGACTCACAAAAGAGAGAATAGCGCTTCCGCCAAGGGAAGGGGGAACACCAGCGCCCGGCTGCGGGGCAGGGCGCTGTTATTTTCTTGTAAGAAGAGGGATTAGAGTTCAGAAGTGCAGTTCGGACAACGGGTTGCCTGGATGGGGATGCTGCTGAAGCAGCGCGGACAATCCTTGGTGGTGACTTCTGGTTCCGGCTCCTTTTTCTTGAGACGGTTCATCTGCTTAATAACCATAAAAATGGCAAAGGCAACGATGATGAAGTCCAGCACGGTGTTGATGAACACACCGTATTTGATGGTGACCGCCTCTGCCTCGGCCGTTTTTTCCGTTAGGGTGAGTGCCAGGTTCGAAAAGTCGACATTGCCCATTAACAGGCCGATGGGCGGCATGATGACATCGTTGACCAGCGAAGTGACAATCTTGCCAAACGCAGCGCCAATGATGATACCCACAGCCATGTCGACAACATTGCCGCGCATGGCAAATTCCTTGAACTCCTTCAACATGCCCATTTGTGTACACTCCTTACGTCCAGGTAGGGTAAAATATATGTGGAGGCCTTCATATACTGGAAGTATGAGAAGACTCTCACCAATGAACTACAAATTGTAGAGGGAAGATCTTACTTTTACAATGTCTTTTTTTATGCCTGTAATCAGCTCCTGTAGAGGCGGTTCAGGGTGCCGGGAACCTCACAATTTTTACCGGCTGTGCAGAGCTCCGGCAGGTTGACGTAAACCGGATTGGTTCTTATGGTTGCGCGATACATTCCTATCCGGCTGAGCTGATGGTCAGCGTGGCCGGTGCATTCTGACAATCGTGGAGGAACAGATGTTTGAGGTAACAGATACAGCGGTCACGAACCTGACCGAATATCTCAGCCAGAACAAGATTGAGTCGCCTGTGCGGGTGGCTCTGATGCAGGGCGGCTGAAGCGGTCCCTCTCTGGGTTTGGCTCTGGATGAGCCAAAGGATAATGACAAGGTTTTTGAGGAAGGCACACTCAAATTTGTAGTAGAAGACCAACTGCTTGAGCGCTGCGGGTCTATTAAGGTGGATTTTGTCGAGGCGGGTTACCGCTCCGGTTTTGCCATTACTGCAGCCAACCCGCTTGGCAAGGCAAGCTGCGGCATAGGTGGTTCTTGCGGCGGCTCCTGCGGATAAAGCATTGCATCTAGGTTAGGTTGCCGCTTTCCAACCTTGCATCTTCCTTTACAGTACAGGGACGGAGCATATCTACTCTGTCAGAAGATATAGTTTTATCATTCCATTAACAAGCATGATGCGAGGTGAACAATGTTTGAAGTAACCGAGACAGCGGCAACAAACCTGAAGGCATATTTTGAGCAGAACAAACTGGACTCCCCGGTACGGGTGGGGCTGATGCAGGGCGGTTGCAGTGGCGCGGCCCTGGGCTTGGCCCTGGATGAGCCGGGAGAAAACGACCGGGTCTTCGAAGACAAGGCGCTCAAATTCGTCATCGCTGAAGACCTGCTTACCCAGTGCGGGTCGGTGAAGGTGGACTTTATTGAAGCGGGCTACCGCTCCGGTTTTTCCATTACTTCCACCAACCCGGTTGGAGGAGGCGGGTGCGGCACGTGCAGCGGTTCCTGCGAATAATCGCTCAGGAATCTGTTGACACCTTCCCGGCTCTCCTTTAAGCTTGAACTGTAGTGCAAATGGCGGGTTCATGCCTGCTTGCCGACAAAATGTATAGAAAAGGAGGATCTTACCATGAAAAAGATTATGGTCGTACTGATGGCAGCCGCTTTTGTATTTTCTGCCAGCACAGTCTTTGCCTCACGCTCCAGCTGCACGGTAGAGGCAGTCGACGGTTCTAAAGTTACCCTCAACTGCGACAAGGCAGACGGTATGAAAGCGGGTGACAAGGTTAATGTTCGCGGCGCCAAGAAGCTGGAAGGCTGCTAAGAACTGACTGACACCACTGTGGTGAAGAGCGGGCCCGTTATGGCGGCCCGCTCTTTTTTTATCCACCATTTATGTTTATTGCCAGAGGCATTGATGGATCCGCAAACCCTGCCCCCTGAAGTACGGGCTCTATACGATCAGATCAAGACACGCTATCAGGTGGGGTTTGAACCGCTCACCGTGCGGGATCATCGACTCAATATCCTGCGCATGACCGATCTGGAACAGATTCTTGACGGCAAGAATCCGCTCAAGGATGTGGGCGCCTTTCCGTTCTGGGTGAAGATTTGGGAGGCCTCCCTGGTGCTGGCCGATCTTTTGGCCGGTTTGCCCAAGCAGGAAGGGGCACAGGAAAAAACGACACTCCTTGAGCTCGGGGCAGGACTGGGCGTACCCGGTCTGGCTGCCGCAGCTGCGGGCATGAGCGTGACCTTGAGCGATTACGAAGAGCATATTCTTGACTTTGAGCGCATCAATGCCGCCGCAAGCAAGCTGCAGAATGTCTCTTTCACGCTTTTAGACTGGAAAAACCCGCCTGCAGACATGCCCCGCTACGATGTGCTGGCCGGCGCGGAGATTTTGTTTCGGGAGGAGTTTTTTCAGCCGCTTGTGCAGATAATGAAGCGGGCTCTCAAGCCTGATGGGGTGATCTACCTGGCCCATGACCATCGCCGTCAAAGCCTGCATCCCTTTCTTAAACTGGCGGAGCAGGATTTTGCCATCTCTGCCTCTAAAAGGCGCTTGAAGAGTCTTGAGGAGGATAAAACCATCATCCTGACCAGACTCAAACCGCGCCGCTAAGCCTTGCATATCCCCGTTATTGCATTTGCCTCGATGGCATTTTCCTCGTTATATGTCTGCTCAAACTGCTGCTCTGTACCCCATCAACCTTGATCTCAGGGGCAGGCTCTGCGTGGTGGTCGGCGGCGGCGCAGTGGCGGAACGCAAGGTGAGGGGCCTTCTGGCGGCTGGAGCCACGGTACGGGTAATAAGCCCGGAGGCGACAGCGGCCTTGCAGCAACTTGCCCAAAATGATCGTATCACCTGGCTGGCGCAGGACTTTGCCCAGGAAGACCTGGCAGAGGCCTTCCTGGTTTTTGCCGCCACCGCTTCAGCCGAGGTACAGGAGGCGGTACAGAGCGCGGTCCGGCAGATGGATTGCTTGGTGAACAGGGCGGATGCGCCCGAACAGTGCGATTTCCATGTGCCGGCGACGCTGCGCCGGGGTGATCTCTTGCTGAGCGTTTCCACCTCCGGCACCAGCCCGGCCCTGGCAGCGGCTCTGAAAGCACGGCTGGAGCGGGAAATCGGAGACGAATACGCTGCTGCGGCCAGGCTGCTTGCCCTTATCCGGCCAAGACTCTTGGAATTGCCCTTGCCCGGGCCGGAGAAAAAGATGCTGTTTCAAAAATTGCTGGACAGCGATATAGTTCAGTGGATCCGGGATGACCGCAGGGAACTGGTGAATGCCCATGTGCAGGAACTATTCGGGCATCTGCTCCCAGTCGGGCATCTGCTCGATGCGTTTTGGAATGACAGGAACCCATGAGCTTTCTACTCTTTCAGACAAGCCTTGCCCTCTACCTACTGGCCACTGCAGCCTATCTGGTCTTTTTTTTCAGCGAAAAGGCGCAGATCCGTAAAAATGCACGCCTGCTTTTTGTGCTGGCCTTTGCCCTGCACAGCGTCACCATCATCGTCCGCTACTTCGAGGCCGGCCATACCCCCATCACCACCCGGCATGAAACAATTTCCTTCTTTGCCTGGAGTCTGGGCTGCGGTTACCTGAGTTTCTGCTGGCGCTACGAGGTAAAAAATCTGGGTGCCTTTGTCAGCCTTTTGGTGCTGACGCTGATGACCATGGCTGCCTTTGCCTCGCGCGAGATCGTCTCCCTCTCTCCCTTGCTGCAGTCCGGCTGGTTGCCGGCGCATGCTTCGCTGTCGATTTTGGCCTACGGCTTTTTTGCCCTGGCCGGTATTGGCGGGCTTATGTATCTTCTGCAGGAACGCACCATCAAACGCAAGCGTTTTGGTCTTTTCTACAGCCGCCTGCCCTCGCTTGAAACCCTGGACAAACTCAACCACCACTGCTTGAGTGTCGGCTTCCCGCTGCTGACTTTAGGCATGATCACCGGTTCCCTGTGGGCGAAACAGGCGCTTGGCTCGTACTGGCACTGGGATCCCAAGGAAACCTGGACACTCATTACCTGGCTGCTCTATGCCGGGCTGATTCATCAGCGTTTTACCGTGGGCTGGCGCGGCCGTCAGGCGGCCTGGCTCAGCATCGCCGCCCTGGTGGTCGCACTCTTCACCTACTGGGGTGTTTCTGTTTTTTTTGCCGGTTACCATGGCAATTTTTCCTGAAACTATTGCTTTGATAGGCGTCAACCACAAAACGGCGCCACTGGAACTGCGAGAACGTCTTGCCTGCTCTGCGGGCTACGAGCCGCCTCTGGCCGCGCTCTCAAGCCTTTCGAGCCTGCGCGAGTACTATTTGCTTTCTACCTGTAACCGGGTGGAGATTGCCTTTGTCAGTGCCGGGGTACAGCGCGCCCGAACCGATATCCTCAGCACCCTCTTTGCTCCCGGAGTGACGGCAAAAGAACTGGAGCCGCATGTCTACCAGTACGAGCAGGAGGCAGCCATTGAGCACCTCTTCCAGGTGGCGGCCAGTTTGGATTCCATGGTAGTGGGCGAGGCCCAGATTCTTGGCCAGATGAAGGACGCCTACCGTGCGGCTGCCAAGGCCGGCGGCACGGGGCTCATCCTCAACCGGCTTTTGCACAAGTCCTTTTCCGTGGCCAAGCGGGTGCGCACCGAAACCCGTATCGGCGCAAGTGCTGTTTCCATCAGCTATGCCGCGGTGGAACTGGGCCGCAAGATCTTCGGCGATTTGGCCGGCAAGCGGGCCCTGCTCATTGGTGCCGGAGAAATGGCTGAGCTGGCGGCGGAACATCTGCTCAACAATGGCGTGGCCTCGGTGGTGGTGGCCAACCGTACCCTGGAGCGGGCAGTGAATCTGGCCAGGCGCTTCAAAGGCACAGCCGTTAGTCTGGCCGAACTGCAGGAGCAGTTGCGGCATGTGGACGTGATTATCAGCTCCACCGGCGCAACTGAACTGATCCTGCGCAAGGAGGATGTGCGCTCGGTCATGCGCAGCCGCCGCAATCGGCCCTTGTTTTTCATTGATATTGCCGTGCCGCGTGACCTGGACCCAGCCATCAATGAACTGGATAATGTCTACCTCTACGACATTGATGACCTGCAGAACGTGGTTGAGCTGAACCGGGCTGACCGCGACAGGGAGGCGGTCAAGGCGGGGCGCATCATCAGCGAGGAGGTGCTCAAGTTTGAACGCTGGCTTGAGAATATGGCCTCAACCCCGACCATCATCCAACTGCGCGGCCTGATGGAAAATATCGTGCGGGTAGAGGTCGAGAAGACTGCCGGCCGCATCGGCGCGGTCGGCGAGGCGCAGCAAGAGGCGCTGGAGAAGATGGCGCAAGCCATTGCCGGCAAGATGCTCTACCACCCGCTGCAGTACCTGAAGGCGGAGAATCACTGTGTGGACTTGGAGGAGCGCATCCATACGGTGCGCAGCATCTTTGAACTGGATGATACCCCTCCTGCAGCGGCGCAACCTGGAGAGAACAGCCATGCATGATGAACGTCTGCTTATACTTGAGGAAGAACTGCTTTTAGTGCGTCATTCCGGCGAGATCCCCGAAGTGGCCTTGCATTCGAGTCTCTACTATCTGCAGGAGGATGAGGAGGGCCCGCAACTGCGTTTGACCGCAGAAGAACAGCAGCTCTTGGAACAGGCCGCAGCCGAGCGGTATGAGGAGATTATCCGGCGCGATTTAAACTTGGCTAACCGTGATTTACGCCTTTTTCGCGGCCTGCGCAGGGCCGAGGAAAACTGGCAGCGCTATGCCCGCTTTTGTGAAAAAAACCATATCGATGTACAGCCTTTCAAGGTCGAGGCGGGCAGGGCGCTGGGCCATTATCTCAGGCAGGAAAGCGGGGAAGTGGGGCGAGGCGAGCGCAAATCTTCCGTGAATTGCCCTGCAGCCACGGTGCAGGCCTTAGTCAAAGCTCTGGAACTACGGCAAGATGCCCTGCCTGCCGGCTGGCAGGATCTGTGCCGGGCGGAATAATCCCTGTTCCCTCACAAAGCTCTCTTTTAGCCGGTTTCAGAAACGGCGGGCAGGACGGTGTGGAAACCGGGCCTGCCTCGCATTTCCTTTCAGCTCTTTTCCTTTAGCACCGTCGTACAATCCATCAGTGTTTGAAGGAGCGCCTGCCGGTGAACATCATGGCCACCTGCGGCTTTGCCTGGTTGCAGGCCTCAATGGATTCAAAATCCCGGATGGAACCGCCTGCCTGCAGGATGGCCGAGGCACCCTCGCGGATGCCCACATCGGCGGCATCGCGGAAGGGGAAGAAGGCATCCGAGATCATGACCGAGCCCTGTAATCCGGCCTTGTCCTGCCGTACCCGGGCGTCGATCTGCTCCTTGTCGCCGGCATCGCGCCTGCCGCCGGCTACCTCTGCGGCCATGTCCCCATAGGCCAGGCCGCAGGCATCAAAGCTGAGTGCATCCGCATAGTTGCGGTAGGCCTTCATTACCGCGATCTCAGCTACGCCCACCCGGTCCTGTTCACCCGCGCCAATGCCCACGGTGCAGCCATCCTTGACAAACAGCACCGAGTTTGAGCTGACACCGTGCTCCACGGCCCAGCCGAAGAGCATGTCTTCCAGTTCACGGGCATTGGGCTCGCGCTCGCAGGCATAGTCCCGGCCCTTGTAGCTCGCCTTGGCGGGAAGCAGGTCAGCGCTGCTGCGGATGCGGTTGACGGCGGACTGCTGCACGATGATGCCGCCATCGATGAGCGACTTGAAATCAAGAAAGCGGGCCTGTTCGTAGGCAGCGAGCCGCTCGATGGCATGGATGCGGAGGATGCGCAGGTTCTTGCGGCGGCTTAAAACAGCCAAAACCCCTTCCTCAAAATCCGGCGCGCAGACCACCTCCAGGTAGTTTTCGGCCATGAGTTCGGCACTGTCGCGATCAAGCGGCCGATTGACCACCACCGCGCCGCCAAAGGCGGCAATGCGGTCGGCCCGGTTGGCGCGGGCATAGGCCTCGGCAAGATTTTGCCCCAGGGCCGCGCCGCTGGGGTTGTTGTGCTTGAGGATGACGGCCGCCGGCTTATCCATGAAGTATTTGATGATATTGAGGCCGTTGTCCACATCGGTAAGGTTGATCTTGCCCGGATGTTTGCCCACCTGGAGCATGTCTGCCACAGTGAGTGCGCTCACCAGCCCCCGGCCCGGCTCGATGAAGCGGCAATCGCCCAAAATCAGATTGCCGTTCACCAGCTCGTAGAGGGCGGCCTCCTGATCCGGATTCTCGCCGTAGCGCAGACCGCGTTCTTCAGGCTTGCCCGCCTCATCCGGAATCGACCAGGTCTTCTTGCGGTAGACCAGGGTCTGGTCGCCCAGGGTAATGGTCATCTCGGAGGGGAAGGCATCACCCAGAAGGGTGGAATACATCTTTTTCAGATCACTCATGGTGTTTCCTTAATGTCCTCTGTTTCCTCGTACAAACGTACAATTCGTTTAATGCCGCAATCACTGCAGGATGGCTGCAGGCTCACTCAGCAGGCTGTGGGCATAGATGTGGCGGGGATCACTTTTTTCCAGCATAAAGCCGTACCGATTAGTCAGCTCCTCCTGGATGCGGCTGCCCGCCGGTGCGAGCCGCGCCTGCAGGTTTGCACCGGACATGAACTGTTCCAGAATGGGTAGCGGGGCCAGGCGGATATAGGCCGCGCTTTCCTTGGGCACCTTGGCGAGTTTCGCGGCCACGGCCACGGCTTCATTCAAGCCGCCCAGGCTGTCAACCAGACCGAGATCCCGCGCAGTGGCTCCGTCCCAGACCCGGCCCTCGGCAATACGCCCAACCTCGTCCAGGCTTTTTTTGCGGCCCTCTGCCACAATCTGCAGAAAGCGGCGGTAGCCGTAATCCACATCCATCTGAAAGGCAGCCTCATCCTCCGGTGCCATGCCGGTGGCCAGGTTGGGAGGCGGATTTTTGCCGCCCACGCTGAGGCCGTCGCCATAGACGCCGATCCGCGCCAGGCTGTGCTCAAAGGTCGGCACCGCGCCGAAAATACCGATGGATCCGGTGAGGGTAGAGGGTGCAGCCACAATATGGTCTGCATTGGCGGCCAGCCAGTAGCCGCCCGAGGCCGCCATGGAGCCCATGGAAACCACCACCACCTTGCCGGATTGCTGCAGCTGCACCAGTGCCTGGCGGATCTGTTCCGAGGCAAAGGCGCTGCCGCCGCCGGTGCTGACGCGCAGCACCAGGGCCTTGAGGTTCTCATCTTTGCGGGCCTTGTCGATTTGGGCCAGGAGCGCATCCGAACCGATCTGGCCCACTCCGCCCTTGCCATGGACAATGTTGCCGCTTGCAGTGATAATGCCGATTTGGGAGGTGCTGTTCCGGCGGCCGCTGTAGGAAGGCGTGAGCGTCTGCAGGTACTGGCCAAAGGCCACGGCATTGAACTCCTTTTTCCTGTCGCTCCCCGGCCCAGCGAGTTGGCGGAGCCGGCGCATCATTTCCGGCCTGGTCTTGAGTTCGTCCACCAAGCCCATATCCAGGGCGGTTTGGGCGCGGTTGCCCCCTGCCGCTGCAAGACTGGTATTTTTGTTGAGGATGCGTTCCCGCAAAACCGCAGCATCCAGCTTGCGTTCCTGCGCCACCGCACCAGTATATAGATGCCACAGTTTACCCAGCCACATGGCGCTGGCCTCGCGGTCAGCCGGAGACATGTCGCTGCGAATGAGCGGTTCAATGGCGCTTTTATACGCGCCCACGCGGAAGATATGCACATTGACCGCCAGTTTTTCCAGCAGTTCCTTGATGTAGAGCTTGAACACGCTCAAACCGTGCACATCCACCGAGCCCATGGGGTTGAGCCAGATTTCACTTGCCCTGGCGGCCAGATAGTACTGGGCCTGGTTGAAGCTGTCGCCCACGGCAACAATATGCTTGCCCTGGCTTTTGGCCTGGGAAAGGGCCTGGCCCAGAACCTGGAGTTGATCCAGGCCGGCTGCGCCCAGTTTATCCAGATCGAGTACCAGATATTTGATACGTGCATCACCTGCGGCAGCATGGATGCCGTCGAGCAGATCCTGCAAGAAGACCTCCTCCTTTAAGGGGACGCCTACCAATTTGTTGAACTGCTGGGAAAAGGGTCGCATGACTGAGCGCTGCTCAACGATATCCCCCTGCGGATTGATCACCAGGGCGCTGCCGTCCGGAATGACGATGGGCGGCGTGTAGAAGAGGCTAAAGAGCATGAAGGCCAGCATGGCCAGGAACAGGAGATTGGCCAGCACGGTGATGCCGGTGCGGAGAAAGCGCCAAAACAGGCGAAAAGGCAGGAGGAGCAGAGCAAAAAGACGTTTCATCTTGGTTTCATGGTGTTTGGGCGGCGCACATAGGGCGAGCAGGGGAGGCCGCATGGCCTGAAAGACAGCCGCCACCATACCACGCTTGCCGATGCAGG
Source organism: bacterium (assembly GCA_030538155.1). GTDB lineage: Bacteria > Desulfobacterota > Desulfobulbia > Desulfobulbales > Desulfobulbaceae > Desulfobulbus. The sequence continues at coordinate 30,507 of JAUNUN010000013.1, forward strand.
AAAACCCTGGAATGCATGCGTCTCGTCCGGCACAGCGTTCAGGCAGCCGCAAATTGTCTTGACCAGTTCCGGGCTGCTTGAGTACCTTTATGTGCTTGCTCTTGTAGACTATCCATGCCTGCGAGCATCTGTGCTCATGTGCTGATGCCGCTTGCTTGCATACCCGTACTTATACCCACTACTTTTGCCGCAGGAGGAATGCTATGCCGCAACTATCCGTGAGCCGCCTGGTTTTTTTGGCCCTTGTCATGGCCGTTTTGGGATTGAACACGGGTTGCTCGCAAAAAAAATATGGGGCCGTCAAGTTCGATTCCGCGCCGGCCGGTGCCGAGGTGGTGAATCTGAAAGATGACGCCACCTTTGGCCTGACGCCCATTGTGGTTACTTGGGAAAGCAGCAGCGGCGAGCCCGAGTATGTGACGGTGCAGATGCGCAAGGCCGGTTACCTTGAGGAGATCACCTCCTTCTGGCTCAACACCCGCCACAGTTCCCGGGAGACGGCCCAGGCAGAGCCGCAGCCCATCAACGTAATCCTGAAAGCAAGGAAATAACCATGCAGCTACACGCCTCCAGCGCCATGCGCGGCAAACACTGTCTCTCCCTTTTGGCGGCCCTGTTCATTTTGGTACTGCTCAGCGCCTGCGGCAGCAGGAACGCGCCGGTGCGCTTCAAAGTGAATTCCGAGCCTGAAGGGGCCTACGTGCTCTATATGATTCAGGGCGCTGAAATCGACTGCGCCGGTAAATGGGTCTACCTGGGCAACACCCCTCTGCAGGGGATGTATCAGTTTGACCGCAAACAACTGCAAAGCGGCGACAAGATTTCCCTGCGGGTGATGCAGCAGGGGTATATGGATCAGACCAAGGAGTGGACCGGGGCATCCTTTTACGAGGAATCCAAGGGCAAGGGCGTTATTTTCTGGACGCCCGAGATGGTGCCCGCCGGAGTAAGGTAAGGGAGACAAACTATGCTGGTTGACGGCAAGGCATACCGCTCCATCTGGCCGGCTGCAGACGGGGAAGCGGTTGAAATAATCGATCAAACCCTGCTGCCCTTTATCTTCAAGGTGGCGCGACTATCCCGGCTGAGCGATGCGGCCCGCGCCATCCGCGATATGCAGGTGCGGGGCGCACCCCTTATCGGCGCAACCGCCGCCTACGGCATCTGGCTTGGTTTGCGCCAGGGCACTGGTGATGCGCAACTGCGCGCCATTGCCGATGAGCTGATCGCCTGCCGGCCCACAGCAGTGAATCTCGCCTGGGCGGTCGAGCGCATGCTGACAAAACTGCTTCCGCTTGCACCAGAAACAAGGCTTGAGGCGGCCCTTTACGAGGCGGAACAGATCTGCGCGGAAGATGTGCGCTGCAATGAGGCCATCGGCAAACACGGCGCAGCTCTTATTGCAGCCCTTTGGGATAAAAAAGGGCGGCAAGAGCCGGTCAACCTGCTTACTCACTGCAATGCGGGCTGGCTGGCCACGGTGGATTGGGGTACCGCGCTGGCCCCGGTCTATGCGGCAGCGGCCCAGGGCATAGCCATCCACGTGTGGGTCGATGAGACCCGGCCCCGCAACCAGGGCGCATCGCTGACAGCCTGGGAACTGGGCAAGGCGGGCATTGCCCATCATCTCATTGCCGATAACGCGGGCGGCCATCTCATGCAGCATGGCCTGGTCGATCTGTGCATAGTCGGTAGTGATCGCACCACGGCTACGGGCGATGTCTGCAACAAGATCGGCACCTATTTGAAGGCCCTGGCCGCGCAAGCCAACCAGGTGCCCTTTTATGTGGCCCTGCCCGGCTCCACTGTGGATTGGCGTTTGCGGGACGGGCTTGCGGAAATTCCCATTGAAGAGCGTGACGAAGCCGAGGTGCTTTTTATCCAGGGCAAAGATGAGGCTGGAACCGTGCGCCGGGTGGCAATTGCGCCCGAGCATTGCCCGGCCTTCAACCCTGCCTTTGATGTCACCCCGGCGCATCTGGTGACTGGGCTCATTACCGAGCGCGGCGTCTGCAAGGCCGGCCGGGAAGGGCTCAGCAGCCTCTACCCGGAACAGTCTCAGCATGATCAACATGACTGAGCAAGTGCATGAACAAGCAGGGCGTCAAGCCCTCCTGGAAAGTGCCTTAGCCATGAACAGTCGGGGGCTCAACCAGGGTTCTTCCGGCAACCTGAGCCTGCGGCTGGCAGCCGGCATGCTCATCACGCCCTCTGCCCTACCGTACCACCGCTGCACCCCGGAAGACATGGTTCTGGTCGGCTGGGACGGCACGGTGCAGGGCCGCTGCAGGCCCTCCTCCGAGTGGCGCATGCACCACGATATCTATTTGGCTTACGAAGAGGCCAAGTGTATTCTGCACACGCACGCGCCCTGGTGCAGCACTTTGGCCTGCTTGGAGCGCGGTATTCCCAGCCAGCACTACATGGTTGCCCTGGCCGGAGGTGAGGATATCCGCTGTACGCCCTATGCCCCCTTCGGCACGCAAGAACTCTCAAACGCTGCGGTTGCGGGCCTCAAAGGCCGCAGCGCCGCGCTGCTCGGCCACCATGGCCTTATTTGTTACGCCGCAGGCCTTGATCAGGTGCTGGCACTGGCCGCCGAGGTGGAATTTTTGGCCCAGGTGTACGCGCAAAGTCTGCAGATTACATCTACACCGCCACTGCTCCCGCCGGAAGCGATCACAAGTCTTTTGGAGCGCTTCGCTGCCTATAAACAGTTGGGCCAGGATACCAACAGGGCCTGATCACTGCTGTTGTTCTCTGTCTTTTTCGGCCCGGTATATTCAGTTCAATATCTCAGTATCAGTTCTAATTTTCCAGCAGTCAAAGTAGTAGAGCTTCGCTGGGGAATCGGCAGACGATGAGCCGGGTCAAATATTTTGAGTGAGCGAGCACCATGAAGAGGTTAAACAACCCGGAACTGCCGGCAACAGTACCCTTTGTCAATGGACAGTGGAGAGCAAGACCATCCACCTTTGCGGTGCACAACCCGGCCACGGGCGAGTTGCTGTGCCGGGTTGGCGATGGCGATGCCACCCTGGCCGAAGAGGCCGTTGATGCCGCCCAGGCCGCTTTTCCTGCCTGGCGGGAAAAAACCGCAGCCGAGCGCTGCCGCCTTTTGCGCCGCTGGTTCAGTCTGATTATGGAAAATCAGGAGGATTTGGCCACCATCATGACCCTGGAACAGGGCAAACCTTTGGCCGAGGCCAGAGGAGAGATTGCCTACGGGGCCTCCTTTGTGGAGTGGTTTGCCGAAGAGGGCAAACGCGTCTATGGTGAGACCATTCCTGCACCGGGGCCGGATAAGCGCATCGTGGTCATCAAGCAGCCGGTGGGCGTGGTGACTGCGATTACACCCTGGAACTTTCCCAACTCGATGATCACCCGCAAGGCTGCCCCGGCTTTGGCGGTCGGCTGCACCTTTATTATCCGTCCTGCCTCGGCTACCCCGCTCTCAGCGCTTGCTTTGGCCAAACTGGCCGAAATGGCAGGTTTTCCGCCAGGGGTTTTCAATGTGCTGCCCAGCAAGGCATCGGGACCGATAGGCAAGGTCTTTACCGAAAGCCCTAAGGTGGCCAAATTTTCTTTTACCGGCTCAACTGCGGTGGGGAAACAACTCATTGCCCAATGCGCCTCCACAGTCAAGCGGGTGTCTATGGAGTTGGGCGGCAATGCGCCTTTTATAGTGTTTGACGATGCCGATCTTGATGCCGCCGTCGCAGGCGCGCTGGCCTCCAAATACCGTAACGCCGGCCAGACCTGTGTCTGCGCCAATCGTTTTTTGGTGCAGCGTTCGGTGCAAGACGCCTTTGCCGAAAAACTGGCTGGGGCCGTGTCTGCCTTCAAGGTGGGCAACGGTATAGAGCCGGGTGTTGACATCGGCCCTCTGATTAACGAAGAGGCTGTGATTGAGGTGGATCGCTTGGTGCAGGCTTCGCTTGCCGCAGGCGCGCAACTGGTTGCAGGCGGCAGGCGACACAGCCTGGGCGGCTCTTTTTACGAGCCGACCATCCTGAAAAACGTTGGCAACGACATGCCCATTGCAGCCCAGGAAATCTTTGGCCCGGTTGCACCGCTCATCACCTTTGAGACTGAGGAAGAGGCGATCAGACTGGCCAACGACACCCCCTTTGGCCTGGCCGCGTATTTTTACGCGCGTGACATCGGCCGAGTCTGGCGGGTGGCCGAGGCCCTGGAATACGGCATGATAGGCATCAATGAAGGTATTATTTCCAATGCGGCCGCGCCCTTTGGCGGGGTAAAACAGTCCGGCCTGGGGCGGGAAGGCTCGCACTTCGGCATGGAGGAGTATCTGGAAATCAAATATCTTTGTCTAGGCGGGCTTGACTCCTAACGTTCATAACGCGTTCACGTAGCGCACATCAAAGAGCAGGACAAACCCCACTGCCGCATATAAAAAAGCCCCGCAGCGGCAATCAGTTGCTGCGGGACTTTGTGTAACAAGAAAAAGCAGAGCTGCTATTTCTGTTCAAAACGGATGAGCACGTCGTCCGCCTCCACCGCCTGACCAGCCTGAACCAGCACCTCGGATACAACCCCGTCGATGGGTGAGGGCACGCCGCTTTCCATTTTCATGGATTCCAGAATGACCAAACTCTGACCGCGGAAAACGCGTTCGCCCTTCTGCACCGGTACATCCACCACCAAGCCAGGCATGGGGCAGAGAAGCACATTGCTCTGACCCTTGTCCTGCTTCTCGGGCATGTACTGAATCAGGTTCCACTCCCGCGGCGTATAGACCTCGAAGAGCTGGGCAATGCCGTTGAAGGACATGAACATGAAGGAGTTTTCAAAGCGCAGACGGAAGCGATAGGTCTGCCCATTGATGACCAGTTTGAGCCGCCTCCGGAAAAATTCAAAGTAGGGAATGCGCACCGCATAGCGCTCCGTACCGATCCTGACCATGCAGATTTCGCCGCTGACGGGCTGGGTTTCCAGCACAACATCAAAGACTTCCGATCCGGCACGGCATTTGTAACGGACCTGCTGGGGCCGGTCACGGGTGGCACCGATGCTGGAGATCATGTGCTTGAGCGATTCCCGCACCGCCACGGAGCGGTTGTAGAAGATCAGGGTGGCGGCCAGGGCAGCCAGGGCCATGTCTTCCTGTTTGGGCGGCTGTTTGGCGATGCCGCCGTCAAAATGCTGGGCAATAAAACCGGTGCTGAGTTCGCCGGCGGAAAATTCAGGCAGGCAGAGCACAGTGGAAACAAAGTCGATATTGGTGGATACACCCTCGATGTGGTAGCCGTTGAGCGATTCCAGAAGCAGCCTGCGGGCCGATTCCCTGTCTTGGCCGTAGCAGATCAGTTTGGACAGCATGGAATCGTAGTACACATCAACCTTGCTGCCGATATTGACGCCGCTGTCTACGCGTACGCCCATGCCTTTGGGGGCTGCGTAGCGGGTGATCATACCGGTTGAGGGGATGAAACCTCGGCCCGGATCTTCGGCGCAGATACGCGCCTCGATGGCCCAGCCCTGCAGACGCACTTCGCGCTGAGTAAAGGGCAGAGGCTCGCCGCTGGCGATGCGGAGTTGCATTTCAACCAAGTCAAGCCCGGTGATCATTTCCGTTACCGGATGCTCCACCTGCAGTCGGGTATTCATTTCCAGAAAGTAGAAGTTCTGGTCGGCATCCATCACGTATTCAACCGTGCCCGCGTTGACGTAGCTGGCTGTTTTGGCCAGGTCGCAGGCCGCTTTGCCCATGCGTTCGCGCAGTTCCGGGCCGACTGCCGCTGATGGCGCTTCTTCGATCACCTTCTGATAACGCCTCTGAATCGAGCATTCACGCTCGCCCAAGTGCACCACGTTGCCGTGCACATCGGCCAGAATCTGGATTTCGATATGGCGCGGCTGCTCGATGTAGCGCTCGACAAAAACCCGGGTGTCGTTGAAAGCCTTTTGCGTTTCCTTGCGGCTGGCAGCCAGGGCGTCCTTCATGTCTTCGGGCTGGTGCACAATGCGCATGCCCTTGCCGCCGCCGCCTGCGGCAGGCTTGAGCAGGATGGGGTAGCCGATCTCGGCTGCAACGCTGAGAGCCTCTTCCTCGTCGGCAATGGCCTCGATATGGCCGGGGATAACCGGCACACCCGCATTCTTGGCCAGTTCCTTGGAGGTGATTTTGTCACCCATGAGCTGCACTGCCTCGGTGGGCGGGCCGATAAAGGTCATGCCGGCGGCAGCCACGGCCTTGGCAAAGGCCGCATTTTCGGAGAGGAAACCATAGCCGGGGTGAACGGCCTCAGCCCCGGTTTGCTTGGCAGCCTCGATAATTTTCTCGATTACCAGGTAGGACTGCTGCGAGGCAGAAGGGCCGATATGCACCGCTTCATCCGCAAACTGGCGGTGCAGGCTGCGACTGTCGGCATCGGAATACACTGCCACCGTGCCGATGCCCAGGCGGTTGCAGGTGCGCATGATACGGATGGCGATTTCGCCACGGTTTGCGATCAGTACTTTTTTAAACATGGCAGGCCTCACAGGGGGATGTTTCCGTGTTTGCGCTCAGGACCCTTGGCCCGTTTGCTGTCGAGCATCTGCAGAGTGCGGATGAGGTGCACCCGGGTGTCGCGCGGGAAGATAACGTCGTCGATATAGCCCCGTCTGGCGGCCAAAAACGGGTTGGCGAAGGTGGCCCGGTATTCTTCCATCTTCTGGTTGAGCACGGCCTCAGGATTGTCGGAACTGTAAATTTCCTTGCGGTGGATAACCTCTGCCGCGCCCTTGGGGCCCATGACCGCGATTTCAGCCGTGGGCCAGGCCAGGTTCACGTCGCAGTGGATATGCTTCGAGTTCATGACCAGATACGCGCCGCCGTAGGCCTTGCGCACGATCACACAGATGCGGGGCACCGTGGCCTCGGTAAAGGCGTAGAGCAGCTTGGCGCCGTGGCGGATGATGCCGCCGTGTTCCTGATCCGGGCCGGGCATGAAGCCGGGTACGTCCACCAGTGAAATGAGCGGGATGTTGAAGGCGTCGCAGAAACGGACAAAACGCCCCGCTTTGTAGGAGGCATCGTTATCGAGCACACCTGCCAGCACCGCAGGCTGGTTGGCGACCAGGCCCACGGTCTGTCCGCCCAAACGGCCGAAGCCGCAGATGATGTTGCGGGCGAAACGGGCATGCACTTCCATGAATTCCGCGCCATCCAGAATACTGTGGATGAGCACGTTCATATCATAGGTTTGGCTGGAGTTGTTGGGCACCAGGTAATCTAGGGCCGGATCGGTGCGGTTGGCCGCATCGCTTAAGTCGTTGATGGGGCCGCGCTGGCGGTTGCTGGAGGGCAGGTAGTTGATGAGGCGGCGCACCTCGCGCAGGCAGAGGATGTCGTTGGCCACGGTAAAATGGGCCACGCCGCTTTTCTGGGAATGCACCCGGGCCCCGCCCAGGTCTTCGGAGGTGATGTCCTGGTGGGTTACGGTCTTGACCACGCTGGGGCCGGTCACGAACATGTAGGAGGAGTCCTCCACCATGAAGACAAAGTCGGTGATCGAGGGGCTGTACACCGCACCGCCGGCACAGGGGCCCATGATGCAGGAAATCTGCGGCACTACGCCGCTTGCGCGCACGTTGCGGTGGAAAATTTCACCGTAGGCGGCCAGGGCATCCACGCCTTCCTGAATACGCGCGCCGCCCGAATCGTTTAAGCCGATAATGGGCGCGCCCACCTTGACTGCAATATCCATGACCTTGCAGATCTTCTGGGCATGGGCTTCGCCGAGCGAGCCGCCCAAAACGGTGAAGTCCTGGCTGAAGACAAAGACCTCGCGGCCGTCGATGGAGCCGTGGCCGGTGATGACGCCGTCGCCGAGGTAGTTCTTTTCCTGACCCAAACTGCCGCCGCGCCCAGCCTTGAGTACGTCGAACTCCTCAAAGGTGTGCTCATCCAAAAGCAGGTTGATGCGCTCCCGCGCCGTGAGCTTGCCCTTGCGGTGCTGGTCTTCCTTTCTTGCCTGGCCCCCGGCGTCGATGGACTCGGCTCGCAACCGTTCCAAGGTCTGCAGGGTCGCATTTTCTTGTGTTTCCATAGTTTCCATATATTCACCTCGTGGCGGATAGGGCGGCATCAGTACCGGCCTTATGCCGGCGCCATGCCCGGAGTTCCATGGCTCAGGCTTTGTCTGGGGAAGCAATACAGCTTGACGGATAGGCCTTAGCGCTCTAGCCAATGCCCATATAAAATACTCTAACTGCGGATGTTGCAAGCGAAACTACGGTTAATGCCAGGAAAAGACATAGAAAGATACGCCCGGCCAAGAGCGACAGGCAGGGTAACATGAAGGGCTGGTTTCAGGTTTTGCGGCCAGGATGAGCGGCCTGATCAGGCCGCAGCTGACAGCGGCCATCCTCGCAAAAAGGGCATGCTGCTGCCTCATGCAGACTTTTCAGGATGCCGCAGCCGCCTTCCCGACCATCCGGGCAGGCCTTCAGCAAATGTTCCAGATGTGTCTTGAGGCGGTTCAGGGAGGCGAGCTGCTCGTTCACGGCCTTGATGTGGCCTGCTATCATCTCTTTCACCCAGGTGCAGTCTGCCTGGGGATTGTCCTTTAAGGCCAGTAGTTCACGGATTTCGGCAAGCTTCATGTCATGGTGGCGGCAGTGGCGGATAAAGCGCAGCCGTTCGATATCAGTCTTGGTGTAGACCCGGTAATTACCGTCTGTGCGCTCAGGTTCAGGCAGGAGCCCCTCTTTTTCATAGTACCGGATGGTCACCACCCGGCACCCGGTCTTTTTCGCCAGCTCGCCGATTTTCATTGCTGCCTCCTTCATCATTGTTTGACGATACGCGGGTTCGCCAGGGTGTTCGTGTTTTTATATTTTGCTGTTTTTACGATAATGCTGCTCCTTTCTATCAGACCTGTCATCAAGGCTTGTTCTCCAGGCTGAAGAAATCCGCTTTGCTTTTTTTGCAGCCCTTTCTTGACTCTATAGCCGCTATAGACACTAAGGTGCAAGTCATAAGAAGGCCACGTTTTTTGCCTTAAAATAATCTGGAGATCGACCATGCCCTCTGTTACAACCCCTTGCTCCTGCGCCTGCACTTGCAGCAATGCAGCGCAGAGCGCGCCGGAACCACTCCACCCGGCCTCTGTGCCGCAGGCCTCTGCTACCCGCGCAGTGTATCGCATCATCAATATGGACTGCCCCACGGAAGAGGCGCTTATCCGCAAAAAATTGGGCGCTATGGCCGGCATCGGCAAACTTGAGTTCAACCTGATGCAGCGTGTCTTGGTGGTTGAGCACGGTCTGCCCTCAAGCGCAGGCATTGAAGCGGCGCTTCGCTCCATTGATATGCACCCTGAACCGGTCGGGTCCGCGCCAGGCGTTGAAGGCGCTGAAGATGTTGCAACCACTGCTCCCACACCGGGCATACCTTGGGACAGACTCATGCTTGGCGGCCTTGCCGCAGCCCTGGCCGAGGCCTTTGATCTGTTCCATGCCTGGGAGCTGAACCCCTTTGGCCTCAATATTGCCTCCTGGCCGCCCCTCTTTTTTGCGCTGATCGCCATTGCCTGTACCGGGCTCGGCACCTACAAAAAAGGCTGGATCGCGCTCCGCAACCTGAATCTGAACATCAATGCGCTCATGTCGGTTGCTGTGAGCGGCGCAGTGCTCATTGGCCAGTACGCAGAGGCCGCCATGGTTATGGTGCTGTTCAACCTCTCCGAGGCCCTGGAGGCCCTGGCCCTTGAGCGGGCGAGAAAGGCCATTAAAAATCTGCTCGCCTTGGCCCCGGAAAAGGCCACCGTGCTTTGCGCCGACGGCATCTGGCAGGAAATGGACAGCCGCGAAGTGGGCTTGGCCAGCCGGGTACGGGTACGACCAGGCGAGCGGGTGGCCCTGGACGGTATTGTTGTTGCCGGTCAATCTGCGGTCAATCAGGCCCCGATCACCGGTGAGAGCATGCCGGTTGAAAAGAAACCGGGCGACAGCGTCTATGCGGGCAGCATCAACGAATCCGGCTCCTTTGAATTTGAGGTGAGCGCGGCGGCCGAGAACACCACCCTGGCCCGCATCATCCATGCGGTGGAAGAGGCGCAGACCAGCCGCGCACCCATGCAGCGCCTGGTAGACCAGTTCGCCCAGTACTACACCCCGGCGGTTTTTCTGGCCGCCATCCTGACCGCCCTTGTTCCGCCGCTCTTTTTGGGCGGCAACTGGGGGGAATCCATCTACACCGCCTTGATTCTGCTGGTGATCGGCTGCCCCTGCGCCCTAGTGCTTTCAACCCCGGTGACGATTGTCAGCGCCATGGCCGCAGCGGCCCGCCAGGGCATCCTCATTAAAGGCGGCATCTTTTTGGAACAGGGCAGGCGGATGAAATGGCTGGCGCTTGATAAAACCGGCACCATCACCCAGGGCAGGCCACAGCAAACGGATTTTGCCGTACTTGGTTCTATGGCTGCGGAAACATGTACCGCCCTTGCCGCGAGCCTGGCCGTCCGCTCGGATCACCCGGTATCGCGGGCCATTACAGAACAGGATGGGGTAAGAAAGGCTGGCGCCGACAAGGCGTCTTTACTGTCGGTTGAAGATTTTTCAGCCATCCCCGGCCAAGGCGTGTGCGGCCTGATCAACGGCGAAAAATGGTGCCTGGGCAACCTGCGCCTGGTGCACAAGTTGGGAGGCAGTGCAAGCAGGCTGGAAAAACAGGTCAACACTCTGGAAGAGCAGGGGAAAAGCGTGGTGTTGCTGGTGGGACCGCAAGGCGTGGAAGCGCTTTTTGCGGTGGCCGATACGGTCAAAGAAACGAGCGTCGAGGCCATAGCCGCGCTGAAAAAGTTTGGCATCAAGACCATCATGCTCACGGGCGACAACGGACAGAGCGCCAGGCTGGTTGCGCGTCAGGCCGGGGTAGACGAATATCAGGCCGGGCTCCTGCCGGAAGACAAGCTGCAGATGGTTGCCCGGCTTGCCCAACAGGGCATGGTCGGGATGGCGGGAGACGGCATCAACGATGCCCCGGCTTTGGCCAGGGCCGGGATCGGCTTTGCCATGGCAGGCAACGGCACCGATGCCGCCATCGAAACAGCGGATGTTGCCCTCATGGACGACGATCTGCGCAAGATTCCACGCTTTATCTGCCTGTCAAAAGCCACTCATGCCATTTTGCTGCAGAATATTACCCTTGCCATCGGCGTGAAGGTCCTCTTTTTTACGCTTGCCTTCATGGGCCTGGCAACCATGTGGATGGCCGTCTTTGCCGATGTGGGTACCTCCCTTCTGGTGGTGGCCAATGGGCTCAGGGCGCTGCGATTTAGCAAGTAAAACAACTGTTGAGTTCAGGAGCAAGGGAGCGTCAGCGGACACTTCCGCTTCGATTATTCTTCAGGTCTTGACGAATTTTCCATCCGTTGCAGTTTGCGGAAGATGGTACTGCGGTTGATGTGGAAAAGTTCCGCCACCTTTTGCACCGAGCCGTGCAGTTCAATAGCTTGTTTGAGGAAGTCGCACTCCATATCCGCCACAATCAGCTTTAGCGGACGGCCGCCTTGGAGGACGTCGTCATACGGTATGCATGGCGCCCCATTGCTTGGCTGGCCCGCAACCTGAGATGGAAGATCATGAAGCGAGATCAGTGGCCCATCGTTGGTAATCACCAGGCTGTGGATCATGTTCTGTAATTCTCGAATATTACCCGGCCATGCGTAGCGCAACATGTATTCCATGGCGATGTCCATAAATGCCATGGCCTTGTGATATTTTGTGCAATATTTAGTAAGGAAATGTTCGGCTAAAGGCTGAATATCGTCTGGCCGGTCGCGTAGGGGAGGGATGGAGACCGAAGCCACCTTGAGCCGGTAGTAGAGGTCGCTACGAAACAATCCGTCTTGCACCCTTTTTTCCAGATCCCGATTGGTGGCGGCAATAATGCGCACATCAACCTGCCTGGGGCTGGAGCCGCCAATCCGCATGATTTCACCATCCTGGAGCACCCGTAAAAGCCTGGTTTGCATCTGTAACGGTAATTCGCCAATCTCATCGAGAAATACCGTGCCGCCCTGTGCAAGTTCAAAATATCCGGCCTTCCCTTTCGCGCCGGCACCGGTGAACGAGCCCGGCATATAGCCAAACATCTCCGATTCAATAAGGTTTTCGGCAATACTGCCGCAGTCGACCTTTAACAGTATCTTGTCGTTTCGAGTACTCATGCTGTGGGTGTAGCGGGCAAACACATCTTTGCCCACCCCGGTTTCCCCCATGATCAGCAGGGTGGCGTTCGAGCGGGCCACATTTACCAGAAAGCGCTGTACGCTTTTCATGGCAGTACTTTGAAAAACAATGTCGGTCTTGCGGCTCTCCTCTTCCGCCAGATAGGCCATTTGTTCATTGATCTGGCTAATAAGATTGCGTTGCTCCTTCAACTGATCGTTGAGGTGGGTGATCATGGTGATATCGCGCACAATGGTTACCACCAGACAGAGCGTGCCGCGACTGTCAAAAACCGGAAAGCCGTTCAGTGCAAGTTTTTTGCCATTGGCCAGGCTTTGTACATGGGTGCTGGGCTTTCCGGTGGCGACGATCTCGGGGTTAAGGATGTGATCAAACGTTCCGTCGTTAAGCAGGGTGCGAACATTTTTTCCTTGCACCCGCTCTTGTTTCAGCCCGGTGATCTGTTCGTACATCCGGTTGATGTAAAGAGCTGTGCCGGCGACATCAGATATGAAGATGCCGTTGGGCAAAGCGTCAAGAATGGAGCGGAAATGCTTGGTTATGATCGTCATGGCGGTAGAGAAAAAGGAAAATCAGCGTATTGATCCGATATTCGGATGCTGACCAGAATGCTGCCTCGGCGCCGCGATAGTGAAACGCCGCAGAAGGAAGGTATGCGTAAAATCATATCGTGCAAGCCTCTGCTCCTTTTCCATCACACGGATGCCTTCACCTTATCCTTTGGAGGGTTGCATTGCCGTCACTTGGACGCCAACCACTGATCCTGCTTCTTCGCACCTCTATTTTTTCAGGAGTACGACTCGTTCCCTGCCCAAAATGCCGACAGCGGTTTCAAGGAGTTTGGGAATGATACTTTTGTCGAGTTGGACATCACCCATCTGCGGCGTGCGGCCCAAAAAAATGTATTTCTGCGTACCAAGCCGGTGGTAGGGCAGCAATTCGTAATGCACATTGGCAAGGGGCTTGATGAACTCACAAATAGCGCGGATATCCTCTGCGTTATCATTGAAGCCAGGTACCACAGGAGTCCGGCACAGGATGGTTTTTTCCGGTACCAGAGCGCTTAACTTGCGCAGATTATCTAAGGTGATCTTGTTGGAAGCGCCGGTGAACTCTATGTGCTTATCATCATTCATATGTTTGATATCATAGAGATAATAATTGATATAGGGCGCGGTCTTCTCATAGTTGTTCCATGGAACTCTGCCGCAGGTCTCAATGGCGGTATGAATACGCCGCCGGCGTGCTTCCCGTAAAAGCGCCAGGGCAAAATCAATCTGCAACAGCGGCTCGCCCCCTGAAAGGGTCATGCCGCCGGTGGAGCGAGCATAAAAAACTGCATCCTGTTCCACGGTGCGCAATACATCATCAACCGAGCGACGCTTGCCGTAAACATTGAGGGCCTGCGACGGACAGGCTTCGGCGCAGGGCATGTCACAACCGGGGCATAGGTTGCGATCAATATAAATACAGCCTTCTTCGCTGGGTTGTATTGCTCCGCGTGGACATGCCTCCAGACAGCGCCGGCATTTAGCCAAGGTGAGGCAGCGGCCCTCATTGTAAGCCAGGTCAGGTTCCGGATGGATGGATTCCGGATTACTGCACCAGCGACAGGACAAAGGACAACCCTTGAGAAAGACGATGGTCCGGATACCGGGGCCGTCGTGGACCGAACACTTTTGAATATTGAAAACAAAACCTTCGGTTTTTTTGTCTTCCATAACGCCCATGGCGTTCTCCATTCAGCTCTGGTGGTAGAAAATCCAAAAAAAGGGGAGGCAGAGCCACAGACTCCACCTCCCCCTTACATGATTAGAACTTCAGATGATACGTTTTTTTAACATTAGATCGCATGCTCGGTACGGGCGATCAGGTCATCCTGCAGGTCCGGGGAAAGATCTACAAAGTAGGCGCTGTAGCCCGCGATACGAACAATCAGGCTCCTGTACTTTTCCGGATCCTTCTTGGCGGCAATGAGCGTATCCCGGTTGATAACGTTGAACTGTACGTGCCAGATCTTCAAGTCACAGAAAGTGCGGATAAAAGATACCAGTTTCTCTGTGCCTTGGTCGCCTTCCAGGCTTTTGGGTGTGAATTTGATGTTGAGCATGCGGGCGGCCCGGTCACGCATGGCGTGGTTTTTAGTACGGTAGTTGGACAGTAAAACCGCAGTGGGACCGTTGACATCTGCACCGTGCGAGGCGGAAGAACCATCTGAGAGCGGTGTGAAGCATTTACGTCCGTTAGGTGTAGCAGAAACCACCTTGCCAAAGGGCACGTGCGAGGTGAAGGGCACATAGCGCACATCATTATGGATACCCAGTTCTTCGCTGTATTTATGGCCAAACTCAACGGAAATTTTATCAATCTCCTTGCCGATGGCATCGGCAAAGGGATCGTTGTTACCGTAGCAGGGCGCAGCCTTGAGCATAGCATGGATATCTTCGTAACCTTCGAAATTCTTGTCGATAGCTTCAATAACCTGTGCCATGGTCAGCTTTTTATCTTCAAACACTAGCTTCTTGATGGCGCTCAAGGAGTCAACCACAGTACCAAAACCCATGTACTCAAAATAACCGAAATTGATACCTTCGGGGATGTGAGTCTGGTGCAGGTCTATGCAATGCTTCATGCACAGGTCATGCATGGCTGAGCCCATTGGCTGAGCAAAGTGCTTGGCCCGCAGATTGTTGATGTTGTATTGCTGAATAAAGGCAGCACGCAAAAAGAGTTTGTGCTGTTCTACATAAGCATCCCAGAACTGTTCCCATTCAGTAAAGGAACAAGGATCGCCGGTCTCTGCACCCAGGACGCGGTCACCGTATTTCTGCATGCGACCGTTACGCAGAACCATTTCAATGGCTGCGGCAAAGTTGATATAGGCCCCGCCGGAGGTGTAGGTGTCACGGTTGGGCATACGGGCCTCGGTGCAGCCAGAAACGGCGTAATCGTAGGCTTCTGCAAAGGTAGCCCCCTTGGAAACGTACAGCGGCACCACCTCTTCATCGTTAATCAGTTTCGGAAAGCCAGAGCCGTCTTTAATGGTTTCGGCCACATCCCACAGGTAGCTCTCGGGCGCGCAGCTATGAATACGGGCTGCCAGGTCCGGATAGTGCAGCGGGAATTCTCTTTTAGAGCGCAGGATCAGGTGAGTCAGGTCGTTGGTGGCGTCGTAGCCGTCCGGGGTCTGACCGCCAACGGTTACAGCTTCCCAGTGGGCATAGCCCTCGTTAAAGGCGCCGCCGGTCGGGGAGATGTACATATCGATAAACTCGGCCATGCCGACCCACATGCATTCCAACAACTCAATAGCCTGCTCTTCGGTGAGCTTACCCGCTTCCATATCTTTTTCGTAGAAGGGGTACAGGTACTGATCCATGCGGCCGTTGGAGATGGTGGTGCCGGTTTTCTGCTCAAGGCGAGAGAACATCTGGGTAAACCACTGGCTCTGACAGGCTTCGTAGAAGTTGCGCGCCGGTTCGCCGGGTACATGCTCGGCATGCTCGGCCATACGCAGGAGTTCTTGCTTACGTTCAGGGTTGTTTTCCTGGGCAGCCATTTCACGGGCCAGCACTGCGTGACGCTTTGCCCACAGAACGATAGCCTCACAGACAATGACGATTGCTTCGAGGAAAGGCTTCTTCTCGCAGTTGTCGATTGGGCTGAGCGGATCAAGTGCGGCCAATTTTTCCTCGGCTTCTTTTTTGATGCCGTTAAAGCCACGCTTCAAAATTTTCTCGTAGTCATGCACCCACTGGATGGATGAGCGAAATGACGCCGTCTCGTTGACGATAAAGCGGGAAATCAGGCCTTCCGGATCATCGTAGGTCAGTTTGTGTACATCCGGGGGCAGAGATGCATTGAGTGCCTCATGGAAGGTCTTGCCCTTCCAGTATGGTGCGATCTCTTCAATAACCCGTTTGGCATCTTCCGCAGTTATGGTAGCAGGCGAGGTTTCACGGGTGGGCAGCTCGCGCACGGCAATGTCGAGGAAGTCGCCATCCAGTTCCGGATAGAGGATACCGTAGCGGCCATTGCAGCCAGCGCGTCCCAGCAAGAGCTGGTCTTCTTGTACATATACGGTGATATTCTCGGCAATATGCTTGAGCGCCTTGGCCCAGCGTAAAACAATGGGCTGACCATCGGTTTGCTCCATAGACTGGGTAAAGTACAGAGCACGCTCAATATCAATACGGGGTTTTTGTCCGTCAAAACGGTCGAGCAACTTAAAAACGCGAGGATGAGTCAGACGAAACTTATCCTCCTTTCCTTCAATCTTGTCATACAAACGCTCTTCTTGCGGCGACATACATTCGCAAACTAACCTAGTCATATCGGCCTCCATAAAAAGTGTACGGGCTGGTTGTTCCGCTCGGGCTTGCCTATGCGTCCAAGCCGGGGCGAAATGTCATCTGCCGTTGTTTAAGCATTTTTCGTGCCAATTTGTTTTTTGAAGGTAACGATGGTTTTTCGTCCTTTTCGGACTATTCGCGGCGGAATTTCAGCATCCAACGATTTTGTTGATGCAAATTTTCAACAGAATTGACATAAGACAGGCTTTTGGTGTGCAAAAATGCATCATTTTGACCTGCGTGATAGCAGTCAAATAGAGTTGAATCGTTGTAATATGCTGAATTAATAGTTTTTTAAATTAGCCACAAAAAATTTTTGAACGATGCAAAATCGCAATGATCGTGTTGCGCAATGAGAGGCCAGCAATAAAAACTTGCAGAAATCACCATTTTTTATGTGTGTCATAATTATTTTTTACGTTTATGGCGACGTATTGGGCTTATATAAATCTGGCATAATGGTTGCATAAGTAAATCTTGTGTTGCGTGTGGTTTTATGAAGGGGATGGTCAGGCAGGTGCAGAGACAAACAAGAAACTCTTCTGTGCAATGCCCCTTTTCCGTTCAGAAGACGAGCAGAGATTCAGATTGCTTAATCACTCAAAATCAGGAGACAAAACATGAATCAGCCAGATTACTGTCAACCAAATGCTTTGAGACGCGTCGTTACGGCGAGCCTCATCGGAGCCACTATTGAGTGGTATGATTTTTTTCTGTACGGAGTTGTGGCGGGTATTGTTTTTAATAAACTGTATTTTCCAACTGGTGATCCTCTTGTCTCGACCATGCTGGCCTATGGTACGTTCGCAGTGGGTTTCGTCAGCCGTCCCTTTGGCGGCATAGTTTTTGGCCACTTCGGCGATAAACTTGGCCGCAAGAGCATGCTGGTGCTGACTCTTATGATTATGGGTGCGGCTACTGTGCTCATTGGCCTCTTGCCTACTTATGCACAGATCGGCATCTGGGCGCCCCTGCTGTTATTGGTCCTGCGCATAGCTCAGGGCATTGGCTTGGGTGGCGAATGGGGCGGCGCTGTACTGATGGCTTTTGAGTGTGCACCCCAGGAAAAACGTGGCCTCTATGCCAGTATCCCGCAGATCGGCTTAGCCATCGGGCTTTGCCTGGCATCCGGAGTTATCGCCCTGCTCACCTATGTGCTGAGTGATGCCCAGTTTATGGCGTGGGGCTGGCGTATTGCTTTTATTTTGTCGATTGTACTAGTACTTGTCGGCATGTACATCCGTTTGCATGTCATGGAATCACCTGAGTTTGCCCAAGTCAAGGAATCGGGTGAAGAAGTGAAACTGCCCATTAAGGATGTATTGACCAAATCTCCCGGGCCAGTCCTTGCTGGAATGGGTGCACGCTATGTTGACGGTGTGTTTTTCAATATTTTTGCGGTGTTCTCCATCGCCTATCTGACTCAGACCTTACACGTCGATAAAACCGATGCTCTTACCGGTGTTATGGGTGGAGCTATTCTTATGATTGCAACCATACCGTTCTTTGGCTGGCTTTCTGATAAAATCGGCCGGACCCGCATCTACTTCTGGGGCTCTCTGTTGACCGGACTGTCCGCTATTGCTGGTTTCTGGTTTATGAAGATGAGCGGCGGCAATGTTGCCATTATCTGGCTGTCAATCATTATCCCCTTCGGCTTTTTCTATGCATCGGTTTATGGCCCCGAAGCAGCACTTTTTTCTGAATTGTTCGATGCCAAGGTGCGTTATACGGGCATCTCTTTCGTCTATCAGTTCTCCGGTATTTTTGCCAGCGGCATTACGCCCCTAATCGCTACCTACCTGCTCAAGGTGGGCGGGGGCGAGCCATGGCTGATCGCGGGCTATGTGATGTTCGCCGGCGTGGTCAGCGCTATCTCTGCCTGGTGGATTGGCACCAACAATCGTAAGCGCCTGGCGCAGGGAGAGGCAATTCCGCTATCGGCACTTTAATTGTATGTGGCGCAGCGAGAAAGACCGGGGGCAACCCCGGTCTTTTTTACTGCCGGCTGAGTACCTCTTCTCTATTTCCCCGCTACTTGCAGACCTAAGCATTCCAGGGAATGCCAAACCCGTTCACAAGGAGTATAGACAATGGATATCGTTGATTTCCGCTTCCGGCCCAACACCCCGGAAATTATTAACGGCATAAAAAACAGCAGCATGTTCAAGGCTGCCTGCAAGGCCATCGGGTTTGATGCCCGTCAGGCAGAGCCGCTGCCCAAGGTGGTGGAGAACATGGATCGCCTTGGGGTCAGCCTTGGGGTGATAACCGGCCGCGATGCCGAAACAACCTACGGTTCTCCAGCCAACAACAAGAGTGTGCTGGAGTTCTGCCGGGCGTATCCGGAACGTTTTGTGGGTTTTTGGGGGATTGATCCGCACAAGAAAATGAACGCTGTGCGGGAAATAGTTCAGGCCGTGGAAGAGTACGGTATGAAAGGCATAGCCATTGATCCGTATCTGGCCCACATTCCTGCCTGCGAGGCGCGATTTTACCCATTGTATACCAAGTGTGCCGAACTGGATATCCCGGTTTTTATCACCATGGCCCCGCCTCCTCAGGTGCCGGGTGCTCTTATGGATCATTGCGATCCGCGTCAGGTGGACCAGGTTGCCCGAGATTTCCCAGAGCTCACACTTATTATGAGCCATGGTGGGTATCCTTTCGTGAATGAGGCCATTTACGCTTGTCTACGCAACGCCAACGTGTACATGGATTTTTCAGAATACGAACGTGCGCCCATGCGTGAAGTGTTTGTGGATGCCATGTGTGGCCTTATTCAAGACAAGGTTGTTTTCGCCAGTGCTCACCCCTTTATCGAATTAGAAGACGCCCTTGCCGCATACCGGGAGTTCCCTCTTTCCGACGAGGTTCGACGCAAGGTCATGGGTACGACTGCCCGTAAAATACTGAAACTTGCATAAAATATCTTTGGTGCCGGCGCCGGACATGTACGGTAGTTTGTCTCCTGTCTGTTTAGGTTTTTTTCCTTATTGATTAACTCTACGAACTGCTGAACATTAGGTATGGTAATTCTATTTTTTGCCATAATTCTTTCTGTCGCCGGCAGTATGAATGTCCGTCAATCCAGCAGGTCGAACAGATCCTTGGCGGCATAGCACATGAAGCAGTGACCCATTCTGCCGGTAGATCATCAAAGATGGGGTCTACCGGGATGGTGTTCATGGCACCGCCAAGGACGGAATCATAGATGTAGCTGCAGTTGTATCTGCCTGTATTTTTCTGTGTTGTCATCTCTAGGTTCGCTCGAAGAATAGTCTTAGTGCTGCTCAGCGAGGTTTTTTATCCATTTTTTTTTTGAGCGAAAAAAGGTGGCCATCTGGCTGTGTTCCGCCATAAGCAACCGCTACGCAGCCGATTTTTCAAGTCTTGGATGCGTCCAGAGGCTTTTTCCAAGCTCTGGGCGCAATATCCCTACACTCCTGCCGGAGTGCCGTATCGATCCAGGTTATAGGCGCAGGTTGCGCAGGCCAATTTTTGCCTTGGCCCGCAGGAGGACAATGCCACGCAATATCAGATTGCCGGCACGCTGCGTCTGGATGCCGAAAATATGCTCCACCCGGCTGCGAATACGGGAACGTGTCCGGTTGCCCTGCTGCTCCCAGGACGAAAGAGGATGATTACGCGTCCCTTTGCGCTGCACATGTTCCTCGTACTCATGGATGGCAGTAGCGTCGTCCGGCTCCTTGCTTGCGGCATGCAGGCCGAAGCACCCTTATGCTTGTTTCTGTCTTGCAGTTTTTCTGATGCAACAAAATGAAGATAATCAATTCTGGTAGTGCGAGCAGATTTTTACGTCGCCATCACAGCAGGCGTGGTTCTCTGTGAATGTCAGATATTCGCTTGCTTTTTATTTCAGGTTTGTTAATAAATTTTTTTGCGACCGGTATTTAAGCTTACAATCTATTGATTTTATGTTGATTTTGTTCGAATATAAACGTGTTACAATAAATTCCTTGCTAAAAATATGATTCTGCAGAATAGTGCCGAGCAAAATTAAATCAGCGATTTGGTTAGAGCAGGTTCTAAAGGGCCGGTTCCGACGTATGGTATTGTTTTTCAGGATCTGTTTTTTGCCGAGAGCCTGAAAAGGCAGGGGATATGCGCCTGTAGCCTGAATATGGCCAAGGTTGTTTGACATGAAAACAGCGCAGCCAAGGCCATGCAAGAGGTTCAAGGAAAGGACGAACAGCTCGGTATGGGCTGTTTGTAATAAGGAAGGGGCCGCTTTGCGGCAATAATCACTCACCACAACCGAGCAGGGAGAAACACAATGCGCAAGACACTGGCAGTAATCGTTCTGGGTTCTTTGATGACGGCGTCCGGAGCCATGGCAGGCATGGTTTCCTTTGACTTTACAGGCACGACCACATTGGCTACCAAGACTAAAACCTTCACCGAAAGCGGGCTGACCGCTACCGCTTCTGCAGCCGCCTACCGTATGGCACTCGAACCCACGAACTTGACATCCATTGGCCAAACAACTTTTGGGCTGGGTGTTGGCAGTGTCAGCGACTGGGATACGATTGGCGCTGGAGTTGGCACCATCAACTATTCTTTCACCGGGCCTGGTGAAACCTTGTTCCTCGACTTCGACAAGGAAGTACGCCTGAATACAGTTGACCTGGGGGGCCTTTGGGCTTCCGGACCTTGGCCTCAGTTTACCGCTGTAGTGTCTGCTATTGATGAGAACAACACGAGCATTGGTATGGTTGGTCTTAATCCTTGGGGGGCTGCAGTTGCCGATTGGATTGATTTTGATACTGTACCGATCGCGAATAACTACGGTTTTGGATCCATGGGTTTTGCCCTTGGCGAGCTGTTGCCCACAGCATCTCGCTTCGCCTTTTCAGGCATTATTGGCCTTGATCACCTTGATACCCACTACATCCTTGGCGGGGTAGATGTCACGCCGGTAGATCCGCCCAGCGCGCCGGTGCCCTTGCCCGGTACTTTGGCCATTTTGGGCTTTGGTCTCTTGGGCATGACCGGCATAACGCGCCGCAAGAAGCAGTAATACCAGAGCACGACACTCTGTCGTTTCTGTCAGTAAAAGCTCCGCACCTCTTCCTGGCCGGAAGAGGTGCGGGGCTTTCTTATGTTCAGATTTTTCAGAACAGATTATTCCAGTTTCAAATCAAAGAAATGTGTCTCCGAAGCCGACACAGATAGCGCTTTGATCTGGAAGTGAAATTAGTCCAACGGGTCGAACAAATCTCTAGTGGCGTAGCACATGGGGCAGACCCATTCCGCCGGTAAATCGTCAAAGGCGGTGCCCGTCGGAATGTTGTTCATGGCGTCGCCAAGGGCCGGGTCGTAGACGTAGCCGCAGTTGGCGCAGATGTATCTGCCTGTATTTTCTTGTGTTATCATCTCTCCTCTCTAGACCGCAAAGTATTTTGCCTGGGGATGGTGGACCACAATGGCTGAGGTTGTCTGCTCCGGCACCATGAGCATGTTTTCAGTCAGGCTGACGCCGATCGCCTCCGGCTTGAGCAGGGCAAAGACCGGCCGGTGCGCCTCCAGATCCGGGCAGGCCGGATAGCCAAAACCGTAGCGGGAGCCCTGGTAACTCTGGGTGATTGCTCCTGCCACCGGCTCTGGTGTGGCCCCGCCTATGCCCAGTTCTTGCCGCATGACGGCATGCCAGTATTCGGCTAGCGCGTCGGTGATTTCCACACTCAGACCGTGCAGCATCAGGTAGTCGTGATAGGCGTTGGCTGCATACAGCTTGGCGGTTTCCTCGGCAAAATGCGGGCCAATGGTCACCACGAAGAAGGCGGCGATATCTCCGCCTGCCTGCGCGTCCTTGAAATAATCAGCAATACAGAGGTAGGGAGCCTGGGCCTGCCTGGGGAAAGAGAAGAGGTATTCTTTGTCTTCGTCGCTGACCAGGAGATTGTCGCCCTCGGATCGGCAGCGGAAATAGCCGTAGGAAACCTTGGCCTCGATCCAGCCCGCATCAAGGGCCTGGTCACAGAGCTTGCGGTAGAGCGGCTCCACTGTTTTACTCAACAGGTTCCGGTATTCGTCGGTACTCATCTTACCGCGGCGGTAACCCCATCGGCCCCGGAAGAGTGCCTGCACATTGACCAGGTCCAGCACCTGGGCAAGGTCGATATCTTCCCGGTAGCGCTGGCCGAGAAAGGGCGGTTCGGGTACTGGATTGTCCCGCCTCAGTTCTTCCTTCACCCCCGGCTTCATGGCCTGCACCGCAGTCTCTTCATTCCAGGTGGTGGTCTGCAACCTGCCCTCCTCAAACTCCTGCACCGCCTTGAGCCCGGCAAAGGCATCCGCACAGTAGACCACCGGCTGGGGATAGCTGGGCGCGCAGCTCTGGGCCACGAACTTCGGGGTCAGTGCGGCACCGCCCAAAAGGATGGGCATGGTGAGACCGGCCTCACGGTACTGCGGCAGGGATTCCTGCATGACAATGGCGGATTTCACCAAAAGACCGCTGAGGCCGATAAGGTCTACTTTGAGCTCCTTGGCCTTTTCGATAATGGTTTCCGCCGGCACCTTGATGCCGATGTTGTGCACGGTGTAGCCGTTGTTACTCAGGATGATGTCTACCAGGTTTTTGCCGATATCGTGCACATCGCCCTGCACCGTTGCCAGAAGAATGCTGGTGCTGCCGCCGGCATCGGCCTTGTCCATGAACGGCTCAAGAAGGGTCACCGCGGCCTTCATCACCTCTGCGGACTGGAGCACAAAGGGCAGCAGGATTTCGCCCTTGCCGAAGAGTTCTCCCACATGGCGCATGGCAGGCACCAGTACCTGGTTGATGATGTCGAGCGGCTGCATGCGGCCGCGCGCGATGGCAAGCACGTCCTCCAGGCCTTCCTTGTCGCCGCTGAGCACCTTGTGGAACAGGATTTCCTCAGTGGTCTTGCCCTGATCGCCCTCCTCCTCTTGCGCCTCCTGCTCCTTGCCGGAAAAATGTTCGATAAAACGCATGAGCGGGCTTGCGCCCTCAGCCTTTGCGCGGTTGTAGAGCAGATCCAAAGAGATAAGGCGGTCTTCCTCGGCAATGTTCGCCAGCGGCATGATCCGGGCCGCATCCACAATGGCGGCATCGAGCCCGGCAGCCACCGCCTCGTGCAGAAAGACCGAGTTGAGGATCTTGCGGGCTGCAGGGGCAAGGCCAAAGGAGATATTGCTCAGCCCCAGCACGGTGAGGCAGCCGGGCAGTTCCTTCTTGACCAGGCGAATGGCCTCAAGGGTCTGAATGGCGGCATCGTTTAAGCCGGCATCGCCCGAGCCGACCGTGAAAGTAAGGCAGTCAAAGAGCAGATCCTGCGGCCTAAGCCCGCATTCGCCCACGGCAATATCATGGATGGCGCGGGCAATGCGCAGTTTGTCTTCCGCCCGCATAGCCATGCCCTCGGTGTCGATGGTGAGGGCCACCACCGCAGCACCGTACTGCTTGGCGGCAGAGCAGACCCGGCGCAGGTTTGCGCCGCCGTCCTCCAGATTGACCGAGTTGATGGTGGCTCGGCCCGGATACAGCTTCAGGCAGGCCTCGATGCACTCGGACGTAGTGGAATCGATCATCAGCGGCGCTTTCAAGGACGAGGCGCAGAGCTGCACCATGGTGGTCATGTCCTTGATTTCGTCGCGGCCCGCATAGGCGGTGCAGAGGTCGATCACCTGCGCGCCCTTGGCCTCCTGCTCTTGGGCGATGCGCAGACAGGCCTGGTAATCGTCTGCCAAAAGCAGTTCGCGGAATTTTTTTGAGCCATTGGCATTGGCGCGCTCGCCGATGATGAGCGGCGGAATCTCCTGCTGCAACTCCACCGCCTGATACAAGCTGGAAACCGAGGGCTTCATGACTGCACCTCCCGGGCCTTAGGCCTTACCCCTTGCAGGGCTTCAACCAGGGCTTTGGTGTGGGCCGGGGTTGTGCCGCAGCAGCCGCCGACCACGCTCACGCCATATTCGCTGACAAAACGCCGCATTTCCTTGGCATAGACCGCCGGACTGAGCGAGTAGCAGGTTTTGCCGTCAATCACTTCCGGCAGGCCCTGATTGGGTACGCAGGAGATACGTCCCGGCCAGTGCCGGCTGAGGTAGCGGATGTGGGATTCCATATCCGCCGGGCCGGTAGCGCAGTTGAGGCCAAAGGAAAAAAGCGGAAAGGGCTCAAAGGTAGCGGCTGCAGCGGCAATATCCGTTCCCACCAGCATGGTGCCGGTGCGTTCGATGGTGATGGAGGCCATCACCGGTAGTTCTTTCTGAAGGCGCTTTAAGGTGGCAAAGCAGGTGACGAGCGCGGTCTTGGTTTGCAAAAGATCCTGACAGGTCTCGATAATGAGCAGATCCACTCCGGCCTGTACCAGAGCCTCGATCTGCTCTTCGTAGGCGTGGCTCAGTTCATCCACACTGATATGGCCCAAGGAGGGCAACTTGGTGCCCGGCCCGACGGAGCCGGCAATATAGGTGTCGGCCTTGCCGTTTATTGCGCTGCGGGCATTGGCAACCGCCGCCTGGTTGATGGCCGCCACCTGGTTCTCAAGGCCGTATTCTTGTAGGACAATGCGGCTTGCGCCAAAGGTGTTGGTTTCCAGCACCATGGCGCCCGCCTCAACAAAACTGCGGTGCAGGGCGACGATGACCTCAGGTGCGTTCAGGTTCAATATTTCGTTGCAGCCTTCGCGGCCGTCCCAGGCGGCAAAGGGAATGGCCATTTCCTGCAGATTGGTGCCGCAGGCGCCGTCGACAATAAGTATGGGGTGATCTTGTGGTTTCATAGGTCCAGTTGTTGTGGGCATAATTCAGTATCCGAAAAAACAACAGGAAAGCGGTTCACGTAGTGCTTGTCAACCCTTTCTTCTTTCCGTAAGGTGGGCGGGACGTCATTTTTCAGAAAGGAGATCGCATGGCTGTATCAACTGGCGCTATTGTTTTGGCTGCGGGCAAGGGTACGAGGATGAAATCCGCCCAGGCCAAGGTTTTACATCAGATTTTTTACCGGCCCATGCTCCGGCACGTGTTGGATGCAGCCCTGGCTGCGGGCCTGGAGCAGATTGCCGTGGTGGTTGGTCATCAGCAGGAGGCGGTGCAGGCCGTGCTGAGCGATCTGCCGGTAAAGACCGTGCTGCAGGCAGAGCAGCGGGGCACCGGCCATGCGGTGCTCTGCGCCGAGGCTGCCTGTGCGGGGCTGGATCAGATCCTGATTCTCTGCGGTGATACGCCGCTTATTCGGGCGGAAACACTTGCGGCCATGCTGGCCCAGCATCAGACGGAACAACCGGCCCTTACCCTGATGACTACCACCTTGCCCCAGCCCTTTGGTTATGGCCGCATCCTGCGCAGTGCAACGGATGAGGTGCAGGCGATTGTGGAAGAAAAAGATGCCGGCGAGGAAGAACGTGCAATTAGTGAGATCAATGCCGGTATCTATATCGCCGATGCTGCCTTTCTCTTTGCAGCCCTGGCTCAGGTGGGCACCGACAACAGCCAGGGAGAAATCTACCTGACCGATATCGTGGCCATTGCCCGCCGGGAGGGCCGCCGGGTGCAGGCCTTTGTGCATCAGGAGGCCATGGATGTGCTTGGAGTTAACTCCAGGGTGGAATTGGCCCAGGCGGAAGTTGCCCTGCAGGAGCGGCGTAATCTGGAATTGATGCGCTCAGGTGTAAGCATGCTCTGTCCGCACACCACCCGTGTGGCCCCTGGTTGCACCATCGGCCAGGACTCCATTCTCCACGGCCGGGTGAGCATTGAAGGGGCAAGCAGCCTTGGTCCCGGCTGCGTGGTGGAGCAGGGTGTGGTCTTGCGGGACTGCCGTCTGGGTACAGCGGTGCGGATTGGGGCCAACTCTGTCCTGATTGGCCGCCATGTTGCCGATGGCGCGGAGATTGCCCCTTTGAGCCGCAGCCTGTAGGCCTGCCTGGTCTGTAACTTGCCTGGTAGCCGGTCTCAGCTTGAGAAGGCTAGAGATGCATAGAAACACTTTCAAACCGCCCATACCCCTGTGAGTTTTTGTTACCTTTCAGCCCAGCCTTCCTCGGTCATACGAAGCCGGTGGCGCTTATGCCGGAGTGTATTTCTAGCTGCATTGGTAGTGCTTTTTCTGCCCCAATTTCTGTTTGCAGAGGAAGAACAGCCGGAAGCTGCAGCAGAAAACGCCACCCGTACGAAAAAGGAATCTGTGCAGGTGCACATTGAGGGCAAACTGAGCGAGGCGCAAAGCACCAATATCCGCAACTATCTCTCCTTCAGCAAGCTCGATCCGGAACTGCCGCTCAGTGAAGGCATGTTCGCCTACTATCTTGAAAAGGCGAAAAAAGAGGCAGCCACCGCGCTTGAGCCCTTTGGCTATTATAATGCAAAAATCGATATTTCGGGGGAACGCTCCGCCCGGGGCTGGAGTGTGCGCGTCAAGGCCGAGCTTGGAGAGGCGGTGCGCATCGATTCGCTTGATCTCAGCTATTCGGGCGAGGGCGCAGACGAGAAAAACCTGCTTCAGGCCAGGGATAAGTTTGGCCTGAGCAAGGGCGAGGTCTTCAACCACAGCATCTATGAGCAAAACAAGAGTTCGCTCCTGGATCTGGCCACAGAATTGGGGTATCCACGCTCGCGTTACGAAACCAGCCGGGTAGAGGTGCGGCGTTCGGATAACAGCGCCGATGTCTTCCTGCACCTGGATACGGGCATCAAGTACACGGTGGCCGACCTGGATTTTAATTCCACTATTTTGGATCATGAGCTGTTGCAAAGGATTTCGCCGGTGAAAAAAGGCGATGCCCTCTCGCCGCACGCACTTACGGCCATGCGCCAATCCCTCTATGATTCCAATTATTTCAGCACAGTGGATGTCAACTACGACTTAGCTGCGGCAGAGGACGGCAAGGTGCCGGTTGAGGTGCTGACCACGCCTGCACCGCGCAACCGTTACGGTTTTGGTTTAGGCTACGGTACCGATACCGGGGCCCGGGCGACCCTGGATTATTCCAACCGCTACGTCAACCGCAAGGGACACCAATTGGATATGCGGCTGCGTCCCTCGGAGCGCCTGAGCAGCTTTGCCGGCATGTACGGCATCCCCATCGGTGATCCGAGTAAGGACAGGCTTACCATCAATACGGCCTACCAGACAGAATCCTTTGCCAATATCGACACCACCAGTTGGCTGAGCAAGGTCAGCCGCGAACACAACTGGAAAAACGGCCAGGTGGCGGTATACCTGCAGTATCTGGACGAAAAATACGATACCGGCCTGCGGAGCGGCCATGCCTCCCTGCTCATCCCCGGCATCAGCGGCTCTTTGGTCTTTGCCGATAACCGCATCAACACCCGCAGGGGGCTTAGGCTCTGGGCCTCGCTTGAGGGCAGCGAAGACAGCCTTTTGGCCAGCACCTCCTTTATCCAGGCCAAGGCGGGCGGCAAGGGCATCTACACCTTTTTTGACGATTGGCGCATCATCAGCCGGGGCCAGATCGGCACGACCTGGTCGGATGACCTGGGCGATCTGCCGCCTTCTTTGCGCTTCTACGCGGGCGGCGATCAAAGCGTGCGCGGCTATGGCTATAAGAAAATTGCTCCCCGTGACAAGGAAGACAATATCATCGGCGGCCGCCACCTCATGGTCTACAGCGTGGAGTTGGAGCGTATTCTTTTCGGCAGCTATGCCCTGGCCGCATTTTACGACAGCGCTGCGGTGATGAACGACTTTGCCGACTACACCATGATCTCCGGTGCGGGTGTGGGCTTCCACTGGAACGCGCCCTTTGGCCAGCTCCGGCTTGATTTGGCCGTGCCGGTGGAGGATGTGCAGCTCAAGACCATCCGCATCCATTTCACTATCGGGACGGATCTGTGACCAAGCGCCGTATACTTTGGATTCTTGGTATTCCCCTGGGCTTGGTGCTCCTGCTCGCCCTGACCCTGCTGCTCGGGTTCAGCACCCAGCCGGGTCTGAATGCCGTGCTTTTTTTGACGGATAAGCTCAGCAAGGGGCAGGTGGCAGTGCAGTCGGGTCAGGGCAGACTCAGCTCCGGCCTGGCCCTCAAGGGCCTGCGCTATGCCGGTAGCGGCACGGAGCTGGTTATCGACAAGCTGCAGTTACAGTGGCATCCGGCGGCCCTGATCCGCAAGGAACTGCAACTGCAAACCCTGCATCTCAGTGGCGTACACCTGAGATTGTCTCCTGCCGAAGAGCCGGAACAGGCTCAGGATGAGCCGCTGCGCCTGCCGGCCTTTTCCTTTCTCCTGGGTCTGCAGGCCGGCCGGGTAGTCCTGGAAGATCTGCATATTTTCTCGGGTGACGCCGAACAATTCGGCCTGATTCGGGCTGAAGTCGAGCAGTTGAAAGCCCTAGGTCAGGAGCTGCATTTTGAGAGGCTGGCTGTTAAAAACAGTTGGATGGATGTGCACAGCAAGGGGCAGGTGCGTACGACCGGCGATTATCCGCTGCAGTTGGAGCTGCTCTATGCCTTTGACTTTGAAGGCTACGGGCCGATCCGTGGCAAAGGCAATGTGAGCGGGGATCTGACTAAGCTGGGAGTGCAAAGCGCCCTCACAGAGCCGCAGGAAGTTGAGTTGCAGGGCGAAGTTTTAGATGTGCTTGGCGACTTGCAGTGGCAGGCGCTGCTGAAGAGCCCGCATTTGGCCCTGGACGCCGTAAACAGCACCTGGCCGGCCCAGATTTTTGACCAGGTAGAGATTCACGGCAAGGGCGACATCCGCAACTACGATCTGGATCTGGATGGCAGGCTGGTTTCCAAGGAACTGCAGCGACCGCTGGGTCTGCAAAGCACTTTGCAGGTGAGTTGGGATGGGTTGGTCATCGAGGCGCTCAGATTAACGGACACCAGCGGCCATCTTGATCTGGCAGGCAGTCTCGATTGGAGCCCGGCCCTGGCCTGGGATGCCGGGATCACGGCTGAAGGCGTCAATCCGGATATTGTCCTGGCGGATCTGCCGGGGGCTTTGAGCGGCAAGCTCAGCTCCCAGGGCAACTTTAATGAGGGACGCCTGAGTACGGATGTGCAAATCGAGGCGCTAACCGGGCAGTTGCGGGGTTATCCGCTCAGTGCGAGCGGTTCTGCCACGTATCAGGATGGTGCGCTCAGCATTCCGGGCGTGCATGCGGTAGTGGGCCGTACCAGCCTGGATGTCCAGGGAACGCTTAAGGAGACGGTGGCGCTTGAACTGCAGCTTGATTCGCCGGATCTGCAGGAACTGCTGCCCCAACTGGGCGGCAGTCTGCAGGTTACGGCCCGGGTACAGGGAGCGAGGCAGGAACCAGCCATCAGGATGGAACTGCAGGGTGCCGATATTGCCTATGCCGGCAACCGCATTGAACGGCTCAACGGCAGGGCGCAGGGGGTGTGGAAGGAGCAGGCAGCTCTGCAGGCTGAACTGCAGGCAAGGGCGCTCCAACTTGGTGAAACCCACATTGAGCAGGCCACTATCCATCTGCAGGGCAACCCGGCCAGCCACACCTTGACCGTGCAGGCCGATTCGAAGAAAGACCACCTGGCCCTGGAACTGGCCGGAAAAAAGGATGGCGAAGCCTGGACAGGCGAACTGCGACAACTGCAGTTACAAGCCACTCAGATCGGTCGCTGGCAGCAGCAAAAATCCGCAAAAATTGAACTGTCTGCCCAGAAGGCGCGGATAGAACCTTTGTGCATGCAGAAGGGGCAGGCCTCCCTTTGTCTCGATGGACAATGGGAAAAGGCGGACGGCCGCTGGCAGGGTTCTGCGCAGCTTGCCGCTTTGCCCCTGAGCACTGTGCAGCCGTGGCTGCCGCCTGAGATGGAACTCTCGGGGCTTTTGAGCCTGGATCTGCAGGCAACAGGGCAGGGCAGCCAACTGCGCGAGGGTCGCGTGGCGGGCACAAGCGCTGGTATGCGGCTGAATTTTCTCTATGGTGGCTCATCTGCGCAAAACCTGGTCTGGAAAAGCCATCGGCTTGATGCCGGCTATACGAATGGGCAGCTTAAGGTCAACTGGCACAATGAACTTGAAGATGGCAGCACCCTTGAAGCTCAGCTCAACTCCTCACGCCTGTCCCTGCCGGGGGCGGATCTGCGTCAGGCTCCGCTGCAGGGCAGCGCGAACTTTGATATCCGCAAGCTTACCTTTTTAAACGCCCTGACCAGACAGCAGAGCAGGTGGACCGGCATGCTGCGTGGTAATCTTGATTTTGGCGGCAGCATGGGCAAGCCGCTTGTTTCCGGCAAGATGGAACTGGTGGACGGCGAGGTGCTGGTGCCGGAGTTGGGTCTGCGTCTCTCCCCCTTACTTCTGGATATCAGCGGGACAGAAGGTGTACTGAAGGCCCATGTCGAAGCGCATTCCCAGCAAGGCCGGTTGCAGGTTGAGGCTGGGGCGGATCTTTCCGGTGAGCAAGTGACCTTCCTGCCCATTACCATCAAGGGCGATGCCTTTCGGGTCGCGAATCAACCCGGGCTTGTCGTGGATATCAGTCCGGATATCGAGCTGCGCTTTGCCGATGAGCGCATTGATGTCAGCGGCAGGGTGGGCCTCCCCCATGTACGTATTGAAACCATTACCTTTGAGAGCGCCATTACGCCATCCGGTGATGTCGTGGTGATGGACGACCCCTCAGGCGCAGCCACAGCCCGGGCCTCCATGCCTGTGTATGCCAGGGTAACGGTTGCGGCAGGCGATGATGTCATCATCAACACCTATGGCTTGCATGCCCGTATCGGCGGCCGGTTGCAACTGGTGCAGGAACCGGGCAGGCCGCTTACCGGCAATGGCCAACTCAACGTAGAGGAAGGTTCATTCAGCATCTACGGGAAGCGAGTCAAGATCGACCGCGGTCGTCTGCTCTTCAGTGGCGGCTCCCTGACCAATCCGGGTATAGATATCCGCAGCGAAAATACGGAAAACAATATCACTGCAGGCATGCGGGTGGCCGGCTTTTTGAAGACACCGCGGGTCAATCTCTATTCCAGGCCGGTTATGGAGCAGAGCGCCATAGTCTCGCATTTGATTGAAGATGTGAATTCGCTTGGCGGATCCACCCGTAAGGATACCGGCCTGGTCGGTGATACTGCAAAAAGACTTGGCATGGGAGGTCTGGTGCCCTATTTGGAGGGGATCAAACAGATTTCCATGATTGATGATATCAAGCTGGATACGGACAGCGACTCCACCTCGCTCGTCTTCGGCAGTTGGATAACTCCTGATTTTTATGTGAGTTATGGTAAGAGTCTGACTGGTGAAGGCGCAACCTTTACTACCCGCTATACCTTGGGCAAGGGGTTTGTGGTGGAAACGGAGAGCGGGGAAATGCAGAGTTCCGGCGACATTAAATATGAATTTGAACATTGACCGTTTGGCTCGTCGAGGTGCTGCGGTCGTTATCTTTAGGTAATTATTTTTAAACCATGAGGTGTGGAGATGGCTGAGACTGTACATGATATTAGTATTGCCTACGAAGAAGACGGACAGGTTCTGGTTAAGGAAATTGACAAGAAAATACTCTCCAGCGGTGCCTGGGCGACCATTGTCTTTCGCTATCAGGATCTGGATAAGGCCAAGGGTGAATACGGGCCTGATAAATTCACCATCCGCCGCTACCAGAAGCGTGATGGCCAGTATCAGGCTAAATCCAAATTCAATATCTCCAGCATCGCCCAGGCAAAAAAGCTCATTGAGGTGCTGAATAAATGGACGCAAGAAGAATAGGTAGGGCTGTTTCTACGCAGAAATTGAGGCGCGGCCAAGAAGGGGTCGATAAGTTTGAGATCGAAAACTGAATAAATATAGTTGGTTATGCGATTGGTAGCATGCGGCTGGATCGAGTTCAGCAATGATCTTCATGCGACAAATAAATGTTGACACCCCCACGGGAATCAGGTAAATAGCCATCTCTTTTGTGCGAGGCACAATTTGCCGGCCACAAGACGGGCAAAAAAGTCCTTGACGCAACTGAGCAGTTTTGTTATACAGCATATCTTTGCTGGGCGTTGAGTTGCTTAGTAGGGGTATTTGATCTTTGAGAACTGAATAGGAAGAGCGGGCCAATTAATTGGT
>JAUNUN010000076.1 GCA_030538155.1 bacterium
GGCGGTGGTGGCGGTGGTTTTGGCGGCGGCGGTGCCTCCGGAGGATGGTGATATGCGTACCTTGGCTGAACGATTTTTTAACACGCAAGAGGCGGAGCGCATCAAGGCTGCGGTGACCCGGGCCGAGTCAGGCACCTCCGGTGAAATCGTGGTCATGGTGACTTCGGCAAGCGATGACTACCCCGAGGCGCAACTGCGTGCTGCGCTGCTTTTTTCCTTTCCGCCGGCCCTAATCCTGGCCTGGATTGCCGCGCGGCTGCTCTGGTGGCCGGGTGATCTACTCTGGCTTTTTCTGACCTTCTTTTCGCTGAGCTTTTTACTGTTTCGTTTTGCTCTGCCACTGAGTCATTCTCTCTGGCGCTGGTGCATCGTACCCGAGCAGGCCGCAGCCGAGGTGGAGCGCGAGGCGCTGCTCAGCTTTTACAGCGAAAACTTGCATCATACCCGCCAGGCCACCGGCGTTTTGGTTTATATCTCGGTGCTGGAAAGGAGGGTGTGGATTTTGGCCGACAGCGGCATCAATGCGGTCTTGCCGCCCAGCACTTGGAAGGATCTGGTGCAGGAATTGATTGCGGGCATCCGCAGCAAAAAGCAGGGTAAAACCACCGTGCGCGTGGTTGAACGTATCGGCGCTCTTTTGGCAGCATCCTTTCCGCCAGAGCCGGACGACCGTAACGAACTCGCTGATCTGATTATCCGAAAGGCGCATGAGCGGCCCCGGGCCGATCACCCCTTGGTGATCAAATAAGGAAAGCAGATGACGGCTGATGCACGGGTGCAGGGCAGGCTTGCCATGGCCTGGCAACGCAGGCCCCAGCGCGGCCTGCGCATCATCGCCCATCGCGGCTTTCGCGCCCGTTTTCCGGAAAATACCCGCAGCGCCTTTGCGGCCAGCCTTGGTCGCAGCCACATGGTGGAACTCGATGTGCGTCTGAGCCTGGATAAGGAGGTGGTGATTCACCACGACGACTGCCTTTCACGTTGCAGCAATGCCGCCGAAATCGGCCCCGGGCTGGGGCTGGATTCCAGCCGGGTGGAACAGTGGCGGCTCGACCAGTTGCGCCGCCTTGATTTGGGCAGTTGGTTCAGCCCCTATCCGCAGGAGGCGCAGACCATCCTGGCCGGTACCGGCTCTCTGCCTTCCTACCGGCCTGCTGCGCGGGAATCTATTCCTACCTTGGCCGAAATCCTGGCCTGGGCCAAGCTGTACCGCATGCCCCTGAATATCGAATTGAAAGAGCAGGCTGATGCGGCCGCAAATGCGCTTCTGGTTCGCCGGGCCATCCAGCGAGTGGTGGCGGCGAATTGCACCGAACTGGTGCTTTTTTCCTCCTTCAACTACGACATGCTGCGGCAGTGCCGAAGCCTTGCCCCCTTTATCTCCAGGGCCTTCCTGTATGGTGGTGCGGCTCCGGCAGATCTCTTTGAACTGCTGGCCGCCATCGATGCCTGTGCCTGCCACCCCGATCAGAGCAGGGTGGAGGCCGCCTTGATCCAGAGCCTGGTACAAAAGGGCTATGCAGTGCATGTGTGGACGGTGAATGACTGCGAACGCCGGCGCTATCTGACAGACTGCGGCATCACCGGCATGATTACCGATTATCCTTCGCTAAAGGGTATATGTTGAAGAATAATCCGGTTTGCAGCAAGATGGAGATGCGCAGCGCCGGCCTGCCGGCATATCGTGTTTCCAGATGATTCCTTGCGCGATATCTTGCGCTCATGTTTTTTTTACGGTATGAATATTGCCGGGTTCATGCTGGCCTGTGGTGCAAGTTATTTGTACGCGTTCATGTACCATTTAGGCTGACTTGTTTCAGACAGCCACTGACTTAGGAAGGGCATCTTTACGGCAGTCCAACTTATTTATCTTGCAGAGGAAAGGGAATGAACATCAAAGAACTGGAAAAGTTAGCCAACGAGGGAGTGGACCAGCTCCCCCCACTTGAACGCCGAACCTTTCTTCGCGCCGGCTTTGCCATTACAGGCCTGTTCCTGGGCGGTTCCATCCTTTCGCTCTCTCCGGTGCGAGAGGCCATGGCCGCTGTGCCCGGTTCCGCCTATCCCAGGGATGGCTACCCCTACAAACCGCACTACAGCATGGTTATGCGGCAGAATCTCTGCGTTGACTGCCAGCTCTGCATGGATGCCTGTGTGAAAACCAACCATGTGCCCGAATACGGGTATCGCACCATAATTTTGGAGCAGAAGCGCTCTATCGGCCCGGAGCAGCAGGAAACCATTTTTGTGCCCGTGCTCTGCAACCAGTGCAATGAGCCGCCTTGTGTGCGCGTTTGCCCGACTGTGGCCACCTACAAGGATAAGACCACAGGCATCGTGGTCATGGAGGACAAAAAGTGTATCGGCTGTAAGACCTGCATGGCAGCCTGCCCCTATAATGCCCGCTATTTCAGCGAAGAAAAACGCGCGGTCGACAAGTGCGACTTCTGTCTGGAATCCCGCCTTTCCAAGGGTATGACCAATACCGCCTGTGCCGAGGCCTGCCCGGCCCATGTGCGCGTGTTTGGCGATTTGAGCGATCCGGAAAGCGAGGTGTACAAGCTGGTGCATCGTCCGGAAACGGTTTTGTGGGTGTTGCGTCCTGAAACGGGGGCCCTACCCAATGTTTTTTACATGAATGATACTGTAGCCTGAGGGGGTGAGCGGAATGAAAGGACATAGGAAGTTACTGCTGGCGCTGACCCTTACTCTGGCCGCTGGTTTTATCGGGGCCAATCTGCTGACCGCCGAGGAGGCCAAGGAAGAGGCGTTGCCTGCACCGGCGGCTCAGCCTGCGGCTACTGATGTTAAACGTTTGGATTACCTGGGCGACACCAAGGTGATCAGCGTTGAACCGATGAAGGAGTTGTTCAGCCATCGCAGCCATGTGGTGAAACACAAGATCGCCTGTGCCCAATGCCATACCGGCATCTTTGAGCAAAAATGGGGCGCTGCCCGTGACAAGGGTGATTACACCCATGCGGATTCCTTTGACAAGGGTCTGTACTGCGGTGTCTGCCACAACGGCAAGGATGCCTTTGCCACAGTGGGCGAGCAGAACTGCGTGCGCTGCCACGACAGCAACATGGTTGCACCAGAGCGGATTTACTTCCAGAAGCCGGTGCGTACCGTGGTGTTTGAACACAAGGGCCATGTGGACATGGGCCTGAAGTGTGCCGACTGCCATCCGCGCCTGTTTGAAAGCCGCACCGGTGCAGCCGAAGAGCAGCCGGAGAAGTTCGTTATGCAGGCCCTGTACGACGGCAAGTACTGTGGCGCTTGTCACGACGGCAAGGCAGCCTTTGCCTCCGACACCCGTTGCACCACCTGCCATATCGGTGTGCGTGGCGATGAACGCCGGCTAAGCCAAAATGCAGGCGGAGAGGGTAAACATGGGAAATAATTCCTGCTTGTAGCCGCAGCCGGAAAATCAGTAAAAGCCTGCCCGGGAGTTTCTTCCAGGCAGGCTTTTTTTGAGCATTTGCCTGGCTGAATCTTCCCATGCAACCGTCCTGGCGTGCCCGGCTTCCGGGCTTTTTTCTTGTTTTTCTTATGCTTGTGGTGATAGCGGTCGCCGTGGCCGGGCTTGACCGCCTCTTGCCGCCGCCTTCTCTTGTGGAAAGTGCCACCTTCACCCAGGTTGTACTTGCCAAAGACGGCGCAGTCTTGCGGGCCTTTCCGGACAGCAGGCATATCTGGCGCTATCCGGTTCAGCTTGATGAGGTGTCACCGCGCTACCTGGAGGCGCTCATTACCTATGAAGACCGGTTTTTTTACCGGCATCCGGGTGTGAACCCGGCAGCGCTTGCACGGGCGGCCTGGCAATGGCTCAAGAGTGGCCGTGTTATCTCGGGCGGTTCGACCCTTACCATGCAAACCGCACGCCTCTTGGAGCCCATACCGCGCACCCCCTTGGGCAAGTTGCAGCAAATCCTGCGGGCACTGCAGCTTGAACGGCGCTACTCCAAGGAGGCCATCCTCACCTCTTACCTCAACCTGGCCCCCATGGGCGGAGTTTTGGAAGGGGTGGAGGCAGCCAGCCGCAGCTATTACGGCAAGCCGTCTTTGCGCCTGAGTCATGCCGAGGCGGTATTACTGGCGGTCTTGCCGCAAAGCCCGTCCCGCCTGCGACCGGATCGCTATCCTGAGCGGGCCAGGGCCGCAAGAGACAAGGTTCTTGATCGCCTGCAGGGAGTATGGCCTGCTGAGGCGCTGCGCGAGGCTAAAGAAGAGCCGGTCTATGCCCTTTCTCTGGAAGCACCGCAACGTGCACCACTTCTTGCCGAGCGCTTGCGCCGAGGGCTGCCGCAGACCAGGCGTATCGTCAGCACCATTGACAGCCAGATGCAGGTCACGGTTGAGCAGTTGGTGCTGGACCGAGCCCAGCAACTGCCGCCCAGGGTGTCCATGGCCGTGCTGGTGATGGCCAATGAGAGCGGCGAGGTGCGGGCCTACAGCGGCTCTGCCGATTTCAGCGATCCTGCCCGCTTCAGCCATGTGGACATGGTGCGCGCCCTGCGTTCGCCCGGCTCCACGCTAAAACCCTTTCTCTACGGCATGGCCCTGGATGAGGGCCTGATTCATTCGGAATCGCTCTTGGCGGATGTGCCGCGCAGTTTCGGCGGCTACCAGCCCGGCAATTTTCAGCAATCCTTTAACGGGCCGGTGAGCGCGGCAGAGGCCCTGACCAAGTCCCTTAACGTGCCTGCGGTGGAGGTCTTGGAGCAGCTTGGCTCGGTGCGTTTTGCCGCCCTCTTGCGCCAGGGCGGCTTGCAACTGGCCTTGCCGACCGGAGCCGAACCCAATCTGGCGTTGATCTTGGGGGGGGCTGCGACCAGTCTGGAGCAACTGGTGGGGGCCTATAGCGCGCTGGCCCGCAGCGGCGTGGCCATCAGGCCGCGCTATACGCCCGAGACGCCTGCAGCCCCATTGGAAGAGCGGCGTATGCTCTCGGCCGGGGCTGCCTTTATCATTCGCGATATTCTTGCCTCCGGCGGCACGGTAGACAAGCATTTGGGAACGCGGGCCGGGGCCAGGCAGGGTGTGGCCTGGAAAACCGGCACCAGCTTCGGCTTCCGCGATGCCTGGTCTGTGGGCGTATCCGGCAACTACACCATCGGCGTGTGGGTAGGCCGCCCGGATGGTACGCCCAATCCTGGTTTTTTCGGGGCTAATGTGGCTGCCCCCATGCTGCTTGATCTCTTTCATGCCCTGGATGCCGCGCCGCCCAAACCAAGAATCGCGCCGGAAACGGTGAGCAGGAGCGAAATCTGCTGGCCTTTGGGCCTGCGACCCTCGGGTCCGGATGACTCGGCCTGTCTTGAGCGCCGCAGCGCTTGGATCTTAAATCAAACCGCGCCGCCCACCTTTGCAGACCCGCTCTACCAGGGCAAGCTGCGCTTCAGCTACTACACCAACCGTGATCAGAGCGCCCGGCTGAAGCCCGGTTGCGAAGAAAGCGGCATGCAACTCGTGCAGGCCATTCGTTGGCCAGCCTTGCTGGAACCCTGGCTGAGCCCGGAACAAAGGCGAAAGATCAGCCCGCCGCCTTGGTCTCCATCCTGTAGAGGTCAGGAGGCTTCCGGGCACACGCTTGCCATTACCGGCCTGCGGGACGGAGCAGTACTGCGGCGCACTGCCAACGGGTCCGCGCCACTGGTAGAATTGCGAACTCGAGGCACGGGTAGCGAGATTTTTTGGCTCATCAATGGCAGGCTGGTTGCGCAAACCAGGGCGGGCGAAGCCTACTCGCATCGCTTTACTGAGCCGGGCGAGTATGGTCTGACTGCCATGGACGGGCAGGGGGCCTACAACCGCATCAATGTGGTTGTGCATTAATATGGATTTGGTGTAAAGTATTCCGTAGATATTTAATTTTATTACAGCTAATTACCGGGGGAAGGGCGAATGAAAAAATTTCGTTTGGTAATTGCCGAGGATCATGCCGTCTTGCGGGACGGTTTGCGATCCATGCTGAGTACGATTGAAGATATTGAGGTGGTGGCCGAGGCCTGTAACGGCCTTGAAGCAATCCGCTGTGTGGAAACGCTGGTGCCGGACCTGCTTTTGCTCGATATCTCCATGCCGCTTCTCAGCGGGCTCTCTGTGGTCAGCGACGTGAAGAGTCGCTACCCGGAGGTAAAGATCATCCTTCTGACTGTGCATGAGTCGGAAGAATATTTGCGCGAAACCATGACCAAGGGCGTGGAAGGGTTTTGTCTGAAAAAGGCTGATTTCAGCGAACTTGCCGAGGCCATCACCACCGTGCTCAAAGGAGCCACCTATATCAGCCCCTTGCTGCAACTGGAGCCGGGCATGACCGGCAGCCGCCCTGCTGCAGACAGCGACAGCGTGCCTGCCACCAGTTGGCAACTGCTCACCCAGCGGGAAAAGGATGTGCTCAAGCTGGTGGGTGAAGGTTACCGCAACAAGGAAATCGGGGCCTTACTCTATATCAGCCCCAAAACCGTGGAAAAGCACCGCTCAAACCTGATGAAAAAGCTGGACCTGCACAATGCCTCGGCCCTGACCACCTATGCCATCAAGCAGGGTCTGGTGATTCCGAAGGCCTAAACACCGGCCAGCTTGCCGAAACGGCGGTACCTTTATCCTTGGCTGAGCTGATACTGAAGACGCCGCCGGACAACTCCACCCGTTTCATCATGTTGCGGATTCCCATGCCGCACACGGTCTCGTTACAGCCCGGCATCTCGCCGGGCAAACCTACCCCTTTGTCGACAATGCGCAGCACAATGGTGTTCTCCTCCTCACTCAGCGAGACCGCGACAGTTGTACTTTTGCTGTGCTGCAGCGCATTGTGGATGGCTTCCTGACTCACCCGGTACATCACAATAGCCAGCCCCGGTTGTATGCGGGATTCGTCGATATCTGCCTGAAAGGTCAGCGACACTGCCGGCACACTGCTGTTCACCCTGCCGCAATGCCACCTGAGGGCGGCCGCAATGCCCAGATCATCGAGCACGGGCGGGTACAGACTGGTAGTGATCCGCTGTAACTCATCCATGGTTTCCACCAGCATCTGCGAGAGCTGATCAAGCCGTTCGCTCAACTGCTCCTTGCCCGTGGGAGGAGCATAGCTCAACTGGCCAAGGCCAAGCTTGATCGCGCCAAGATAGCTGCCAATGCTGTCGTGCAGTTCGCGGGCAATATGGCGGCGTTCCTGCTCGATCAAATCAAGCAGATGCGCCGAGAGTTGCTTCAACTGCGCTTCTGAGGCACGCAGCTCGCTCTCCATATTTTTTTTGCTGGTAATATCCTCCACCAAGCAAACACAGAACTGCGCCGGGCTGCCGGTT
This sequence comes from bacterium, assembly GCA_030538155.1. Taxonomy (GTDB): domain Bacteria; phylum Desulfobacterota; class Desulfobulbia; order Desulfobulbales; family Desulfobulbaceae; genus Desulfobulbus. Next base: position 7,317 of record JAUNUN010000076.1, read on the forward strand.
TCGCTGAACAGGGACCAGGTCAACTCTGTCCAGGTATGGTCGCCCTCTTTGGTGCGCATACGGCACTGCAGCTTGGCAACCGGTTGCTGCTCTGTCTTGACGCTTTCAAAGCTGCGGCTGACCTCTTCCTGATCATCCGGATGGACAAGATCGCGGGCCAAGGGCATGTCGCAGAGTTCGTCATCAGAAAAACCGACAATCCGGGAAAAGGCAGGGTTGTTCTGGACGATAAGACCATTCAAATCCACCAGTAGGATGCCGATGGAAGACCAGTAGTAGATGCCCCGCATCCGCCTTTCGCTGTTTCTGATGGCCTGAAAGGCCTTGACCCGCTCAATCCCGGCCATAACTGCCTTGTGGAGCATGCCTGTTTCGTGCCGCCATCTTTTGAGGTAGAAATCCGCGCCATTTTCCAGGTAGTCAAATTCGGCAGGGTTGTCTGTGCTGGTCTCAAGGATGATGACCGGCTGCACGCAACTCTGCTGTTGCACCGATTGAATAAAGTGCCGGTATCCTTTCATATCCACTGAAGAACCTACAAGAACCACATCCGGGCTGTGCTGCGCCATGGACTGGATGGCCCCATCAAAGCTCGCGGCCACAGTCAGGTGGTACTCGCACTCCGGGTGGCGGGATAGAAGGTTTCTCAGTTCAGCGGCATATTCACTGTTGATGCCGACAATCAGGGCGTTTATGGCGGTCATTTGGTTGTGCCGGTGGTTGAGTTTGGCGGTGTACAAGATGCTTCCAATTCCATAACACAGGACGATCCGTGTCGGCTTCTAAAAACACCCGCAGGAGGTGCTTGCGGTGCCTGCGTGGATGAGCTTCGTTTTTTCTTGGTCTTGTTGGTGTCTATCTTTGATCAGAGACTGGGATTACATGCTATCCCTTATTTTAAGAGAGGCAGGCCAATAATCAAAATATAAGATTGCCATTTTTTTCGTATGACGTAAATTTTCGTCACTATTAGTCATAACCATTTTTTCAGGAGGAAAGGAAATGTTACAATGGGCACTGATTTTCCTGGTAGTGGCAATCGTTGCAGGTCTGTTGGGATTTACTGGTATCGCCGGTACAGCTGCTGGTATAGCCAAGATTCTCTTTGTAGTCTTTTTGGTCGTTTTTATCATTATGTTTATTATGGGTCGCAAGCCCAGAGTGTAAAAAATCTTGCTTGAGTTAACGTAGAGGCATCTATTTTTGTATTGACTTAGAGATACCGGATATACCTTATATTCCCTTTTTTAAGTTAAATAAAACCGGAAAACCTTGATTTAAGGTCTTCCGGTTTTTTTGTGTACTATGTTTTGAAGATAAGGGTATTAATTCTTATTCAAATTGTTTTTAGAATATGTGAATCAATAGGTTAATAAAAATTCGAGGCATTAGCAGCCGACAGAGTTCTATCAAAAATCTTCAGATGGTACATGTTGTTAGATATATTAATCTGGAACTATTTATCCGTTTCCTTCATCCACTCATCAATCTGTTTGTCAGCTTCATCTTTTTTGATGCCATAGCGTTACTGTATGCGTCCGGAAAGCTGTTCACGTTTACCTTTGATTTGGTCCCAGTCATCATCGGTAAGCTTGCCCCATTTCTCAATAACCTTACCCTTTAACTGTTTCCAATTTCCTTCAATTCTATCCCAATTCATAATTCTCTCCTGTGCATTAAATTTATTGTAGTTACGATCGCTGTCTTTAATAAATAATGCGACTTGCAGTGAATGGAATAGGTATAAATATGTATACCTAAATTTTCTATGTTGATGCACTGCTGTTTCATGGATTGTGTAACAATAAAATCTGCGTAGAAACAGTACGATTCTTTTAGAGAGCTTAAATAGGTCGATTAAATTGCGTTGTTCAAAAAGATTAAGCTGCAGCAGGCGCACTATTTGCTGCAAAGACACGCCCAGCTTGGCCTTAAATTTCAAAAAGGCCAGGAGTAGGTACACACTTACCCCCTCTGGCAGGATAGTTGTCATCATCTACTTTTCACCAGACTGGCGGTAAAG
>JAUNUN010000014.1 GCA_030538155.1 bacterium
ATTTGATCTTGCGTACAAATATAAGCATTAGGCTGAAGATTGTTAAGAACCACTTGTTTTTAAATCGCTCATCGCTTTCGATAAAGTCAATAATTTGCTCCTGGCTTTTCAGCTCTGTCCGTTCAAGGATGATCTCTTTTAAAGTCGCAATCAGCTTCAAATCGCTGCTTTCTCGACGTCTGTCAGCTTTTAAATGTGACCTGTATTTTTTGGTATCATCCACACGCTGTAAAGTTGTGCCAATTTCATCAACTTGAAAAGTTTTACTAGTGATTTCCGGAACTATTTCTTCAATGAGACGGACAGAAGAAGCTTTTAACAACAAATTTTCTTTCTTTATCTCGGTAAAATGCGCCTCCCATTCTCCACTTTCTGTATTAATTCGGGCAGGAATGCAACTTCTACCATTTTCATCAAACAAAAATAAAAGACGTACTTGATTTGTTTCATTATTACTAAACCCTTTTAATTGGGAATGCGGAAGCATGAAATACAAATTATTCATAAAAACAAGACTGCTTACGTCTGAACATTTTTCTATATTGAGTTCTTTAGAAAAATCCTCATGATTTTTATCAATATTATTTCCTCTCAATCCTGTTGCATATCGGAATGCAATAAATTTAAGAAAAAAATACCAGAATGAAAATATATTTCGTTTTTCTATTCCGGTTGCGGGGTGATCTCTCTTAAAATCTATCAAATATTTATCAATTACACTTATCTTTCTAAGCTCAATCCATTGATTTTCTATAGATGCGGCCACGTCATCCGTTAAATCAAATCCTGAACAAAGGTGCGGTAGCGATTGAATAAAATTTTCAATTCTTCCGTTTTCGAACCAACAACAGTCAAAATCAAAACAAACCGCTTCTGACATTTCCTCACCCGGCAAGAGCTTTCTTATCACCTCTTTCATGGCAAGATAATTGTTCGCCGGGTCTGGGGGTGTAGTTTCAGCGTCATGCCATGTAAAAATGTCGTCTTGGGTAACATTCGGCCAGCGTGCGCCGGCCAGCTCGGACAACTTAAAGAATCGTTTTGCCCCCAGGGTATACCGGGGCCAAAGATGGAAACGCTTCCATGGTGCAACCTCCCTACGGTCAATACCCTGGTTGTGAAAATCGGACAGGCAGGCCGCCAGGGTCGCGGCTTTTCAGGGGCCATCCTAGCCTGTCCAAAGTGAAAACAACTGTTGTCCTTAGCCCCGCAGGGCTGGATGGGGTGGTACTACTCCTTATATCCTGCCACGGTAATTCACTTTATGAGTGATTTTGCTCCCCGCATTTATGAGGGAAGCAAAACGTAACACCATGTTTTTCAGTTGTTTTCCACGCATTAAAACATAGCCGTTGTATTTCAGCTCAGCTTCATGCATGGTCAGGTAGCGATCGATGGTACTATCATCAATCTCAAAAAAATCAGCCACTTGCTTCCTCGTCATGTAGTATTCGCCCTCGAATTCCAGAACAGGCAGGTCAACAGCTTTCTGAATATTCTCAACCGCGTACGAATTATTCAAAATATTCTGACGATCAACGCTGGATACAGTTAAGTCTCTGCTCATCACTATCCCTTCCCTGTCACTGTTTTTCGTTTTTCAACCTGTCCAGATAATCCGCCCAGTCCTGCATCATCCGCAGCCTTTCCGGCAGGTGTTGTGCGTGGTTATAGGCCGCCTTCACACTGTTCCGCTCTGTGTGTGCCAACTGGCGCTCTATAACGTCTGACGGCCACCCCTGTTCATGCAGCAAGGTGGATGCCATGGCACGGAATCCGTGCCCGCTCATTTCCTCCTTGGCGTATCCCATGCCGCCATAATCACCGCAGCCAGTCCCCCCTTGCTGGTGCAGTCAAACAACGGTCAAGCAATAAAAAACGATCCAACCACCTGAACTACTGTCTATTATGCGAGTGAAAAGCTTTGGCTGCCGCCCAATTTCAAAGAATAATCAAGCAAAATCATGGTTTTTTATGCCCACCCTGGCAGGTATTTTCTGGCCCGGCTGCCAACGGTTTCATCGTGACAACGAATCAGCCCCGCCTCAATGGCATCCCGAATAATGCGGGAGACCATTGAGCTGTTTTTTTCGTCAATCCCGAAGCGCTCCCGCAGGGTGGTATTGGTCATGTAGTCCCGCTGCACGTAACGCAAACAGGCATGCAAGTAGCAGGCACGGATGCGATCTGCCCTGTCCATCTCCCTAAACTCACGATGGGCAAAAAGGACGACACGGGTATTGTCACCGGCGGTTTCAAACAAAGGAGCGGGGAGTTGAAACACCTCGGTCTGTATGACTACCTTGTCGACACCACTCCCTCTCTCCTCACAAACGCCAATACGACGCATAAAGGATGCCAATAGCTCATTGCGAGACCGGGGTGGACTGTCTATAAAGCGGTCAACCTGTACCAGCGGGCTCCCTGGGTTGGTGATTTCCATACGACGCCCAAATATCTCAATCATGGGGCCCGCACCGGTCAAGTGGAAATTCTGGTGAATTATAGCGTTCGCCCCCAACTCGCGGATGGCTAGACCAGGAAACATGGGCACCTGCTTGCGCAAAGCCTGGCCGACGACTTCGTTGCTTGGTAGCAGGTTGGTGATAAAGCCTATCAAATCTTCGAATCCAACAGCGTACCCTTTGCGACCCTCATACTCGCGCACGGTTTCCAACCGACTTTCGTCGGCGTAGATCACCACACGCACCGCCTTGCGGGCAAGAGTATGAAAGTCAGCTAACCGTTTAGCAAACAGCACGGCGCCAAGATTGGTAATGTTCCACCTGCCTCCATCGCCCCTGGAAATCATACGATCTGCTTCCATGGCAGAAAGAATACCAGCCCTCCCTTCAGGCAACGGCAAAGACAGCAGATCGAAGTACGCAGGACAGTCAAGCAACCTGAATATCTCCTCTGAGACAATGTTTTCTGCCGCGACCTCTTTTTCAAAAGGAGTGTGATCGAACACCCTCCACAATTCACGTTCTTTTTCCGGGAAATCTTTCAACTTCTTTTTGCTGGAACCAACACGGATGAACTCAACCCCCTTGAAGCACACTGGATGGCGAAAGGCTGTGCCAATTTCCAGGAGAACTATTGGCTTACCTTCTACCTGCAAACCATAAAAGCGGAAGTTAATCTTTGGTGTAAGCAGACGCAGCAACCAGCTTTCCAATTCCTCGTTCCCAACCTTGGCCAATGCTGGATTGAATGTGGTGCCGACAATCTCGCGGGTATCGTCTTTTATTCCCCAGACGACCCACGCATTCACCTTCCCGATCAACGCAGCGGCGTTCGCTAGGGCGGAAAGATATTCACCGATTTCTTCTGGTGCGGTATTGTTGTGCTTAAACTCGGCCCACTCTGTTTCTCGAGGGAGTTTGCACAGTTCAGTCAATATGCCAAGCAACTCACTTTCTGGACGGTCGATACCCATTAAGTTTCCTTCCGCAGCAAATTTGTTTTGCTTTTGACCAGCGAATTCAATCGCTGACACCGCTATGATTTTGATTGCAAACTAACCTCTCATCAACTTAGACGGGTTGACTCATTCCTTTAACCTGTCCAGATAGTCCGCCCATTCCTGCATCATCCGCCGCCTTTCCGACAGGTGTTGTGCGTGGTTATAGGCCGCCTTCACGCTGTTCCGCTCTGTGTGTGCCAACTGGCGCTCTATAACGTCTGACGGCCACCCCTGTTCATGCAGCAAGGTGGATGCCATGGCGCGGAATCCGTGCCCGCTCATTTCCTCCTTGGCGTATCCCATGCGCCGTAATGCGGCCAAGACAGTGTTGTCACTCATGGGCCGGTCTCCAGAACGAAGCGATGGAAACACATAGCGGCCACGGCCTGTCAATGGCCGTATCTCCTCAACCACCGCCACGGCCTGCCTGGATAGGGGCACAATGTGGGCCAGCCGCATCTTCATCTTGGCGGCCGGTATCCTCCATTCAGCCAGGTTTAGATTGAACTCCGTCCACTCTGCATGCCGTAGTTCACCTGGCCGAACAAAGACCAGGGGGGCAAAACGTAAGGCGCATCTGGTGATCAAGTGGCCCTGGTAGCCGTCAATGGCCTGCAGCAGGCCGGTTATTTGCTGTGGGTCGGTAATGGTCGCCATTGATTGCAACTTGGCCGGGGCCAATGCTCCCTTCAAATCAGCGCTGGGGTCGCGTTCCGCCCGGCCACATGCAATGGCGTATCTGAAAATCTGGCCGCACACCTGCTTAACCCGGTGTGCCGTCTCGATGGCCCCGCGCTCCTCAATGCGCCGCAAGGCCTGCAGAATCTCAGGCGGGCTGACCTCCGTAATCGGCCGGCTGCCGATCCAGGGGAAAACATTGTTCTCAAGCCTCGAAAGAACAGTGTCTGCGTACTTGTCCGTCCACGTATGCTTATTTTTCGTGAACCACTCGCGCGCAATGGTTTCAAAGCCATTGGTAAGCTGTTCTGTGATCATGGTCTTTGTCACCTTCCGGTATTCGGCAGGGTCTATATCATCAGCCAGGAGTTTGCGGGCCTCATAGAGCCTGTCCCGTGCTTGAGACAAGGACACGTCCGGATACACCCCAAGCGCCAGGGTCTTTCTTTTGCCTCGAAAGCGGTAGTCGAAACGAAAGTATTTGCCGGTGTGGTTCACCAGCACGTACAGGCCCCGGCCATCAGTCAGCTTGTAGGGCTTGTCCTTGGGCTTGGCGTTCCTGACGGTAGCATCTGTGAGCATGTGACGGTATCTGCTTTGAAGGTTGACGGTATACCGCCAAAAGTACCGTCAAAAATACTGGCTGTCTATGGAAAATAAGGAATTCCCTGGACAACAAAAAACCCGCAATCCGTGGATGGATGCGGGTTTCTGGAACTCTATGGACTTCTTTGGTTTGTCTATTGGTGGAGGCGGCGGGAGTTGAACCCGCGTCCGGAAACTCTCCCCTTCTGTATCTACATGCGTAGTTCCGGGTCATGATCTTGCAGGAGGCGCTCACCCGAAACAGGAGAACCTACTGCCAGTCTGAAAAGGTCTCGCTTGTTACAGTTCAGACGCCTGCTTCAAGCCAGCCCACGAAGTCGACGCTCCGAATCCGGCCCAGTGGGCGAAGGCCGGTGGAACGGCATCAACCGCGATTAAGCGGCGAGTGCGTAGTTATAATCGTCTGCGATTATATTTAATTCCGCCATTTTAACGAGCCGGCAGAAACTCGGCATGCAACATAAGCTTCAATATCCCCGTCGAATCCGTTTCGCCCCCATCTGTGTGTTTGTTGCGGCCAAGCCGCCTTATTCATCGCGGCCGCGGCGCATGGAGCGCTCGATATCGCGGCTGCTTTCTTTCTCTTTCAGTGCGGCGCGTTTGTCGTAGAGTTTTTTGCCGCGGGCCAGGGCCAGTTCCACTTTGGCCTTACCACTCCCTATAAAGTATATCTTAAGGGGTATTAAGGCAATGCCTTTTTCGTGCAGCTTGCCGATGAGCTTGCGGATTTCGCGCCGGTGCAGCAAGAGTTTGCGCGGTCTGAGCGGGTCTTGTTGCGTGCTGGTGGCAAAGCTGTAGGGCGAGATGTGCACATTGTAGAGGTAGAGTTCGCCGTTTCTGATCTGGGCGTAGCCGTCGCGCAGATTGGCCTTGCCCGCGCGCAGGGATTTCACCTCCGGCCCGGTGAGCACCATGCCCGCCTCCATGGTTTCCTCGATATGGTAATCGTGGAAGGCCTTCTTGTTCTTGCTGACTATTTTTTGTGCCATACCTGCCGTCCTTATACTGCGGGTTATTCCATTTTCAGATCAAAGAAGTGTATCAAGGAGGCGAGGCAAATGCGACGCAGGCGTACATAGAGGTACTCCGAGAAGCATTTTCCGAAGCCGACACAGATAGAGCTTTGATATGGGAATAGAATTAGACCTCACCGGTCACCCGCAAGGCTTCCTCCACCGTAGTCTGCCCGGCCCGCACCTTGCGCCAGGCATCTTCCCGCAGGGTAGTCATTCCTTCGCGGATGGCAACCTGCCTGAGTTCGCTGTCATTGGCCCGGGTGGCAATCAGTTTCTTCAACTGGGTGGACATGGGAAAGACCTCGAAAATGCCCATACGGCCTAGATAGCCGGTGCCCCTGCACTGCTGACAGCCCTTGCCGCGCGTGAGTTCGACCGCTTCCTTGCCCGATACCGGAAAACCGAGTTTTGCCAAGCTGTCGCCGTCCACGCTGTAGGTTTCCGCGCAGTGTGGGCAAATACGCCGCACCAAGCGCTGCGCCAAGGCCCCCAGCATGGTGGAGGCGATGAGAAAGGGTTCCAGCCCCAGATCTTGCAGGCGCAAAATGGTTGAAACCGCGTCGTTGGTGTGCAGGGTGGAGAAAACCAGATGCCCGGTCAGCGCCGCCTGCACCGCGTGGGTGGCGGTTTCCAAGTCGCGGATTTCGCCGATCATGATGATGTCCGGATCCTGGCGCAGGATATTACGCAGGATGGTGGAAAAAGTGACATCGATCTGGCTCTGCACCGCGATCTGGTTGAACTCATCGTATACCATTTCCACCGGGTCTTCCACGGTGATGATGTTTTTGTCCGGGGTGGCGATCTGTTTCAGGGTGGAATAGAGGGTGGTCGATTTACCGCTGCCGGTGGGGCCGGTAACAAAGACCAAGCCATGGGAAGAGGCCATGAAGCTGTTGTAGACCACCCGGTCGCGCCGGGAAAAACCGAGGTCATCCAGGTTCTGAAAAATGACCTCCGGGTTCAAAATACGCATGACCGTTTTTTCGCCGAATGCCACCGGCACGGTGGAGACACGTATTTCCGCATCCAGCGCACCCTCCTCGTTACGGCCGATTTTGATACGACCATCCTGGGGGCGACGTTTTTCCGCGATATCCAACCGGGCCAGACCCTTGATGCGCGAGGTAATGGCCGAATGCACTGCCTTGGGCAGCTTGTAGATGGTGTGCAGCACCCCGTCGATGCGGTAGCGCACCGTGCAGATATCCCGCTTGGGCTCGATGTGGATGTCGCTGGCCCGCTGCTCCAGGGCGTAGCTGAAGAGATGGTTGACCGCTGCCTTGATGTGCTGGTCGGTGGAACTGAGTTCCTGGGTAGTGGCCAGGCGAACGTACTGCTCCAGGTTGCCGATATCGATGGGCGCACTGCCCTCCACCACGCCGAACTGCGATTCCGCCGCACTGATCGAGCGCTGAAAGCCGAAGAACTCGGCCAAAATCTTGCGGATATCCTCCTTAGTAGTGAGGAAAGGCGTGACCTTGAGCTGGGATACCCGCTCCACATCCTCCAGGGCAAGCTGGTTGTCCGGAAAGTAGGTGGCCACCTGCAAGACACCGTCTTTCAGGGCAAAGGGCAGTAGCAGATGGCGGATGGCAAAGTTTTTGGGAATGGTCTTGGTGACCACCTCCATCTCCAGCTTGAGCGGATCCAGCTTTTTGAAGGGGATCTTGAGTGCCCGGCTCACCAGCCGCAGCATCAGCTCTTCCGTCAGGGGAATGGGGTTAGTGCCCGGAGTCTCCATGCCGAAGGAGAGAATGAGGTCGATCAGATCGGGAAAGCCCTTGTGGTGGCGGTTTTCATCATCATGGCGGCGACCGCCGAACTGACGCAGGAGCTTCTGGCTCTGCTTTTCCCGGTTCTGCTCGATAAACAGCCGCTGACGCGGGCTCAATACCCTTTGTTGCGTCAGCAGATCTAGAAATGCATCACTACTCAGATAGGCCATGACTAATGCCGAAGGAAGATGGGATCTGTCTCAGGAAGATAACTCTCATTCCCATTACAGATCAAAAACAAGATCAAAGAGGCGAGACAAATGCTCGCACAGACCTTCCAGGAGAAGAAGGCGAATCTACGCCGCAGGCGCCGAACTCAATACCTATCAGTATCGATGATTTGAAACGGAAAGAACAGAACGGATGTGTAAAAAAGAGGTGCGACTATGAAACGGGCCCGGCTCAACCGGCCCAGCCGTGTTCGCCGATGAGGTCAACAAAGCGCACCGGGGTAATATCGTGCACCAGCAACTCGCCCTCGATCAGTTCCACCACCTGCAGCATCTGCTCGTAGCGGTCGCCCACCGGGATAATCAAACGGCCCGGATCAGCCAGTTGTGCCAAGAGCGGCTCAGGCACCCTGGGTCCGGCAGCGGTTACAATGATGCGGTCAAAAGGGGCCTCGGCCGGCCAGCCCATGGTGCCGTCATCCAGGCGAGAGCAGATGTTGTGGCAGCGCAGGCGGTCAAAGATGCGGCGGGCCCGGTTCATCAGGAGTTCCACCCGTTCAACCGTGTAGACCCTGGCACAGAGCTGCGACAGCACCACCGCCTGATAGCCGGAGCCGGTGCCGATCTCCAGCACCTTTTCATGGCCTTCCAGGGCCAAGGCCTCGGTCATCAGGGCAACGATATAGGGTTGGGAAATGGTCTGGCCGCAACCGATAGGCAGGGGGAAATCACCGTAGGCCTGTTCCTGCAGGGCATCTTCCACAAAAATGTGGCGGGGCGTATGCTGCATGGCATCGAGCACACGCGCATCTTCGATGCCGCGGCTCAAGAGCTGCTCTTGAATCATCCGTTCCCGGTTGATGGTGAAGGAAGATAAAGACAGCACCTGTGTTAATCCCAGTTATAGTGCTTGACCCATTCGCGGTCTTTTTCGTTGAAATTACGGAAGATGACACTTTTCACTACCTCGTTCTGCACCGTGAGGATGATCATCTCATAACCGCTTGGCCCCACCATCTTCCCCAAAACCGGCATCTTGCCCCAGAAGCTGATGGTGTCTTCCGAGTAGACATACTCCTTCACTCCGGGGGAAATTTCGCGCACGCCCTTGGGCTCGCCAAGATACTGGTGCACCTCGGTGAGCGTGGTTTGGTTTGGCTGGATAAGGGCGGCATCCGAGGCCAGGTGCCGTACCGGCTTGGAAGAGCAGCCCGCCAGCAGCAGCGTGGCCATAAGAATGAGGATGGAGCGCTTCATAGGTTCTCCAAAGGCATACAAAAAAGCAAAAAGGATGTGTTCCTATATCCCGGACACATCCTTTTTTCAAGGCTATAGTCGGTTTTGCGGCCGCAGCTACGGGGCTTGAGGCAGCGTTTTAGTTGCCCGCCGCCCTTTCCAGGATGCGGTAATTGCGCCGCACCATTTCCATGGAATCCACATCCAGTCCGGCCTGGATCTTGGCGTTATCATACATCTGCCAGGCAAGATCTGCGGCAAAGTCCGCATCGCTCTGCCTGAGTGCCGCCAGTTTCTTGATAAGCGGGCTGGCCGCATTGATTTCCATGTCTTTCTTGCTGCCCATGCCGAAACCATCCTGACCCGAGGCCTTGAGCAGGCGCTCCATGGAGGAGGTCATATAGCCATCCACATTGACGATCATGGCTGGGCTGTCCACCAGGCGCGAAGAGGGTTTGACCGCATTGACCCGCTCACCGAGTACCTCCTTGATCCAGGCGCACAAGGGCTCGATTGCGTCCTGGGCCAAAGGCTCTTCTTGTGGAGCGGCATCGGCTGCGGCGGAGTCTTCCGCCTGGGGCACGACTGCCTTGGAAAGATCCAGATCGGCCCGATCGGCAGAGACCAGTTTCTTGTCGCGATAGGAGCCCAGATGGTTCAAAACAAAATCATCGATCGGCTCCAGGGTGTAGAGGATTTCCACGCCCTTTTTCTTGAACATCTCCACATAGGGGCCGCTTTCCACGGCCGCGCGGCTGGGCCCGTTGATGTAGAAGATGCTGTCCTGGCCCTCGGCCATACGGTTGACATAGGTATCCAGAGACACCATTTCGTCTGCCTCGCCGGTGGAGGATTCAAAGCGGAGCAGCTTGCCCAGTTCTTCTCGGTGCTCAAAATCAGAGGTGATCGCCTCCTTGATGAAAATGCCGAAGGTGCGCCAGAACTCCTGATACTTGGCCGGATCGTTATCCGCCTCTTCTCCAAAAAACTTGATGATGCGCTTGGTCAGAACCCGCCTGAGCTTGATCACCAGGGAGTTATCCTGCAGGGACTGGCGGGAAATGTTCAGGGGCAAATCTTCCGAATCCACCACGCCCTTCAGGAAACGCAGCCATTCCGGCAGGATGTTTTCGCTGTGCTGATCAATGAGTACCTTCCGGCAGTAGAGGTTCACGCCCGGGTCCATGCGGCCCATGCCCAGCACTTCAAAATTCTCCTTGGGCACGTACAGCAGTGCCTGGATGGCTAGGGGCGCATCGGCGTTGAAGTGGAAGCGGTAGAGCGGCTCGTCTGCGGCATTGCCGATGAATTTGTAGAACTCGTTGTACTCTTCCTCGCTGATTTCATTCTTCGAGCGGGACCAAATGGCCTGCACGGTGTTCACCTTCTTACCCTCTACCTTGACCGGAAAGGGGACGAAGGTGGAATACTGCTGGATGATGCGCTCAATGGTGAACTTGGAGGCATAGGTCTGGGCATCCTCCTTCAGCTCAATAATGATCTTGGTGCCCCGGTGCAGGCCCGGAGCAGGGCTGATGGTGTAGGTACCCGCACCGTCCGAGGCCCATTCATGGCCTTCCTCACCGCTGGCCGGGCGGCTCTGCACCCGCACCATCTTGGCGGCCATGAACACGGAGTAAAAGCCGACCCCGAACTGGCCGATCAGGTTGACATCCTTCTTGGCGGCCTCGGCCAGTTGCTCAAAGAACCGGCTGGAACCGGAATGGGCAATGGTGCCCAGGTTGGTCTCCAGTTCCTCCCTGCTCATGCCGATGCCCGTATCGGTGATAGTCAGGATGTGTTTTTTGTCATCGCAGTCGATGTTGATTTCAAGCGGCACATGTTCATCAAACTCCACCTTCTCCACCAGACTGTGATGGCGGAACTTCTCCAGGGCATCGGCGGCATTTGACACCAGCTCCCGCACAAAGATATCCCGCTCGGTGTAGAGCGAATTGATGACAATATCCAGGACCTTCCTGGTTTCCGCCTGAAAATGTTTGGTCTCAACTTCTGCGGTCATGCGCGACTCCTTTTATTCCTTTATTCGTATGCAGTATCTCTCAATAAACATGCCGGAGGCCCGTTGTGCAGCGGCGGCGTTCCGGCATGATGATCCTTCCATTTATCGAGGCAAAATGGTAAACATACTTGTATTTATGTCAAGAAAGGGCCTGCCTGCGGGCAGGTATATCAATATCACTGTTTATGAATACACAAGAAACTGATACCTGCATTGTCGGGGCCGGCATCAGCGGCCTGGCCTTGGCCACCTTCCTGCGCCGAGAGCAGCCGCAGCGCACTCTTCTTGTGCTTGAAAAGGGCGCTCGGCCGGGCGGGGCTATCCGCAGCTATCAGAACGAGGGCTATCTGGCGGAGTGGGGGCCGCATGGTTTTCTCGACAACCGGGCCGAAAGTCGGGAACTGATTGCCCTAGCCGGTCTTGAGCACGACACGGTTACTGCACCCTTGAGCCGTTTTGTCCGCTATCTGTGCCTGAACGGCCGCCTGGCCCTGGTGCCGCAGACCCCGCCGCGCATCCTCATGGCCCCGCTGATGAGCTGGTCCAACAAATTCCGCCTGGTTGCGGGTGATCTGCGGCGTCCCTACATTGCAGGCGAGCCCACAGTGGCCCAATGGGTGAAAGAGCGTTTCGGCCCGGCCCTGCTCCCCTTTGCCGATGCGGTCTATACCGGTACCTATGCCGGTGATATTGAACGTTTGCGCATTGATGGAGTCATGCCTGGTCTGCGCGCCCTTGAACAGGAACACGGTTCGGTGCTGCGCGCCCTCTTCGCCCGCATGCGCGAACGCAAACGCGCCCGCAAAGGAAAGCCGCAGAACGGGGCTGCGGCAAAACCGGGCCTGCCGGCCATGACCAGCTTTACTGAGGGCATGGAACAGTTTCCCCTGGCCCTGGCAAGGTCCCTGCAAGATGTCGGGCAACTGCTGCTGAACACTCCTCTGCACTCCATCAAGCAGGAACAGGGCGGCTGGCTCCTCAACACGGCGCAGGGCGCTTACCGCTGCAGGGAGCTGGTTCTGGCCCTGCCTTTGAATGCATCTTTGAAGCTGTTGGAAAAATCTCAACTCACACCGACGGCCCCGGCAGCACCGGCTCAGTCGCTGCCCGAGGCGCGCATCTTCAGCGTGCTGCTGGGCTTTGGCCCCGAGGCACAGATCCCCTTCGGTTTTGGCTATCTGGCCCCGGAACAGGAAAAGCGCTTTGCCCTGGGCGCGCTTTTTTCCACCCACATGTTTCCGGGTCGTGCGCCTGAGGGCGGCCAGCTTCTGGAAATACTGATAGGCGGGCGGCGGCATCCGGAGCGACTTGAACTCTCGGATAACGAGATGATCGAGCGGGCCTATGCCGATATCCGCCAACTGATGCCGCTGCCCGAACCACCACGCTTCTCCGCAGTGCTGCGCCCGGAGGCGGGCATTCCCCAACCGGAGGACGACTACCTTGGACTTCTGGCCTGGCGGCAAGAGCTGCAACAACAGAAGCCCAACCTGCATGTACTGGGTTTTGGCTGGAACGGTATCGGCTTAAATGAAATGGTGCGAGAGGCAAAACTCCTGGCCCTTGCCCTGACCTCGCGGCCCATGGTTTCGGCCACTGAAGTAAAGAGGATTTACATGTAGGTTTTTTTCCACTCATAGGGCGCTTGGAGAGCGGCTTCCGCTCAACCCGCCTCTTGCCCGCCCTTTGTATTGTAATTTTGCAATTTGCAGCTGTATTTTGAAACTGGAAAAACCAGCCCATATACTCAAACAAAATCAACTATCAAAACCAAAACATCCCAAGGGAGATTGGCAATGTACATAGGCAGCATCATGCGCACCGACTTGATTACGGTTTCTCCCAAAACTTCCCTGGTGGAAGCCAAGGAGCTGCTGGACCAGAACCATATCAACCATTTACTGGTGGTGAAGAACGAAAAGCTGGTAGGGGTGGTTTCCGACCGCGATCTCAAACAGAACTGGGCCTCGCCCGCCACCACCTTGAGCGCGCACGAACTGGCCTACCTGCTGCAGAAGCTGACCGTGGGCATGATCATGGTAAAAACCGTGGTTACAGCCACGCCGGACACCACCATTGAGCGGGCCGCCTACATCATGCAAATAAACGATATCAGCTCCCTGCCGATTACCGTGAACGGCGCGCTGGTGGGTATCGTCACCAGTACCGATGTCATGGGTGTCTTGCTGGATGCCATCGGCATGAGCGATGAAAGCTCACGTCTGAGTGTCTTCATTGACGATCAGGTCGGCCGCCTTGCCCAGGTGACCGCTGCTCTCAGTGAGATGCAGATCAATATCCAGAGCTTCTTCTGCTATCCGGTTCCGGGTTATACCGGCGTTGTGCAGGTAGTCATGCGGGTGGAAAAAACAAACGGTGAGCGGGCCAAGGAAGCCCTGGAAGACAAGGGTTTCAAGGTGATGACCAAGTACCACCAGGATCTAGCCCCCTTCTTACCCGCCACTGCACAGCCTTAAATCTTCATCGCCTTGGCACCTATTGCAGAGGCAAAATACCTGCAATGGGTGCAGGCGCTTTCTTTTCACCCGCCATCAGGTCGGCGAAAGTTCCGTCTCAGGCCTTTGCACGTCGTCCCCAACCCGGTGCAAATCTCTGGTGAGTTCAACCAGCTCTCCCTCCAGCAGGGTCTCCTTTTCCAGAAGCAGTTGGGCGCAGCGTTCCAGTTGCCCGCGGTTACGCTCCACAATCCTGTAGCTCAGGGCAAAGCTGTCGTCAATAATACGCCGCACCGAAGCGTCGATACGGCGGGCGGTGTTGTCGCTGGCGTTACAGCCATGTGGGCCGGGGCCCTGCTGCTGAGGCAGAAAGGGGTGTTGCCTTTCTTCGTAAACCACAAAGCCGATATCATCGTCCATGCCGTAGCGGGTAACCATGTTGCGGGCAATGTCGGTGGCTCGGGCAATATCGTCGGCAGCACCGGTGGAAAGATGGTTGAAAATGAGTTTTTCCGCTGCCCGCCCTCCGAGCAGAACCGCGATTTTATACTCCAGCTCCTCCTTGGTCATGAGAAAACGGTCTTCGGTGGGTCGTTGCATGGTATACCCCAAGGCACCGATGCCACGCGGGATGATGGATATTTTATAGACCGGATCACTGCCGGGTAGAGCCAGGGCGGTGAGGGCATGGCCCACCTCGTGGTAGGCAACGATACGGCGCTCCTTGGGGTTGAGGAGGCGGTTTTTCTTTTCAAGCCCGGCAACTATGCGCTCGATTGCCTGGGTAAAATCCTCCATGGCTACCTTGTCTGCTTTGCGGCGGGTGGCAAGCAGGGCTGCCTCGTTGACCAGGTTGGCCAGGTCCGCACCGGAAAACCCAGTGGTCAGATCGGCCACCTGCTCCGCATTGACATCATCATCCAAGAGCACCTTTTTCATGTGCACCTGCAAAATGGCTATTCGTCCGGTCTTGTCGGGCCTGTCCACCAGAACCTGGCGGTCAAAGCGGCCGGCGCGCAGCAGGGCCGGATCGAGCACCTCGGGCCGATTGGTGGCAGCCAGCAAAACTACGCCCACGGTCGGATCAAAGCCATCCAGTTCTACCAGAAGCTGGTTCAGGGTCTGCTCGCGCTCATCATTGCCGCCAAAGCCGGCTGCAGTACGGGCGCGGCCAAGGGCATCCAACTCATCAATAAAAATAATGGCCGGAGCTGATTTGCGCGCCTGCTCAAACAAATCCCGTACC
This sequence comes from bacterium, assembly GCA_030538155.1. GTDB lineage: Bacteria > Desulfobacterota > Desulfobulbia > Desulfobulbales > Desulfobulbaceae > Desulfobulbus. The sequence goes on from JAUNUN010000014.1 coordinate 14,676, forward strand.
CGGGCAGCGCCCACACCAACAAACATCTCCACAAACTCGGAACCACTGATGGAGAAAAAGGGCACCTCGGCCTCACCGGCAACAGCGCGGGCGAGCAAGGTTTTGCCCGTACCCGGAGGCCCAACCAGCAGGATCCCCTTGGGCATGCGCGCGCCCAGTTTGCCGTACTCCTCGGGCGCCTTCAGAAAATCAACAATCTCCTGCAATTCCTCCTTGCTTTCATCCACACCGGCCACATCTTCAAAGCTCACGCCGGTTTGCTGCTCCACGTAGACCTTTGCCTTGGACTTGCCGATATTCATGAATCCGCCGCCCATGCCCTGCTTGCCGGCGAATTTGCGGAAAATGAGCATCCAGATGCCAAAAAAGATCAGCGCCGGCACCACCCAGGAGAGCAGGGTGGAGAAGAACTTGCTCTCATAGACCTGGGTAAAGGGGATGTTATACCGGCCAAGCTGCTCGGCCAAGCGCGGGTCAACCCGGTTGGCCACCACCACCTGCTTGGTGCCGTCGACACCGTCTTTCAGGGTGCCGGTAATATAGTTATCGTAGATCTTCAGTTCGGTAATTTGGCCCTCTTTGAGCATGGTTTCAAGCCGGCTGTAGGGCACCGCCTCCACGGTCTGGCTCTGCTGCCAGAATTCGTGCACTATGAGGATGCCGAATATGGCAAAGATGGCAAAATATAGGTTCTGCTTGTTCATCAGAGTTTCCTTTTCTGGAGTAATTGCCGGGCTGGTCAATGGCAGTAGGGCTGCTCCACAAGGTATAGAAAGGCGGTACCTTAGAACCATTCCTGGCGGAACACAGCCCTGCTACCAACAGCGTTACTATGGTTATGCTGCTGCCGACAGTCAATTATCCTGATGACAGCACAAGACGAGAAAGCAGGGGATGGAGGTGGCAGAGATTTTCTCAGTCCAACTGTTTGTTAATGTGTAAAAGGGCCGAAGCCTTGATCAGACCAACCAGACGCGACTGCCTGCTGCAGGGGTCTTCCAGAAAAATATGCTGAAAGGAGGGCAGGTGTTCCAGCACCAGTTGCTGCGCCTCTTTTTCATTGTGGAGGGGATCTTTTTTCAGATCAAGGGGTATGCGCGCTGCCGGGCGCACCCGCATGACGCCATCCTGGCCCTGAAACACCAGAATCAGCAGGCAGTGCGAAGGTGGCGCAGACTTTGATGGCGTCTCTTCGGCCGGTTTCGTGTTTGCGCGGCTCGCATATTCGTGGATGAGCGCGCCCAGTGCAGTATCCGGGCCAGGAAAAAGCCGGCCCTGGCCAAAGACGCTGGTCAGAACCGCCTCCAGCTCAGGGGTAGCGATTGCCGCCATATGCTTTCCGGCAAAGGCGAAAACTTCCTCCTCTGCAGCCAAGAGCGCGCTTTGGGCCTCGCCGATGATATAGATATACGCACACCGGCTCTTTGCAGCAGTTTTCTCCATTTCAGACCCTGTCTTGTTGTATTGAGGGTTTTATTCTTCGTTTTCCGGCTTTCTTTTTCAACCTTAACGGTCTGTTTGGCCGGGCGGCATTGACAAGGCACGGCCAAAATGCGCATTATGTAGAGGAAATTCTCCCCTTTTTGCAAGGAGCTACCTCATGGTTCCCTTTCCGCTCACAACCAGCCGGTCTTTGGGAAGATTCCTCCTCTTTTTTGCCCTGCTCTCTCTTCTTTTCAGCAGTTGCGCCAGGCCGCAGTACCCTGCCGGAGAATGGATGAGCAATATGAAGGTGACCGACGCCTTTGAACAGGCCCAGGTTTTCCGTGACCACACCTACTACTATGTGGGTTCCATTGCCAAACCGGACGGCGTTATTGCCATCGATAATCGCTACCGTCTGCGCGACAACAATGTCTGGGCGCGAGTAGAGGTGGATGAATCCACCCTGCGGGAATGGCGGCACTGGTGGCGGGCCGATACCTTCCATCACTGCCGCTATCTGGGTGGTGTCATCCTCACGCCTGATGGACGCCAGGCCGGTTACTGGTACTCGCCCTTTCGCAGCAATATCGTGCAGATGCCTGCTGAAGGGGTGCTCCTTATCTACCGGCCGCGCTCGGCCGGCGGCGCAACCGACTGCGAGGGCGGCAACCGTGACGGCATGGAGTTTTTCTGGCTGAATTAGGATGCTCTTTACTCGCCCAATGCCTTTAGCAGTTGTACCAGTTCCTCTTCCTTCATGGCAAAGCTGTGCTCATCCGCAGGAAAGCGGCGCTCTTCCACTTCGTTTTTGTAGACTGTGAGCGCTTCCAGGCTTAACCGGCTGAGCTTGGCATACTGTTTGACAAACTTGGGCGTAAAACGGTCGTACAGGCCTAAGAGGTCGTGCATGACCAAGACCTGGCCATCGCACTGGGAGCCCGCACCGATGCCGATGGTGGGAATGGAGAGTTTCTTGGTGATATGGGCCGCAAGAGGCGCGGGGATAGCCTCCAGGACCACGGAAAAACAACCCGCCTCTTCCATGGCCAGGGCATCGTCGTAAAGTTTTTTCGCGGCCCGGGCATCCCGGCCCTGCACCTTGAAGCCGCCTAAACTGGTGGCTGTTTGCGGGGTTAGGCCGACATGACCCTGTACCGGAATGCCTGCAGTGACAATGGCCGCAGCCACCTTGGCCATTTCGGTGCCGCCCTCCAGTTTGACTGCATCGGCCCCGCCCTCTTTCACCAGGCGGGTCGCATTGCTGATCGCTTCCCGGTGGGAGGCATTGTAGGAACCAAAGGGCATGTCTGTGATAATCAAGGCCCGCTCCACCCCCCGCGCCACCGCCTTGCTGTGGTGCAGCATCTCCTCCATGGTGACCGTTACTGTGCCGTTGTAGCCCAAAACCACCATGCCCAGGCTGTCGCCAACCAGAATGATATCAATGCCGGCCTGATCAACCAGCCGCGCCCAGGGATAATCGTAGGCGGTCAGCGAACTGATGGGGGGGCCTTGCTGCTTTCTCCGGGTGATATCTGGAATGGTGATTTTTTTTACCTGCATGATTGTCTCCTTGTGGGCTATGCAGTTCAAGCCACTCGCCGGTCGGCGGTGGCTTCCAGGGCTTGGATGAGTTGGCTGAGCATGGTGTTGACCGGGGTGGGCACTTGGTGGAGTTCTCCCAGACGGGCAATGGCCCCATTGATCACCTCGATCTCAGTCGGGGCCCGGCGGAGGATATCCTGCAGGGTGGAGGCCCGGTTGGCCTCGGTTTGTTCGCAGACCTCCAGCACATACTTAAAAGGATGGTCATAGGGCAATTTGATGTCTAAAGCCTCTGCCACCTGTACGGCCTCGGCCACGGCCTTGGCCATGATGGCTCGGCAGGCGGGGTCGTTCGCAAGCGCACCGTTAGGCACACGCATAATGGCGGCTAGGGCATTGATGCCCGCATTGACGATCAGTTTTGACCAAATAAGCGCCTCGGGGTCGTCCTCCACCATGGTATCGATGCCCGCTTCGTTGAAGAGGGTGGCCAAAACCAAGGAGTGCCGCCGCTGTGCATTGCCGGCAGGGGCAAGAAAGGTCCGGCCCGCACCGGCATGACGTACCTCGCCCGCATCCAGCCGGGTGGCTGCCTGGGCGGTGATACCCACCATGATGCGCTCTTCGCCCACATGTTCGCCAATGCGCTCCCTGTTGCCCAAACCGTTTTGCAGGGTCAGGGCCAGGCCTTCTTTACGGAGCAGGGCCTGGGCTATAATTCCGGCCTCAGTGCCGGCATGCGCCTTGGTACAGATAATGGCGTAATCAAAGCAGTGACGCTGGGCCGTATCGAGGTTACTGATGGTCTGAACCGGCTGCTGATATATGCTGCCGTCTATGGCCTGGTAAACGATGCCCCTGACACGCAGAAGACGTGCCAGCCGTTCCTGGCGGCAGTACAGGCTCACTTTCGCATAGGGGGCCAGGAGTGCGCCAAAGAGGCAGCCCATGGCGCCTGCACCGATGATGACAATATCCACTATTTCACGTTAGATATATTTATTGGTGATAAAGGCGGCAACACCAAAAAGTTTTTTGTGGTGTTCACAGCCATACTCTATCAGATAAGCACAATCAAAGAGAGGGAGGCAATGCAAATCTACATCTGGCGACACAGTAAGGAATTTTCCAGTTGGTCCATGCTGGATGAGCCGCATATTCATGCAGACGGCTATATGGAGGCAGAGGTGGCTGTTTTGGCGGAAAGCCTTGAAGAGGCCTACAATGTGCTGGCCCAGGATGGCTCCTGGCAGGTGGAGGAGTTGCAAAGGCTGCAACCGCAGGTGGTAGCGCTTGACAGGGCCCGCATACTGCTTGGGCATGTGCGCTGATATTGCGCTGTAGTGAAGTTTACTTGCTGGAAAGCATGAGATTATTCAGGTTCCAGATCAAAAATGCGCTCAAGGAGGCGAAGAAAAGCGACACAGGCGTACATACGAATGCGTCCTGTGAGGGTTTTCCGAAACCGATACAGAGCGCTCTTTGCTATGGAATTGGAATCAGCTTGTCATCAATTCCTCTTTTAGATCCCGTTCGAAGAGTTCTGCCACTGCATCCCGGCAGCTTTTATTCTCGTACAAGACCGCATGGGTCTGTTCGAGAATGGGCATCTCCACCTCGTTTTGCCGGGCAAGCTGAGAGCAGGAGAGCGTGGTTTTCACGCCTTCAGCCACCATGGTCATTTCTGCCAGGGCCTGATCCAGGCTCTTACCTGAACCCAGCTTTAATCCAACCGTGCGGTTGCGGCTAAGATTGCCGGTGCAGGTGAGGACCAGATCGCCCAGGCCGCCGAGGCCGGCAAAGGTGCGGGCATCCGCGCCCAGGGCCGTGCCCAGGCGGGTGATTTCGGCAAGGCCGCGGGTGATGAGTGCAGCCCTGGTGTTGAGGCCATAGCCCAAGCCGTCGCTGATGCCCGAGGCAATGGCGATAACGTTCTTCATGGCTCCGCTGATCTCAAGACCAATGACATCGGTTGAGCTGTAGACCCTGAACATTGTGCTGGAAAAGAGCTGCTGCACCGAGGCCGCCACCTGGATATCACTGCAGGCTACGGTAACGGCGGTGGGGTGGCCCAAGGCCACCTCTTCTGCAAAACTCGGGCCGCTGAGCACACAGAAGGGAAGAGTAAGACCCTCGCTTTCCTCCGCCATCACCTGGGTCATGGTGCGGGTGCTGCTGGTTTCTATGCCTTTGACTGCGGAAATAACCGGAATGCCGTCTTTAAGATACGGTTTAAGCCGGCGATAGACCTGGCGGTAGCCATGGGAAGGCACCACCATGAGCACACAATCCGCCTCTTTGAGCGCCAACTCCAAGTCGCTGCCGGCACTGAGGTTCTCTGGAAAGCGGTGACCGTGCAGGTACCTGACGTTCTCCCGACTCTCCTGCATTTCGGCCATCCGGGCCGCATCCCGGCCCCAGAGCGCCACCTGCTGCCCTTTGCGGGCCAGCAGAACGGCCAGGGCCGTGCCCCAGCTCCCCGCACCGATTACCGCTACCTTGGCTGCTTTACCTGCTCCTTTCTCCATGGTCACGCTTCCGTGTCTTCGCCGCTATCTTCGGCCGTATTCTCGCCCGCATCCTCGGCAATATCGCTGTCGTCCTCGTCATCCATTTCCTCTTCCCGAGCCAGCATGGACAGACCTGCCACCAGTTCATGCTCCTCCAGGTTGATCAAGCGTACACCCTGGGTGTTGCGGCCAATCAGGCGCAGGGTATCCATGGGCATGCGGATGATTTTACCGGAATCGGCAATCAGCATGACCTGGTCCTCATCATGCACGGTGAGCACACCCACCACGCTGCCGTTGCGCTCACTGGTCTTGATGGCGAGTACACCCTTGCCGCCCCGATTCTGCACCGGGTATTCCTCAACCGCAGTGCGCTTACCATAGCCGTTTTCCGTGACTGTGAGCACGGAGTCATCGCTGGTGATAACGGCAGCGCCCACCACCTCGTCGTCATCAGCCAGATTAATACCCTTCACCCCTGTGGCCAGACGGCCCATGGTGCGCACATTCGTTTCATTGAAGCGAATGGAGAACCCGCTCTTGGTCACCAGGAGGATATCGTCGTTACCCGAGGTAATGGCCGCAGTCAAGATTTCGTCATCTTCACGAATGGTCAAACCCAACTTACCCTTGCGCAGAGGCCGCTTGTACTCCGCCACCGTGGTCTTCTTGACCTGGCCCTTCTTGGTGACGGTCAAGACCGCCAGCGAATCATCCATATTGGCCAGATCGGCTACCGGCAAGATGGCCGCAACCTTTTCATTCTCGCCCAGTTCCAGCAGATTGACTATGGCCTTGCCCCGGGCTGTTCTGCTGGCAAGCGGCAGTTCATAGACCCTGCGCCAGAAGACGCGGCCAAAGTTGGTGAAGAAGAGGAAGGTATCGAGAGCCGAGGCGGTGTACACACTGCTGACAAAGTCATCCTCCAGGGTGACCATGCCCATCACACCCTTGCCTCCCCGGCGCTGCGCCCGGTACAGAGTAAGCGGATTGCGCTTGATGTAGCCGCCATGGGAGACGGTCACCACCATTTCCTCGGGTGCGATCAGATCTTCCGGCAGGATCTCATCCGGCTCATCTATGATTTCCGTGCGTCGTTCATCGCCGTAATCATCGCGGATCTTCTCGAATTCCTCCCGCACGATCTGCAGCAAGAGGGCATCGTCACCCAGAACCTCGCGGTACCACTTGATTTTTTCCAGGATCTCCTCGTAATCCCTGACTATTTTTTCCCGCTCAAGCCCGGTCAAGCGTTGCAGACGCATGTCGAGGATGGTCTGGGCCTGGATTTCACTCAATGCAAAGCGGTTCATCAGGCCCTGTTTGGCCTCTTCCGGGTTTGCCGAGGCGCGGATCAGGGCCACCACCGCATCCAGGTTGCTGATGGCAATCTTCAGGCCTTCCAGGATATGGGCCCGTTCCTCTGCCTTGCGCAGTTCATACACTGTGCGCCGGTAGACCACGGTGCGGCGATGGGTCAGGAAGTACTGCAGCACCTCCTTCAGATTGAGGGTTTCGGGCTTGTTGTTGACGATGCAGAGAAGGATAATGCCGAAACTCTTCTGCAGAGGCGTCATCTTGTAGAGCTGGTTGATGACCACCTCGGCCATTTCGTCCCGCTTCAGATCGAGCACCACGCGCACGCCGTGGCGGTCGGATTCATCGCGGATCTCGGCAATGGAGTTGATGCGCTTTTCCTTGATGAGCTGGGCTATTTTTTCAACCAGGGCTGCCTTGTTCTGCTGATAGGGAATTTCCGTAATGATAATGGATTCGCCCTGATTGGCGCGCTGCTCCACATGGGTGCGGGAACGCATCACCACCACACCCCGGCCGGTTTCGTAGGCCTCGCGGATACCGGCCCGACCGCAGATAAAGCCGCCGGTCGGGAAGTCCGGCCCAGTGATGTGGCGCATCAGCTCGTGCACGGTAATTTCCGGATTATCCACCAAGGCAATAAGGCCGTCAATCACCTCGGTGAGGTTGTGGGGCGGAATCTTGGTGGCCATGCCCACGGCAATGCCTTCAGAGCCGTTGATGAGGATATTGGGCACCCGTGAGGGCAGAACTGCCGGCTCCTGCAGGGAGTTGTCGTAGTTGGGCGTGAAATCGACGGTTTCCTTGTCCAAGTCGCTGACCAGTTCCTGCACCAGTCTAGTCATGCGGGCCTCGGTGTACCGCATGGCTGCGGCGGAATCACCATCCATGGACCCGAAGTTACCCTGGCCGTCCACCAGGGGATAGCGCATGGAAAAGTCTTGGGCCATGCGCACTAGGGTATCGTAGGCTGCGGTATCGCCGTGCGGGTGAAACTTACCGATCACATCACCGACAATACGCGCCGATTTGATATAGGGTCGGTTATAGGTGTTGCCCAGCTCGCGCATGGCAAAAAGCGTGCGACGGTGCACGGGCTTTAGGCCGTCGCGCACATCCGGCAGGGCGCGGCCGATGATAACCGACATGGCATAGTCAAGATAGGAGCGTTGCAACTCCTTTTCTATGGCTATGCTCAGGTGTTGTTCTTGCTCGGGTTGCGAAATATCTTCACTCATATTGATAGATTAGAAAAAAGCAAAGGAGGTGCACAAGAAGGAGCTGCCGCTGTTAGATATCTATGTCCATGGCAGCAAGCGCATTGTTCTGGATGAATTCCCGCCGGGGTTCAACCTTGTCGCCCATCAGGGTGGTGAACATATCGTCGCTGACCGCAAAGTCGTCGATCCGCACCTGAATCAGGGTTCTGTTTTCCGGGTTCATGGTGGTTTCCCAGAGTTGCTCCGGGTTCATCTCACCCAGACCCTTGTAGCGCTGGAGATGGCTGCCTTTGAAGGTTTCTTCCCGCACCAGACTGAGCAGGGCCTGCCAATTGTCCGCGTGCATAACGGTTTCTTTATCGGTGCTTGCACCCTTACTCACGTTAAAGCTGCCCTTGAGGTAGGGTTGAACCGTCTTATACAGCGTTATGGCCTGGCGGTATTCCCCCACCAAAGGAATACTGGGGCCCAGCACTGCGGCCAGCCGTGAATGTCCGGGAAAGGTGACATCGCACTCATAACAGAGGCTGCGCCAGGTACAGCTGCGGATGGGCCCTGTCTGCACCTTTTTTTCACGCAGCAGAGCGCTCAACTCTTCAACAAAGGCTGGATCTTCAAACTGCTTGGCAGTGTGGACACCGTTTTCCAGGAGAAAGAGCACCAGATCTTCCGGAATATTGATCCGCTGCAGATAGGTCAAAAGCTTGCTGAAAACGGAGAGCTCGCGCAGAAGCGCAACCATGGTCTCTGCACTGAAAACTTCACCATCCGGCCGGGATATCTGCAGGGTCGAACTTGCCTGGCTGTAAAGAAAACTGTTTAACTCCTCGTCATTGAGGAAGTACTGCTCCTTCTTGCCCCGGCCCAGCCGGTAGAGCGGCGGCTGGCCTATATAGATATGGCCGCTTTCAATCAGCGGCAGCATCTGCCGGTAAAAGAAGGTAAGCAGCAGGGTACGGATATGGGCCCCATCCACATCCGCATCAGTCATGATGATAACCTTGTGGTAGCGCAGTTTTTCCAGATCAAACTCTTCTTCGCCGATGCCGGTACCCAGGGAGGCTACCAGTTGTTTGATTTCCTCTGAACCCAGCACCTTGTCAAAACGGGCCTTTTCCACATTCATGATCTTACCGCGCAAAGGCAAAATAGCCTGAATACTGCGATCACGACCCTGTTTGGCCGAGCCGCCTGCGGAATCACCCTCGACAATAAAGAGTTCCCGCTCCTTTGGATCCTTGCTTTGGCATTCGGCAAGCTTGCCCGCCATCATCACGGAAAGCGAACCTTTTTTGCGGGACAAATCCCGCGCCCTGCGGGCCGCTTCCCTGGCACGAGCCGCCTCCACCACCTTGTTGAGGATACCCCTGGCTACAACCGGGTTCTCTTCCAGATAGATGGAGAGTTTGTCAGAGCAGATGGTTTCCACAATGGATTTTACTTCCGAGTTGCCAAGCTTGGTCTTGGTCTGGCCTTCAAACTGCGGGTTGGGCACACGTACCGAGATGATGCAGGTCAGGCCTTCGCGGACATCATCGCCCTCCATCTTTTCCTTCAGGTTTTTCGGTGCATTATCATCGTTGGCATAGCGGTTGATGCACTTGGTGAGCGCGGCCCTAAAACCGGCAACATGGGTGCCGCCTTCCCTGGTGTTGATATTGTTGACAAAGGAAAAGAGCCGTTCCGTATAGCCGTCAATGTACTGCAGGCAGACCTCCACCTGCACATTGTCCTTTTCACCGGCAAGAAAGACGGGCTGGGGATGAATGGCGGTGCGGTTGCGGTTAAGAAACTCAACGTAGGAGATAATACCGCCGTCATAGAAAAAACTGTCTTCCGCACCGTCACGTTCATCCTTCAGATTGATGCGGATGTCCTTGTTCAGGAAGGCCAGTTCCCGCAACCTGCTCTTGATGGTTTCATAACGATACACCGTGGTTTCGGTAAAAATCTGCGGATCAGGGGAAAAGTAAATGGTAGTGCCACGACCCGTACAGGAACCAAGATCCTCCAGATCACTCTCACGAAGACCAAAGGCATAGCTCTGCCGGTAGGTGTTGCCGTCGCGCCGTACCGTAGCCACAGTGCGGCTGCTGAGGGCATTGACCACGGATACGCCCACACCGTGCAGGCCACCCGATACCTTGTAGTTGGAATGATCGAATTTACCGCCGGCATGGAGCGTGGTCATAACCAGCTCCAAGGCGGATATTTTTTCGATGGGATGCTCATCCACCGGAATGCCGCGGCCGTTATCCTCGACAGTCACTGCATTATTTTCGTGGATGGTCACACTGATTTCCGTGCAATAACCGGCAAGGGCCTCGTCAATGGAGTTATCCACCACCTCATAAATCAGGTGGTGCAATCCCTCTTCAGCCGTGTTGCCGATGTACATGGCCGGTCTTTTGCGTACTGCCTCAAGACCATCAAGTACTTTTATCTGTTCAGCACGGTAATCGCTTTTTTCCTGAATATCTTCTTGCATCTTATATCAATTAAATCTTAGAGTTTCATGGGCATGATAACACTTAAAAAACCATCATCTTGTTCAGAGCTTATCATGCAGGGGCTTTTTTCATCCTTGATGGCAGCTCGGATAACATCTCCTTCCATTACCTGCATTGTTTCAATAAAAAAACGGCAATTAAAGGCCAGTTCCACATCATTGCCTGCATATTGCACGGCAAAGGAATCCGTGGCCGAGCCGAATTCGGCATGTTGGGAATTAAGAGTAATGGAGTTTTCAGCCAGGCTTATCTTTATGGCGTGAAAGATGTCTTCACTAAAGAGATTCATCCGCTTCAGGGCTTCAAGAAACCTGACCCGGTGGATTTCAACCTGATTGTCCTGGGCAATATTTTGAATGACCGTGGCAAAATCAGGAAAATCTCCCTTCATCAGCCGAACAATCAAAAGCGACTGTTCGCCTTGCAGGACGATCTGCTTTTCTTCAACGCCAAAGAGGAAGGAATCCCTGTTTTCGCAAAATTTACGGATTTCCTGAATGCCGCGACGGGGAATAAGGGTGGAAGGACCAATCTCAAGCTTACGCAGACCAGGATCCACCTCTCTGTTCATGGTGGTGAGCCGATGGCCGTCGCTGGTAATCATTTTGAGGAAAAATTTTTCTTCTTCCTCATGTTTCTGCAGCAGAGCCGCTGTTAAAGAAAATACACTTTCCTTATCCATGGCGATGGAAAAGGAGGTTTTATCGATCATTTCAGCCAGTACTTCGCTGTCTAATGAGACCAGTGCTTCTTCATCATACGAGGGAAATTGAGGAAATTCTTCCGCATTCATACCTGCAAGGCGATAACGACTTGGACCGGCCTCTATTTCCACCCAGGCATTGTCCTGCTCCTTCAGGGTTATATCAGCCCCTCCCGATTCCCTGGCCAGTTCAAACAGTTTTTTAGCAGGTAGGGTGATACTGCCCTCTTCGATCACCTCTGCCGGAATGGTTTGTTTCAAACCTATTTCCAGATCCGTACCGGTGCAGGTCAACTGATTGCCGGTCGCCTCAAGCAAAAGATTGCTGAGGATGGCCATATTTCCTTTTTTATTGGTTATGTTCTGTTGCGCGCCAACTGCCTTGAGAATATCGTCACAATGCACTGTGCAATGCAAAGCCATAATAGAATCCTTTTATATTATTATTTATTGCTTCCTATTGGCCCTGTTTGTTGGTGGATTACAATTATAACCTGCCGATAAAACAGCGCTTTTTTTCAAAATTCAGATGTGCTTACATGTGGTGGGAAAGGTGGAAAAAAGGAATGAGCAGAGGTCTTCACAACTTATCCACAGTCAGCATTCCCGTTTGTTACAGGACTTGTTAGTATATCTTAAAATGATCGATAAATCAAATAAATAATTAAAAAGGCAGGCATTAATAACCATGCAAAAACAAAGAGATGTTTTCCTCTCCGCGCTCTGTTGGCAGGGGGTGGAAACAGGAGTCTATCCCGGAGCCGTGGCAGCACTTGCCTGGAACAGGAAAAGAACGTGGAAAAAGGTAGTTACATCATGCGGCTATACCCAGAAAGGCGGCAAAGGGGTAGCGGTGAGTGCGGATACCTTTTTTGACCTGGCCTCCTTGACTAAGCCCCTGTGTACCAGTCTTGGTTTTGTCTTTTTGGAAGGTCATACCGGCTTGGATCCGGCCACCCCTTTGGCCGATATATCCTGTTGTCGTCACTATCCCTCTCAGTGGCGGAATATACGCCTGGCAGATCTGCTCAGCCACTCCTCGGGCCTGCCGGCATACCGGGAATACTACAAAGCTTTTGCCCCAATGCAGAGCAAAGGGAATAAGGAAAAACTGTTTGACCTGATTAAACAGGAGCAGTTGGACTATGCTCCTGGTGTGCAATGTATATACAGCGATCTTGGCTATATGCTGCTTGGCCGGATTCTGGAAGAAATGAGCGGCCGCAGCTTGGATACATTTTTTAAGCATGCCATAGCAGGCCCCTGTGGGCTGGCAGCGGATATTGGTTTTCGACCCATTCGATCCGTTGAGGAAACGAACACCGCCAGTGCAGAGCAGATAGCGGCCACGGAAGAATGTCCCTGGCGGCAGCGCCTGCTTGTTGGCGAAGTGCATGACGAACATGCCTGGCTCATGGGCGGTATTGGCGGACATGCCGGTTTGTTTGGCAGGGCAGGAGCAGTGGCAGAACTCTGTATGCTGCTCGTTGATATCTGGCACGGCAGGGCTGTACACCCAAATTTAGCAGCCAACCTTGTGCGTAAAGCGCTGAGCTACAAAACAGAAGCAGGCCTGTGGGCCCTTGGCTTCGATCGTCCCACTCCAGGCCGGTCCAGCAGTGGCGATTATTTTTCACCCAGCAGTGTTGGCCATCTCGGCTATGCCGGTACGTCTTTCTGGATGGATCTTGAACGGGAAATTGTGGTGGTGCTGCTGACCAACCGGGTGCATCCGAGCAGGGAAAACAAAAAGATCCAGCAGTTTCGTCCCTATTTTCACAACCGCATCATGCAGGAACTGGAGATGAATTGAAAACTCTGTGAAGGGAGATATAGAAACAAAAAAAGCCCTGCCTGGTGAGAGGCAGGGCTTGAACAACAAAAGCAGCAATCAATTACCACCAGCACACGGTCTTGTCGTTGGCGAAAATCTTTTGCAGCAGCGCGTCGTAGTCCGGGCTGTCAACGTACAGTTTGAACTCGTCTGCGTCCCGGTCCCGGTTCAGAATGGAAACCAGGGTTTTTACATCCTCGTTGGGTTCGGAACGGTATACCTGTAAAATTTTCATCTGCATCTCTCCTATTCGCCGCAGGCAGGCGGTGGCTCATGGGCTTGTTTGGGAAGGCCGTAAGGAATGATGAAATCAGCCTCCCGCATCCGTTCTCCCAACTCTTCCAGAGAAATATTGGTGATGGTGGTGTCTTCAGGCAGGTCTTCGGGGGCGTCTGCGCCACAACTGAAGACTTCACCTTCCATGTCGGCTATCCAGGCGATATTTTCCGTCATGTAGTTGGTCATGCGGGGAAATTCACCGTTCATGATCACCGGATAGGCGTAATGGTTTTCTACGGCAAGGCCGAGACCAGAGCGGATACCATCATTATAGACCCGATTGGCGATCAAAATGTATACTTTCAAAGATTCCATATCGTGGTCTCCTACATGACAATATATTTGCCGCATTCAGCCAGAATAGCCCCATGGAATGCCTGGGTGCGCATCTGCTTGTCTGTCATGCCGCGGGGAATGTCATTGACATTGTCGTACCCTTCACAGATGTAGCTGTCCGCGCAGATGGCAATATCTTCCGCGTCGCAGATCTGGGAGAGGGCATAGAACTCTGGGCTTTTGGTGAGATGGATGGCCTTGAAGGTGAAGAATACTTTCACCTTTTTGCCGGCGCGCTTGGCGGCTTCGGCAAGACCGAGGATGTGACGCATGTTCTGGGGACAGGTGACGAAGATCCCCAGCTTGTTCGGATCGGCAGCCATTGAAAAAGCTCCTTGGTGTTAGGGATACATGTGAAAATCAGCCTTTCTTGATGAAGAAACTGATGTAGCCGGACTCCTCTTTCTCACCAAGGTAGTCGTGGCCGGCACGCTCGCACCAGCCGGGGATGTCGTTACGGGAGCCGGGATCGGTTCCCTGCACATGGAGAACCTGGCCGCTTTGAATTTTGCCAATCTCTTTTTTGGTGCGCAGAAGCGGCATGGGGCAACTTAAACCTCTTGCATCGAGAACTGCATCAGCCGTTACACCATCGGGTGCTTTCTTTACATCACTCATGATTGTCTCCTTGAGCACAGGTTGATAAAACAAACAGATAATTCGCTAAAAGTTCATTCAATCTAAAGAGAAAGGCGTTTCTTGTCAAGAAAAGAAAGGGGAAGCGCCGGCAGGGTCATACCTGTCTTTGACGAAACCGGCTGCTGGATCGGTTTGATCCCATTTCCCTTGTCAACTGGCTGATCTGTTGACAAAGAAACAGGCAACCGGTATCTTTTTCTAGTTTATATACAGGCTTGTACATTCAAGGGCGCAGTCGCTTTCTCATACATCAACATGGAGGCTTAAAGGGATGGAAGACGTCAAGATTCTATGGCAGAAATTCAAGGTACTATACAAAGGGTTTTGTCAGGATGAGTGGAACCCGATGTTTACCGGCATTCTGGTCGCTTTTTTCTCGATTCTTATCGCTACCTGGTGGCGGCCCTGGGGTGCTGTGGGCGCTATCCGTAACTGGGGCGACTGGATGCTCGTCAAGATCGGCCTCTACGGCGAGGGAATGCAGGATCTGATAGGCTTTCTCGATGACGACGGTGGAATTATGCTCACCAAGTCCGTTATCTTCAATACCGGTTCGGTCATCGGTATCGGTCTGGTTGCGGGTGCCTTTATTTCCGCCTGTCTGGGCGGGCAGTTCGCTTTTCGCTTTCCTCCGGTGCGCGAGTATATCAAGGCCATGATCGCGGGCATACTCATGGGTATCGGCGCGGCACTGGCCGGCGGCTGTAACATCGGTGGCATGTACAATGCTATCGGCAACCTTTCCGCCAGCGGTTTTGCCATGTGGGTCGGTCTGGTTCCGGGCGTTATCTTTGGTTTGTGGCTGTTGTACAAGGAGATGGAGCACATTACCTGGGGTGAGGGCGGTTCCAAAACCTTTGAAATTCCCTATGTGGTGCAAATCGTTATTGGTGTGGCCGGACTCATCGGCCTGATCTGGCTGGCCAACTACTACAGCAACTTTGTCGATGACGCCTTTGAAGACGCCATCCACTCCCTGCCCGGCCTGCTGCTCTTGGCCGGTGGTATCGGCTATGCCATGCAGCGCGGCCGCTGGTGCATGATCCAGGGCTTCCGTGAGCCGCACATGACCGGCGATGCCAAACTGGCCAAGTCAGTGGCACTTTCCATCGTCATTGTTGCCATTGGTATGATTATTCTGAAGTATTCCGTACCTACCCGTTTGGAAGGCGACCCGGTTCTGAACCCCATGTACTACGTACGCGGCACCTTTGGCTGGGGCGGTCTGGTGGGCGGTTTTATCTTTGGCGTCGGCGCCATGTTCGCAGGTGGTTGCGGTTCCGGAACCCTGTGGCGTGTTGGTGAAGGCCAGATCAAGCTGTGGCTGGTTGTGCCCTTTTTCTCCATCAGCAACTCACTGATCACCGCGCTCTTTACCCGTTTCCAACTGGAAGAGAACGGCTACCTGGGCAAATATGTGTATCTGCCCGATGTCATGGGTTATGGCCCGACCCTGTGGCTCATCATCGGCTTTGCCTTCCTGTGGTACCTGGTGGTATCCTGGAACGAGGAAAGCAATAAGCTGATCCTGCCGATGTAAGCAGCAGGAATTGCAGTAGCATGGGCGGTTCTCCGGTATGGGGAACCGCCTTTTTTTATGAAGGATGATATTTTGGATGAATCGATACTGCGCCGCTCCCTGCGGACCTGGGCGCGCAAGAAAAGGGATGAACTCAGTCAGAGAGATCGCAGCAGCGCCAGTTTGCGTATTGCTCAAAGTGTGTGTTGCCTTGAGGAAGTTGTGCATGCAAAGAACATCCTTCTGTACTGCGCTTTCCGGACAGAAGTGGAAACCGCGCAACTGTCTACATACCTTCTGCACATGAACAAGATGGTGTGTGTACCTCTTGTGAGAGCCAAGGAAAAGGAATTGCTGCCAATGTTCATTGAGAGTGAGGATGCTCCTCTGCAACCAGGATATTGCGGTATTCCTGAACCTGTGTGGTGTGCAGACAGGTACTTTGCGCCGGAACATCTTGATATCGTCATATTACCAGGACTCCTCTTTGACAGAAACGGCAACCGTCTCGGTTATGGCGGCGGCTATTACGATCGTTTTCTCGCGTACAAATCGCCCCAGGCCCTTCGTATCGGCCTTGCTTTTTCCTGCCAGCTCGTGCCTTCCATTCCAGCCCAAAAGCATGACATGCGGCTTGATATTCTGGTTACCGAGAAGGAGATTCTGCGCCGGTCAGGAAACTGAATAACCGGAGCACCACAGACAAAAAACAGTTTTGCCAAGCACCATAACCTCCAGGAGTTAGAGCGGAAACTTGTTCTTTTCCCTTCTTCACGGTATACAGAACAGGTTTCTTTTCTTTTTTCATTTTCCCCGCTACGACTATGCTCACTCAAGAACAACTAGCGCACGTGGCCCAACTGGCCAGAATAGACATGGATGAGGCCGAACTGCAGCGCATGGCCGAACAACTCGATGCCATCCTTCGCTATGCCGCCAAACTCTCTGAGGTGGATACCACCGGAGTTGCTCCCACCACCCACACCCAGGATGCGGTCAATGCCTTCCGTGATGATGTGGTGCAGCCCTCTCTTTCCCAGGAGCAGGCTCTTAAGAACGCGCCTCTGCACAACGCCGAGGCCTTTATAGTTCCCCGGGTCATCACCTGAAAGCCGGCATATCGGCCGTATAGTTCTGCCACAATTTCTTCTCTTCTTCCCTCAGCTTTGCTGCTTCCATGGACGAATTATATACACTCGACCTGCATCAGGCCCTGAGCCTGCTTGAACAGGGTGAAATCAGCTCCTTGGAGCTGACTCAGTCACACTTGAACCGCATTGAAGCGGTGGATGGCCGCATCAAGGCCTATATCACTGTCGGAGCCGAACAGGCCTTGGCACAGGCCAAACGTGCCGATGCGGACCGGGCCCAGGGTCGGGCAGGTCTCCTCTGCGGCGCGCCCCTTGGACTGAAAGACCTGCTCTGCACCACTGAGTTGCCCACCACCTGCGGCTCGAAGATGCTTAAGCACTTTGTTGCGCCCTACAATGCCACGGTGGTGGAAAAACTGCAGGCAGCAGGCGCGGTTATTCTGGGCAAACAGGCCATGGACGAATTTGCCATGGGTTCCACCTCCGAGCACTGCGCCTTTCAGATACCTGAAAACCCGTGGAAGGCCGGGCATATCTGCGGCGGTTCCAGCGGTGGTTCTGCTGCAGCGGTTGCGGCAGGTGAATGCCTAGCCTCCCTGGGCACGGATACCGGCGGCTCCATCCGCCAACCTTCCTCGCACTGCGGCGTGGTAGGATTAAAGCCCACCTATGGCCTGGTCTCCCGCTATGGGGCCATCGCCTTTGCCTCTTCACTGGACCAGATCGGTCCGATTGCCAAGAATGTGCGCGATTCTGCCCTGATGCTCGAAGCCATTGCCGGCTTTGACGAGAAGGATTCCACTTCGATCCGCAGGCTGGTGCCTCGCTACCGCGACGCACTCGGTAAAGATCTTACGGGTATGCGCATCGGCATCCCTAGTGAATATTTTTCCCAGGCCCTGGACAGCGAGGTGGAACGAGAGGTGCGCAAGGCCTTGAGCACACTTGAAAATGCCGGCGCGCGTCTGGTGGAAGTCAGCCTGCCCCATACCGAGTACTGTGTGGCGGTGTATTATCTGATCGCTACTGCCGAGGCCAGCTCCAATCTGGCCCGTTTTGACGGCATCCACTTCGGTTATCACGACCCGGATTCCACTGATCTTCTGGATCAGTACAGCCGCTCCCGTGCCGTAGCCTTTGGCGATGAGGTCAAGCGGCGTATCCTCATCGGCACCTATGCCCTTTCTGCCGGCTACTACGATGCCTACTACAAAAAAGCTTCCCAGGTTCGCACCCTGATCCGCGCAGATTTCACCCGCGTCTTCAAAGACTGCGACCTGATCGCCTCACCGGTCAGCCCCCATGCCGCGCCTGCAATCGGAGCCATGGAGAACAATCTGGTTTCTATGTATCTTGCTGATATTTTGACTATATCAGCCAATCTTGCCGGAATACCGGCTATGTCGGTTCCATGCGGCTTTACCAGTGAAGGTTTGCCTATCGGCTTACAGTTGCAGGCCGCCCATTTCCATGAAGAAACGCTGCTGCAGGCCGCGTACGCGGTTGAGGCTCAACTTGGCATCAGTACGGTCAAACCTGTTCTGTGAGAAGGCATGAAAACGCTTATCCCTGAATATGTAAAAAGCATCGTTCCCTATCCGCCCGGCAAGCCGCTGGACGAACTGGAACGGCAGTACGGCATCACCAACGCCATCAAACTGGCTTCAAACGAAAATCCCTGGGGCCCCTCTCCCAAAGCGATCCAGGCCATTGCTGCCGCACTGGGTGATCTGCACCGCTATCCGGACGGTTCCTCCTACCTGCTCAGCCAGGCTCTGGCCCGGCATCTCGGCTGCGGCCCAGACATGCTGGTTTTAGGTAATGGCTCAAACGAGGTCATCGAATTTCTAGTTAAGGCCTGTCTGGAGCCGGGAGATGAGGTCATTACCAGTCATCCCTCATTTCTGATGTACCAGAAGTTTGTCCAGATTCGAGGCGGGGTCAACAAGGTCTTGCCGCTTACGCATATGCGACACGATTTTGATGCCATTGTGGATGCCATCACCGACCGGACTCGCCTGCTCTTTCTGGATAATCCTAATAATCCGACCGGCGCTGTCTTTGACCGTGACACCCTGCAGGAACTGCGCAATGCCCTGCCCGAATCCGTGGTGGTGGTGCTTGATGAGGCCTATGTGGATTTCGTCGATCCGACCCAGCGCCTGGATAGCATCGAACTGATCAAGCAAGCCGACGATGGCCCGCAGATCGTTTCTTTGCGCACCTTTTCCAAGGCCTATGGCCTGGCCGGGCTACGCCTCGGCTTTGGGGTGATGTCTGCTGATCTTGCAGGCATGCTCCACCGGGTGCGCCAACCTTTCAACATCAACAGTCTGGCCCAGATCGGCGCCCTAGCGGCCCTTGAAGATACTGAGCACTACGAGCGCACTATCAACGGTACCCGTTCCGGCATGAGTTTTCTGCAGGAAGCGGTGTGCAAGCTTGGCTGCAGTTGTCATCCTTCGCAGGCAAATTTTTTCCTCATCGATGTTGGCGGCGATGCCGATACGCTCTATGAAGCCATGCTCTATAAAGGCGTTATTACCCGTTCCATGCACGCCTACGGCTATCCGAGTTGTATTCGCATCACCATCGGCACTGAGGAGGAGAATCAGCGCTTTGTCACTGCCCTGGGAGAATGCCTGCGTGAGTTGCACTATGTCTGAAACGCGCCAGGCTATCGTCACTATCGACGGCCCGGCAGGAGTGGGCAAATCCACCATTTCCCGGCTCATTGCCGCAGAGCTTGGCTTTACCTATCTGGATACCGGCTCCATGTACCGGGCCATTGCCTGGGTGTTGGCAGAGAGCGGCAAAGGCACGGATGAGCTTGGTCACGATGAGGGCCTAGCGACACAACTGCAGGGCTTGGAGATGGATTTGCTGCCGCCTCTACCCGGCGAGGAGTACGGCCGGGTGCGTATCGGCAAGGATGTTCTGGGGCCGGAGTTACGCACGGAAGAGATGAGCAGACTGGCATCGGCAGTTTCAACCCTGCCCCAGGTGCGCACAGTGCTGACCGCCATGCAGCAGCGCATGGGAGAAATCGGTAAGGTGGTGGCGGAAGGCAGGGACACCGGTACCGTGGTTTTTCCCTCTGCAGCCTGGAAATTTTTTTTGGATGCCACTGCTGAAGAACGCGCCCGCAGACGGGTGCGACAGTTACGCGCTCGGGGTGAGATAGTGCCTGATGAAGCGGCCTTGCTCAAAAATTTGATTGCCCGCGACCTGGCGGATCGTAACCGGCCCATTGCGCCGCTTTGCCCTGCGGATGATGCCCGCATTGTGGACACCACTTCGTTGAGCATAGCCGAGGTGGTGGAGGAGATGCTTGCCTCTATTCGCAAGCATCCGCTCTAAGCAGCAGTCTTGTCTGGTCTTGAATAAAAAAGCGTCTTCCCCTTATCTGGGAAAGACGCTTTTTTTATTGGCAGAACCTATCTTGCCTGGGTGCGCTTGCGCCGGTAAGCCTCGTCTGTTCAGACTACGGACTCCACCTTTTCCCCAGCTAGGAAGGCCTTGGTGCTTTTCGCCACCGTGCGGCCAAACTCAACGCAGTCACGCAACTGGGCATGATTGGGCACATACTGGACCCTCAGGCCAGGATGGCAGATGGTCATCTTCAGATCCTTGAGGATCTCGTTCATCTGCTTGACCGCCTCGCCCGACCAACCGTAGGAGCCGAAACAAGCGGCGATCTTCTTGGTCGGCCGCAGGCCCTTCATGTAGTAGAGGTAGTCGGCCATACGGGGCAGCATGCCGTTATTGAGGGTGGGACAGCCGAAAACCAGGGCGCTCGCCTCAAGGGCTTCGGTCATGACATCGCTGCGGTGGTTTACTGCTAGATCGAGCATGCTGTATTCAATGCCTTCTTCGTGCAGGCCCTCAGCCACGGCCTTGGCCATTTTATAGGTCGAATCCCACATGGTGTCGTAGATGACCAGTGCACGGCCATTGGTCTCATAGTTGCACCAGCGGTGGTAGTCGCGGATGATACGGCCCGGATCCTTGCGCCAGATAACGCCGTGATCCGGCGCGATCATCTTGATCGGCAGTTTCATTTCCTCCACCTGGGCCAAGAGCTTCTTCACCTGGGGCGAATACAGGGTGATGATGTTGGCGTAGTACTTGGTGGTTTCGTAGGTGAGGATACCGGGGTCGACCTCGTCATCAAAACGCTCGCTGGTGGCCCAGTGCTCGCCAAAGGCGTCGTTGCTGAAGAGCAGTTCATCTTCCTTGACGTAGCAGAACATGGAATCCGGCCAGTGGAGCATGCGGGTTTCGATGAAGCTGAGCGTGCGCTTGCCGATGCTGATTTCATCACCAGTGTTCACCACATGGAAGGGCCAGTCTTCCTGGTGAAAGTGCTGCACAAGGGCTTTGTGGCCCATTTTCGAGCAAATCAACTTTTCAGGCTGTACTTCTGCCAGCACACCGGGCAGTCCGCCGGAATGATCCAGCTCCACATGATTGACCACGATGTAGTCAATTTTCTTGGGATCTATGATGTTGCGGATACGGTGCATCATTTCACTGCGGTATTGTTCCTTGACCGCATCGATCAGGGTGACTTTGTCATCAATGATCAGATAGGCGTTATAGGTAGTGCCGCGGTTGGTTGAGTAGCCGTGGAAGTCACGGGTGAGCCAGTCAATGGCGCCTACCCAGTAAATTCCTGGTACCAGTTCGATCTTTTTCATGCTGTGCATCTCCTCCTTTACGGGTCTGCTTAAAAAGTGAGAATGGTGTATCCCTGTTCAATATAGGTTGACATCGCGGGGTGTCCGGCCAGCCCTTCAAGAAGGGGAATCCCCTCCTGTTCGACAGCGGCCAGCATGTGCAGTTTGTTGCTGCAGGCCCTGCATGCTCCGATTATCAGACCGGCCTCTTTGGCCTTCATATAGAGCGGGTGCAGAAAATGACCGGGATCAGCCATCAAGGGAACAAGGGTGACTGACTCGCCTTCAAGGATGATCTTGCCCTCCATGCCCTGTTCGGCCATATCAAGGGCATTGAGCAGCACATGTATAAAACAGAGTGGATTGTCACGAAAGGCAAAAAATATGATTTTCTTCATCAGGTTGTAGCGAGATAACTGTGGATGGCCGAGGTGGCGGCGGGTTGCGGCTGTGTCGAAGTTACTGCGTATGTATGGAATGGGCCTCCCCCTTCAGCCGGAAACGCAGAAAGCCTCGCCCCAAGCAGGTTGAAGCAAGGCTTTGTACGGTGATGTGGATGGCTTTGAATCAGGCTTCTTCGAACTGATCCTTGCCGGCGCCGCAGAGCGGGCAGGTCCAGTCATCGGGTAGATCGTCAAAGGAAGTACCGGCAGCAATACCGCTATCAGGGTCGCCTTCTTCCGGGTCATACACATAGCCGCAAACAATACATACGTATTTCTTCATGATTACTCCTGATTACATTAAATGAGTATATGGGATTTATCGATTGGGGTGTATTAGGCTTCAGCCTTCCATACACCGTGCAGGTTGCAAAGTTCGCGTACTTCTACCTTGTCGGCCTTGACCATGAAGGTGGCCTCAGGCGCATCTCCAGGGTTCAAATCCTGACGATAGACCTTGCCGTCGGCGATCAGCTCGATCCATTCAATCCAGTGCTTCTCTTCCATGGGATGGGCGGTGGAGCCAACGACTACCTTGTACCCGCCATCGATCTTGGTGATTTCGGGTACGTGCTTTTCCTTGGCGGCATCCACGGTGTTTTCCGTCATCAGCTCCATGGGGGCGCCGCAGCACACCAGCTCTCCTGCGCCCACATGCAGTACTTCCACGATGTTACCACAGGTCGGGCATTTGTAGATTTCGTTCTTCTTGGTCATGATGGTTCTCCTTGTTGTGAATGGTCACGGGTTGTGGTTATCGGTAATCGCTTTCAGAGCTATCTCTATAAGGCCAGGTCTGTATCAGAGTACTGAAAGAGTTGGATAATTTTTATATATCCAAACAAATTGCTGCATATTCACAATTTTTGCAACTCTATCTCTGCATTTTCGACGCTGTTTGCGCTCAGGCAAGGACGTTTTTCCCCTCAGCCGTAATGCAGTACTTGCAGCGCGCCGGGCTTTCGATCAGTCCCTTTTTCTTCAGGGCCGTGAGTTGACAACTCACCTGTTTGGCTTCAAGACCGGTGGCAGCGACAAGATCCTTGCTGCCGCAGGCGCCGTCCATGCCATCCATTGCTTTCAGGATAGCCTGCTGGCTATCACTGAGTTTGGTTGTGCTCATATTCTTTTCCTTGTTTTGTTTATACTGGCAACTCGGGCAGATACCAAAGTATTCCACCCTCCATCCTGTCAGATTGTAACCATGCTGGTTAACCGGCATGTCGCAGTGCCGGCCGGTTCCCGGTGGCGGCAGAATGTCATCAATGCGGTGGCATTCGGTACAGGTGATATGATCGTGGGGCTGCTGGTTCCAGTCAAAGCGTTTCTGCCGACCAGTAATTTCCAGTTTGGCCACCAGCCCCGCGCTGGAAAGGGTTTCCAGATTACGGTAAACGGTGGCCAAGCTAATGCGAGGCAGCCGTTTTTTCACCCGGGTATAGAGTTCATCAGCTGTGGGATGGGTCCTGGTTCGCTTCAATTCGTCCAGAATAATTTCCCGCTGATGGGTCATTCGTACGGTCTGTTTCATCATCTTCTTTACTGCACTCCAACCATCTTGTAAGAGACAAGCGGACCAGGCCGGCAACTGCCGGACGATCCTACTAAGTGGTATTATATAACCACGATTGCCCGACATGGCTATGTTATTTTTAAGAATGATTGTTATCTGTTGAGCATTATCACTACCGCTCCACTACCGTCTACACGCCCGGCTTTATCAACTGCACCAGCTTCAGTGCTCCGCGCTGTATTGCGCAGCTTATTCCTTCTCCACATCAAAGATGCTATCAAGAAGGCGAAGTAAATGCGACGCTGGCGTCCAGGGCACTCCGAGGGATATTTTCCTAAGCCGCCACCGGAAGGGCTTTGATATGAGGAACTGGATTAAAGGGCCGAGCGCCTCTCTGCCTTGTCAAGCACCGTGTCTTTAAGAAAGTTGGCGTCGTCCTTGTTCGGATAGTCCAGGGTATAGTGGAGCCCACGCGATTCCTTGCGCCAAGAGGCACTGTGCACGATCAATTCCGCTACTACCGCCAGATTGCGCAACTCCACCAGATCCGGCGTGAGCAGGTAGTCGTAAAAATGGGATTTGATCTCCTTGAGCAGCCAATCAAGCCGTTCGCGCATCAGTTGCAAGCGCTTGGTGCTGCGCACGATGCCGACATAGTCCCACATCAGCCTGCGGATGCCGTCCCAGTTGTGGTTCACCAGGATGCCCTCTTCCAGGGTGGCTGCCCCTCCGGTCTTCCAGGATTGTATTGGTCCGCAATCCGGCAGGCTGCGTATATCGGCCAGGATTTCCGGCATCTTTTGCGCTGCCCGATGGGCATAGACAACGGCTTCAAGCAAGGAGTTGCTGGCGAGCCGATTGGCGCCGTGCAGGCCGGTGCAGGAGGTTTCGCCCAAGGCCATGAGCCCGGCTAGACTGCTCTGCCCCCAGTGATCTACCACAACCCCGCCGCACATGTAGTGGGCAGCAGGCACTACCGGAATGGGTTCCTTGGTAATATCCACACCGTAGCGTTTGCAGGTTTCGTAGATATTTGGGAAACGTTTCTGAATAAAATCAGCCGGTTTGTGAGTGATATCCAGGAAGACGCAATCAGAGCCGCTTTTCTTCATCTCCGCATCAATGCCGCGCGCAACCGCATCGCGGGTGGCGAGATCCCCACGTGGGTCGTACTGTTTCATGAAAGGCTGTCCTGCCTGATTGAGCAGGATTGCACCTTCACCACGCACAGCTTCCGAGATGAGGAAGTTTTTAATGTGCGGATTGTAAAAGCAGGTGGGGTGAAACTGGATGAACTCCAGGTTAGCCACCTTGGCCCCGGCACGATAGGCCATGGCCACACCATCGCCGGTGGCAATGTCCGGATTGGTGGTGTAGAGGTAGACCTTGCCGCAGCCGCCGGTACACAAAACAGTGACCAGTGCGCGCCGGATCTCCACCCTGCCGCTCTCCCGGTTCAACACGTAGGCGCCGAGGCAACGGTCATTTTGGGCCGTGGTTGCGCCGCTGCTGTCTGCCCTGGAGGCAATGAGCAAATCTACTGCCAGGTGATTTTCCAGGATTTCGATATTTGGATGAACCGCGGTTTGTTCCAGTAGAACCCGTTCTATTTCCTTGCCGGTCAAATCTGAGGCATGCGCCACCCGCCGCGCGGAATGCCCTCCCTCCATGCCAAGGTCAAAGTCTTTGCCGTTACTCTGCATCTGGAAGCGTACGCCGAAGTCCATCAGTTCACGCACTCTGGCAGGGCCCTCTGTGGTAACAATGCGGGTGACATCCTCCTTGCTGAGACCGTCGCCGGAAATAAGGGTGTCCCGGATGTGATCTTCTACCGAATCTTCAACCGACAGTACTGCAGCTATCCCGCCTTGGGCCAGGTTGGTGGCCGTGTCGACCTTGCCTTTTTTGGTGATCAGGGTCACTTTGGCGTGTTCCGCTGCCTTGAGGGCCAGAGATAGACCGGAAACACCGCTGCCTATAACCAGGATATCGCTATAGTATTCTGTACTCACTGGGAGTCCTTTGGGTGGAGGTTGCTGTCCATGTTTCACGTGAAACGTGCGATTGAGATAAAGAGAGGTTCTCGCCAAGTGGATAATGGTGTATCATGTGCGGCGCTGTCAATAAGCTCGCTCTATACCATACTGTACTATCTTGAGGAAAAGGAATTTCTTTGGACGCAAAAATCGTAGCCCTGGCCAATCAAAAAGGCGGGGTTGGTAAGACAACAAGCGCACTTAACCTGGCGGCTGCGGTGGCCATGCGCAAACAAAAAGTACTACTGGTGGACTCCGACCCGCAGGGTAATGCCACCAGCGGCCTCGGTATTGCAGTGGATGCAGAGAAAAACATCTACCACTGTTATCTGGGCACGCAGGCAGCAACCGATTGCATCACTGCTACCAGTCAGAACGGCCTGTGGCTGCTCCCGGCCTCGATTGACCTGGTTGGGGTGGAAGTTGAACTCATCGCTATGGAACAGCGGGAAAAAAGATTGAAGCAGGCTCTGCGGCCTCTGCTTGATCAGTATGACTATATTTTTATCGATTGTCCGCCGTCTTTGGGCCTACTGACCTTGAACAGCCTGAGCGCGGCGGATTCGGTGCTCATCCCGCTGCAATGTGAGTATTTCGCCTTGGAGGGGTTAGCCCTGCTGGTGCAAACCATCCGCAAAGTGAAAAAGGCCTTCAACCGGGATCTGTTCATTGAGGGGCTGATCCTCACCATGTACGACCGACGCAACCGGCTTACCTATTCGGTGGCCAAGGAAATTCAGCAGCACTTTGGCGATCAGGTTTATACAACCGTGATTCCGCGCAATGTCCGCCTGAGCGAAAGCCCGAGCCATGGCCAAACCATCCACCAGTACGATCCGACAAGCGCAGGCGCTGAGGCCTACGTACGCCTGGCCAGGGAGTTCCTGCGGAAAAACGAACAGCCCAAAAAAGGAGGCAGGGCGTGAGTGCAAAATCAGTGCTGGGCCGAGGGGTTGGTGCCCTGCTGCCGGATGCGGGTGAGGACTTAGCGGAAGATAAGTATTTTCTTTGTGATATCAATAAAATACAGGCTAATCCCAACCAGCCTCGGGTCTTTTTCGACGAGGAGAAACTGCAGGAACTCGCTGAATCTATCCGCGAAAACGGGGTTATTCAGCCGCTTCTGGTCACGCGGGGGCCGGGCAGCCGCTATACTCTGGTGGCGGGTGAGCGGCGTTTGCGGGCCGCAAAATTGGTGCAACTCGATGAAGTTCCAGTACTTTTACTGGATGAGATGCCGCAGGACCAAAGCCTGGAACTGGCCCTGATTGAAAACATCCAGCGACAGGATCTGAATGCCATTGAAGAGGCCCAGGCCTATGCGCGCCTGATGGAAGAATTCCAACTCACCCAGGAGGAGGTTGGCCGCAAGGTGGGCAGGCAGCGTTCCACCATCAGCAATTCCCTGCGCCTTCTTGGTCTGCCCTCGGCAATCCAGCAGGATGTGGCCATGGGGGTACTGAGTGAAGGCCATGCCAGGGTTTTGCTGCGCGTGAAGGATGATGCCGAGCGGCTGCAAAGCATCCGCGACAAAATTCTCACTGAAGGACTGTCCGTGCGTGCGGCCGAACGTCTGTGCGCAAGCCCCAGGCCATCGGCAGCAAGAGACTCAAGCCAAAAAACCAGTTCGACCTCATCCCAGCAGGAAACCCTCTCCCCTTCCCATTGCCAGGCCCTGACCACGCAACTGGGCAACCACCTCCATACCCGGGTGCGCATTGTGCAGCAGGGACAGCGCGGTCGCCTGGAGATCGAGTATTACTCCAGCGACGATCTGGACCGGTTGGCAAGCCTGATCTTGGGATGATGGAAATATCTGCATAACAGCAAGTCCGTACCGTCAACCGAACGGCACCAAGCAAAAATCCTATGTCCCGGAATCTTCTGCGTTTTCTGGTATTTTCCTCTGTGCTCTTTCAAGTCTCCTGTGCACCTGTGTATTATGAAGGCCCTGTCAGCGATCATTTTGACGGCCGGCAATTTTATAACCCCGGCCACAGCAATGGCAAATCCTTCAAAGACAGCCTGCAGTGGATGCTTACAAGGGAGCGACCTGCCTGGCCGGAATACCGTGAACTGGCGGTGACGGATCAACCGCCGGAACGGGTGCATGGCAGGGAACTGCGTTTGTCCTCTGTGGGGCATGTCTCGGTGCTGCTGCAGACGCGCGGGCTCAACATCCTCTTTGATCCGGTCTGGGCCGACAGGGCAAGCCCGTTTAGTTGGGCTGGGCCTAAACGGGCGCATTCACCGGGCATCCGTTTTGAAGATTTGCCTCCCATTGACGTGGTCTTGCTCACGCACAGCCACTACGACCATATGGATCTGCCTTTTTTAGCTCAGCTTTGGGAAAGGGATAAGCCACGGGTGATTGCCCCTTTAGGTAACGACAGCATCATCCAAAGAAAGTTCCCGCACCTGCAGGTAGAAACCTATGATTGGGGCGAGCAGGCCGAACTTGGCGGCTCGCTTCGGCTTCACCTGACGCCTGCCCTGCACTGGTCGGCCCGCAGCCTTTGGGACAGGAACCGCGCTCTCTGGGCCTCCTTTGTGCTGGAAACACCGGACGGCAATCTCTATCTGGTTGGAGATACAGCCTTTGGCAATGGCGATGTTTTCCGCCAGGCAAAAGCCCGGTACGGCCCCTTTCGGCTGGCACTACTGCCCATCGGCGCGTACCTGCCGCGCTGGTTCATGCGCGAGCATCATATGGATCCCCACGAGGCTGTTCAGGCGCATCAATTGCTTGGGGCTCCCTATTCGGTGCCGCTCCACTACGGCATCTTTCCCCTGGCCGATGATACCTATGACGGGCCTCTCACAGATCTGCAAATTGCGCTGCAGGAGCAAGGGGTAGCACCGGAACAATTTCGTATTGTACCGGCTGGTGCATCTTGGCTGGTGCCCTAGCGGGTCGACCATCTGTATCCCAGAGACAAAAGCAACAAAAAGCCCCACTGACAGCAGGTGTCAGCGGGGGCTTTTACTATCTGTTGTAATGCGTTTATTTCAGTTCCAGATCAAAGCCGGTACAGATGGGGTCTTGATGCGGCATTGGAATTACATCAACTTCTTGAAGAAATCGTTGCCCTTGTCATCCACCAGGATGAAAGCGGGGAAATCTTCCACCTCGATCTTCCATACGGCTTCCATGCCCAGCTCCGGATAATCCAGGCATTCCACCTTCTTGATGTTTTCTTCTGCCAAACGCGCGGCCGGGCCGCCAATGGAGCCCAGATAAAAGCCGCCGTATTTCCGGCAGGCATCGGTCACCTGCTGGGAGCGGTTGCCCTTGGCAATCATCACCATGGCCCCGCCCTTGCTCTGCAGAAGATCTACATAGGAATCCATGCGGCCGGCCGTGGTCGGACCAAAGGAGCCGGAGGGCTTGCCCTTGGGGGTTTTGGCCGGGCCTGCATAGTAAACCGGATGCTTCTTCAGATATTCGGGTAGCGGCTTGCCCGCATCCAGCAACTCCTTCCACTTGGCATGGGCAATGTCGCGGCCGACAATGATGGTGCCGGTGAGCGACAGGGCTGTTGAAACCGGATGTTTGGTCAACTCGGCCAGGATCTTCTCCATGGGCTGGTTCAGGTCGATCTTGACCACGTTCGGGTTGACCTGGTTGCGGTAGCTGTCCGGAATGAGTCTGCCGGGCTGGGCATCCATCTGCTCGAGCCAGATACCTTCCTTGTTGATCTTGGCCTTGATGTTGCGGTCAGCCGAGCAGGACACGCCCATGCCTACCGGACAGGAGGCGCCGTGGCGGGACATGCGAATAACGCGGATATCGTGGGCAAAGGCCACACCACCGAACTGCGCGCCCAGGCCCAGCTTGCGGGCCTCTTCCAGAAGCTCCTTCTCCAGTTCCAGGTCACGGAAGGAGCGGCCGTGCTCGTTACCGCTGGTGGGCAGGCTGTCCAGATACTTGGCGCTGGCCAGTTTGACGGTTTTCAGGTTGGTCTCAGCGCTGGTGCCGCCGATAACAAAGGCAATGTGGTAAGGCGGACAGGCTGCGGTGCCCAGGGTGCGCATCTTGTCCACCAGGAATGTCTTCAAAGTCGCCGGGTTGAGCAGGGCCTTGGTTTCTTGGAACAGATAGGTCTTGTTGGCGCTGCCGCCACCCTTGGCGATAAAGAGGAATTTGTATTCGTCGCCCGGGGTAGCATAGATGTCAATCTGTGCGGGCAGGTTGCACTTGGTATTGACCTCGTCATACATGTTCAGGGGTGCGTTCTGCGAGTAACGCAGGTTTTCCTCGGTATAGGTGGTGTAAACACCCTCGGAAATACGTTCGGCATCATCAGCGCCGGTCCACACCTTCTGCCCTTTTTTGGCCACTACAGCAGCGGTGCCGGTATCCTGACAGAAGGGCAGCACAAACTCGGAGGAAACCTCGGCGTTGCGCAGCATGGCAAAGGCCACCAGCTTGTCGTTCTCTGAAGCCTCCGGGTCGTTAAAGATCTTGGCCACCTGCTCGTTATGCTCCGGGCGGAGCAGGAAAGACACCTCCCGCATGGCCTCCTTGGCCAGCACCTTCAGGGCCTCGGGATCAACCTTGAGCATCTCTTCACCACCAAACTGCTCCACGCTCACATACTTTTTAGAACCATCCAGCAGACGATACTTGGTCGTGTCCTGGCCAAGGGGAAAGGGATCTTGGTAGACAAAATTGCTCATGGAATCACTCCTTTCAGTTTAAGAAAACAAAGGGACGCCACTGGCGCAGCACAGGCGGCACAAAGCGACATGTTCCCCGGATCAAGGCAGAGAATCAGCGGGTAGACTACAATTCATAAATTTTTCTTTTACCCTCTCGCATCAAGAAAAACAAGTGCGGACAAGGGCCTGACGCTCAAACCAGGGCTGCCATAACCTGATTGGCAAGCGGCAGCCCTCGCTCGCTCAGGGTCAGGCGAGTGTCTCGCCAGACAAGCAGACCCCGGTTCAGCAACTGATCAAGGACTGGGCCGTAATAGACGGACAAATCAATCTGATAGCGTTCTTTGAGGCGGTTTGCACAAACGCCTTCTAGCATGCGCAGACCCATGATCACGGTTTCGCGAAACGATTCTTCAGAGCTGAGGCGTTCTTCTTCATGCCAGACGCTTTGAGCATTTCTGGCACGATAATGATACTCTTCAACGCCCGGCGGGATGGTGAAGCGGCGCCCGCCCAAGGAGGATACAGCCCCAGGCCCCAGGCCCAGGTAGGAGCCGTTCTGCCAGTAGTTGATGTTGTGACGGCAGCGATGGCCATTGCGGGCGTAGTTGGATATTTCGTAACGGGAAAACGGGCTGGTGCGGATGAGCGAAGTGGTACAGTCCATCATGGTCAGCACCTCCTCTTCATTAGGAAGTTGAACCGCACCATGCTCCACTGCGTTGTAGAGCGGGCTCGGTGCTTCCGGGGTAAGCTCGTACAGGGAGAGATGCTCCGGCTCAAGGGTCAGGGCCTTTTCAAGACTGGTCTGCCAATCGGCAGGGCTTTGTCCCGGCAGGCCGTACATCAGATCCAGGCTGATACTGGTAAAGCCCGCGCGCCGCGCCGCAATCACCGCCTCTTCGGCCTCAAGTGCGGTATGGATGCGACCCAGCAGTTTCAGTTCATGGTCAAGAAAGGACTGCACCCCAAAAGACAGGCGATTGAAGCCTGCCCGGCGCAGGCCCGGCAGATCATCAACCTGTACCGTGCCGGGATTAACCTCTAAGCTGATTTCAGCCTCGCTTGAGCAAGAAAGAGCACTCAGGCAGTCCTTGAGCATTTGGCTCAGCAGGGCAGGCGGCAACAGTGAAGGAGTGCCGCCGCCAAAGAACACGGTGTCAAAGGGCATTCCCTGCACGAGTGGATCATTGGCCAGGCCGGCCAGATGCGCCTGCACTGCCTCCTGGTAGCGCGCAAAATCCCCCTGCTGCGGGGTAAAGGAATAGAAACTGCAGTAGGGGCATTTGCGCCGGCAGAAGGGTACATGCACATAGAGCCCTGCCGCGGCAGGCGCAGCAGGGCTCGTGCGCTCAGATATTTCAGCCAAGGGAGCCCAGCATGGTAGCGCACTGGGAGCGGATCGTGCTCATCAGGCCCTGCTCGGCAAAGCTGAAGACCGTGTCGCCCGCGCCCACAATCAGGTGATCCAAGAGGTTGATCTGTAAAAAGGAGCCGAGCAGGTAGATGTTTCTGGTCAGGTTCTTGTCCTGTTCAGAGGGCGTGAGGCTGCCGGAGGGATGATTGTGGGCCAGAACCAGGGCGCTGGCGTTGTGGCGCAGGGCTGTTTTGATCAGTTCTCGCGGGTAGATGGTGTTGACGTTAACCGTGCCCTCGGCCACTACTTCGCTGGCAATGACTGCATGGCTGCTGTCCAGAAAAATGACGCTCAGCACCTCATGCTGCAGGCCGCGCATGCTGTGGATGAGGTAATCCGCCACCTCGCGTGCCGAGCGCAGATAGTGTTTGCCGGTAATGCGCTGCTTGAGGTAGCGGCGGGCCACCCCCTGGATGAACTGCAGGGCAAAGATGTTCTTGGGGCCGATTCCCTTGATCTCTTGCAGTTCCTGCGGGGCTGCATCAAGTACGGCGGGCAGGCTCTGAAACCGGGCCAGGGCGGCGCGGGCCGCCTCCTTGCAGTCGGAGCGCGGGGTGCCGAAGGTAAGCAGCAGTTCAATCACCTCGCTGTCGGTAAAGGCCTCGATACCGTGCGCCAGAAACTTGTCGCGCAGCCGCTGCCGGTGGCCTTCGCCCTTATGCGCCAAGCTCGCCTGCTCCCCCATTGCCGCTTTATTGGAAACTCAACCGGGGGCTCAACCTAGTTCCTGGCGGAACAGGTCATTGGCAAGCTTGGGGTTGGCCTTGCCGCCGGTCTTCTTCATGAGCCGGCCCACGAAAAAGCCCAGCACCTTTTCCTTGCCCTCGCGAAACTGCTGGGCCTGTTCCGGGTTGGCGGCAATGATTTCCCGCACAAAGCCCACCAGCTCATCTTCGTTACTCATCTGCACCAGGCCCTTCTCTTGCACGATCTTTTCCGGATCACCGCCGCCGGCGAGCATGTCGGTAAAAACGGCCTTGGCTATTTTGCCGGAGATGGCTCCGCTTTCAATCATGTCGATGAGCTTGCCCAGCTCCTTGGGCTGCACCGGGCATTTACTGATCTCCTCAGCGGTAAAGGCACGCAGCAGTTCGGTGCCGATAAAGTTGGCCAGCTTCTTGGGTTGCTTGCAGGCCTGGTTGGCGGCCTCAAAAAAATCGGCCAGATCACGGGAGGTGGTGAGCAGCTCGGCATCGTACTCGCCCAGCTCAAAGTCCTGCATGAAGCGGCTGCGGCGGGCATCCGGCAGCTCCGGCAGGCTATCCTTCAGCGGCTTGATCATGGCGTCATCCAGGCGTACCGGTATCAGATCAGGGTCGGGAAAGTAGCGGTAGTCGTGCGCCTCTTCCTTGCCGCGCATGGGTTCAGTGCGGTTGGTATCCGGGTTCCACAGCAGGGTTTCTTGAGTGATGCTGCCGCCGTCCAGGAGCACATCGCGCTGCCTGCGCTCCTCATATTCCAGAGCCAGTTGTACGTTGCGAAAGGAGTTCATGTTCTTCAGCTCAGTGCGGGTGCCGAACTTCTCCCGGCCGCGTGGCCTGAGGGAGATGTTGGCGTCACAGCGGAAGCTGCCCTCCTGCATGTTGCCGTCACAGATATCCAGATAGCGTACAATGGCATGCAGTTTTTTCAGATAGGCGACCGCCTCTTCCGGCGAGCGCATATCCGGCTCGCTGACGATTTCCAGCAGTGGAGTGCCGGCCCGGTTCAAATCAACATAACTGACCGCTTCCTGCTCATCGTGCACCAGTTTGCCGGCATCTTCTTCCATGTGGATACGGGTGATGCCGATGGTCTTGCTGCTGCCGTCCACTTCAATGTCCAGCTTGCCGTGCTCGGCAATAGGCAGCTCGAACTGGGAAATCTGATAGCCCTTGGGCAGATCCGGGTAAAAGTAGTTCTTACGGGCAAAGCGGTTTTCCCGATTCAGGGTGGAGTCGGTGGCCAGACCCAGCTTGATGGCCGATTCCACCACCGTGCGGTTCAAGACCGGCAGGGAGCCGGGCATGGCCAGGCAAACCGGGCAGGTATGGCTGTTGGGCGGCGCGCCGAAGGCGGTGGAACAGCCGCAGAAGATCTTGCTCTTGGTACTCATCTGGGCGTGCACTTCCAGCCCGATCACGGTTTCAAATTCCATATGGCTAGCCAAAAAACATTAATGGGTGAGGTGTTGTGAGCCTTCAGCAATCCAGGCGCGGATCCGGGTCAGTTCCTGCGGCCATTTCTGCGGTGAGGCGCGGAGGTCGATAAAAACGGCAAAGAGATCAAGCACCAGGCTTGAGAGGAGCTCAAAAAGGGCAATACGCTCCAGGAGCCGGGCTTCCAGATGTTCCGGGCCATCGCCTTCATCGCTGCGGTCAACCGTTTTGGGCAGGCGGATATTGCGGAACTCAAACAGGGCCGCAGTCAGGGTGACCCCGAATTCGTGATCATTCCAGCTCAGGCGCAGGCGGGCCTGTTCCGGCTTTTTGGCCAGACTCAGCCCGGCCCGGGCCTCTTTCAGTTCGGTCTGCAGGCCGCGGCAGATCACCTTTTCCCGCTCTTCGCCGTCGCCGTACTCAAGCAGCATGTGCTTTTCAAAAATCACGGTGACATCGCCCCGTTCAGGCAGATTGACACTGCCGCCGCGCTCCTCGGATTTGTACCAGAGCCAGGTCAGGAACTCCTGCCCGAGAAAGCGTTTTTCCGTTATCAGATCAACCAGATCCATACTTGTTGCGTAATGCTCGTGTAAATGGAGAGTGGGAAAGGGTTATTGTTCTTCAAGAGCTGCGCCATCTTGAGCAACCGTCACTTTTACGCGATCCTGGCCCAGTCTTGCCCTGATCGCCTCGGCCTCGCGGTGGTACTGGTCGGCCTCTTCAGCTCTGTTCTGCTGACGGCAGAGGTGGCTCAACTCCTTCATCAGCTTGGCCACGGTCGGATGCTCGCGGCCGTGCAGGTTTTCGTTACCGGCCAGGCTTTTTAAGCAGTACTGCTCTGCGAGCGCATATTCGCCCCGGAGCAGGTAGGCCTGTGCCAAGGCGGCCCAGGTCTGGGCCAGGAAGGGATGATCCCGGGGCAGGTATCGTTCCTGGATGGCAGTCAGATGCTGGTAATGGGCCAGGGCTTCCTTTTCAAGACGCATATCCATGGCCAGGGCCGCGAGCTTGTTCAGCACCGGGCTCAGTTGCAGATCCAGCCTGCCCAGGTTGGATTCAAGAATATCCAGGGAGCGGCGGTATAGACCCTGGGCCTTGTCGTAGGCGCCCTGGCTTTCCTGCATTTCCCCAAGCTGGAACCAGCCCCAGGCCATTTCCGGATGATTGTTGCCCAGCTCCTCACTTAAGGCGGTCATGGCGCTTTTGTACAGAGGTGCGGCCTGGTCAAAACGCCCTGCCTTGAGGTAGGTATAGGCCAGATCACGCTCGGCCAGGGCCAGTTCAACCGCAGAGTGGCCGGGCTGCCGTTCAATGAGGCGCACCCGGCTCTCTTGCCGGCGAGCCGCAGCATCGTACTGATCAAGCTGGTGGGCCAGCTTGCCGGCCAGGCGCAGGTATTCGATATTGTCGGGAGTGATGCGCAAAGCCCGGGTGTAGCGGCTGAGGGCTGGAGCCAGATCAAACCGCTGCTCAGCCAAGCGGCCGCTCAGTACGGCGGCCTGGGCCGCAAGGGTGGGCTTGCTGTGCGGCTCCTGGCTGAATTGATCCAAAAAGACTTCGGCCTCCCTGGTTGAGGCGCTGTGCAGCAGGGTTTGCCTGGTCTGTGCCGCCTGTGATTCCGGGTTGTTGCCGGCCAGCCTGGCAAGAAATCCGGCGCATTCCTCGTGGCAGGCAAGTTCTTCCTGATAGCTTGTCTCCAGGCAGACGGTGCGCTCGTTGAGGAGATCCAACTGCTTGTGCACAAGATCGCTTTCCTCCTCAGTGCCGGGTTTGCCCTGCAAAGATTCCAGCTTGAGGCGCATGGTGGCTGCCAGGGCCCGCAGACGGGCGGTAAAAACTTCCATCAGCAGGGGCGCGTCGCTCTGCCTGCTTACCTGATCGGCATGTGTCGGCGCGAGCTCTTGCTGCGCAGCAGTCGGCTCTGCGGCAAACTGCGGATATGCCGACACGGTTGCAGCCAGGGGTTCGCTTTCCTGCGCCGGCTGTGCAAAAAGCTGGGCGCTGCCTCCCTCAAAAACGGCGTCTGCAGAGGTTGCGGCAGCCTGTGTGCTACTCGGCTGTCGTTTTTTGCGCGCTCGTCTGCCCAGCGTAAACAGGAGCAGAGCAAGCAAGGCTGGGAGGATGAGCCAGTTCATTGGGTTCATTACGGTTCCTGACGGTCAACTGCTCAATGCAGAGACGCTTTAGAGCAGCACTGCCGGTTGCAGACTGTCGAAGTTGGGCTGAAGCTCGCTGCCGGCCAGCCGCCGGCCGACCAGCCAGGGAATTTGCAAAATCAGGGACAGGCCAAAGGTCTCCTTGAAGAGATCCTCCAAGAGCGCGATGGCCTTTTTGCTGGTCGTGAAAAAAAGCACCACACCATCGCCCAGGTTCCAGCAGAGATCATAGGTGGCCGGGATGGGTGGAGATTTCCGCAGAAGTTCAGCCTGGATGCGCTCCCGTATCTCGATGCGAACGGCCCTGGCCAGGCGCGGAATCTGCTGCTCCTGTTTGATGCGCTCTTCTTCCTTTCGGCAGAATTTTTTCAGCACAGCGGGCGACACCCTGCGTTCATCCACCCGCAGGGTCAGGACGACATAGTCACCGGCGGCGTAGGAGCTGTAGGCAAAGGAGCTGTCGAACATATTGGCCGCCGATACCCAGCCCACCGAGTATTCATCCAGGGTGTCGTCGATGTCTCGAAAGCTGTGGCGGCCGATTTGCTCGGCTATGAAATCCCAGGGAGAAGAGGGCAGATCGCCGGACACCGCAAAGCGGGTGAGCGAGGCTGCGCCGGTTAAGAGTCCCATAAAATTTGGTAAATAAGTAGGTAGAAGCTGAATCAAAAGAATGCGGCCGGCCGGGTGCAAGGGCGCTTGCCGCCATGTTCGACCACTCAGGCCGGTAAAACCGGTATTGTGCCGCAAAGCCCGCTTCTTTGCCAGAGAAAACATGATGCCGGTGGCGATGTCCCTGTGATCTCAGATGCATCCGGCGCTCTGCCGACACGGCCCCTTTCAGATACATAATGCAAATCCGTAGACTTGAGGTAATGTTGCCGCATGGCGGGCAGGTGGTGCACCAGACAAGTCCTGCCGAACCCAACCTGGAGCGCGGCCCTCGTGCAGGCCGATATTCCAGCATCCTCAACACATTTAGTTATCAGGATACATAGCATATGTTTTCAGTGAACGAAGATAAAAACGATATTGTTATCCGTTACAGCAAGGACTCTGCGCTCAGCGAAACCATGGCCGCAGTGCTGGCCCAGATTCATCTGCAGCAGGAGGTGGCGGCAAGCGTCACCTGCGATGACGCTACCGACTGCATGCGCAGAGCCTGCCTGCTGCGGCACCTGCCCAGAGGCATTGCCCTGTTGCGCGACCCGTCCTTCAATAAAAGCACCGCCTTTACCGAGGAAGAGCGGGAGGCGCTGGGATTGAGCGGCTTGCTGCCGCCCAGGGTGCACACCATCGAAGAGCAGGTGAAGCGGGTGCTGGGCAACCTGGGCAAGAAGGCCACAGACATGGAGCGCTACATCTTTCTCAGCTCTTTGCAGGATCGCAACAGCACCCTCTTTTACCGGGTACTGCTGGAAAATATTGAACAGTTGATGCCCATCATCTACACACCCACGGTAGGTCAGGCCTGTCTGGAATTCGGCCACATCTTCCGGCGGCCGCGCGGGGTGTATATATCCATCCATGACAAGGGGTGTGTGGCCGAACGGCTGAGCAACTGGCCCATGAAGGACATCCGCGTGGTTGTAGTGACCGATGGCGAGCGCATCCTCGGCCTGGGCGATTTGGGCGCGGACGGCATGGGCATTCCTGTGGGCAAGCTTGCTCTGTACACGGTCTGCGCCGGTATTCACCCCACGGTGAGCCTGCCGGTGACCCTGGATGTGGGCACGGACAACACCCGGCTCCTGAACGATCCGCTCTATATCGGTTTGCAAAATCCGCGCGTGCGCGGGGAGGCCTATGACGAGCTGGTGGATGAGTTTGTCTGGGCCGTGCAGAAGCTCTACCCAGGCGCATTGATCCAGTTTGAAGACTTTGCCAACCGCAACGCCTTCCGCTTTCTGCAGAAATACCGTAACGAAGTCTGCTGTTTCAACGATGATATCCAGGGCACGGCCTCGATTGCGCTAGCCGGCTTTTTCTCGGCCCTGCGCGTTCTGGGCGGCAAGTTGAGTGATCACCGCTTCCTTTTTCTGGGGGCAGGCGAGGCTGGGCTGGGCACGGGCAACCTCCTGGTGGAGGCCATGCTTGAAGAAGGCCTGAGCGAAGCCGAGGCGCGCGAGCGCTGCTGGTATTTTGATTCCAAGGGCCTGGTGGTGCAGTCACGCGATGATCTGAACGCGGAGAAACGCCGCTTTGCCCATGCGCATCCCTTTCTGGACTCCTTCAGCGCTGCGGTGGAGACCCTGCGACCGCTGGCCATTGTCGGTGTCTCGGGCCAGCCCAAACAGTTCGGCCGCGAGGTGCTGGAGCGGATGGCCTGGATAAACGAACGGCCTGTTATTTTTGCCCTTTCCAACCCCACTTCCAAGTCTGAATGCACGGCGGAAGAGGCCTATACCTGGACGAGCGGCCGGGCCCTGTTCGCCAGCGGCAGCCCCTTTGCTCCGGTGCAGATTGGGGAGGAAACCCTTTATCCTATGCAGGGTAACAACGTGTATGTTTTTCCGGGGGTGGGCATGGGCGCGCTCGCCTGTAGCGCAAGAAAGATCAGCGACCGCATGTTTCTGGTGGCTGCAAAGGCGGTTGCAAACGCGGTGAGTGTCGAGGATTTACAGCAGGGCCGTTTGTATCCGCCGGTGCCCAAGGTGCGGGAGGTGTCTTTGGATGTGGCGGTGGCCGTGGCGAAAGAGGCCTATGCGAGCGGCCTGGCTACCCAGCGGCAGCCGGATGACCTGCGCCGGCATATTCAGGAGTTGATGTACCAGCCCGAATATCAGAACTACGTGTAATTCAGCTTTTATATTAAAGCCCTATCTGTGTCGGTATCTTCGTTCCGGAACAGAAAAAGAACGAAAAAAGAAACTCGCAACAAGGGGGATCTGATCGGGAAGATCAGATCCCCTTTTCTT
Organism: bacterium; assembly: GCA_030538155.1. Classification (GTDB taxonomy): domain Bacteria; phylum Desulfobacterota; class Desulfobulbia; order Desulfobulbales; family Desulfobulbaceae; genus Desulfobulbus. Next base: position 53,569 of record JAUNUN010000014.1, read on the forward strand.
GTAGTTGCCTAAGCCCTTCCAAGAGAACAAAGCGGCCCAGCAGGTGGACGGTGCAGGGCAGGCTGGCGACAAAGAGCGGGTTGGCGCAGAGGCCGCCGGAGAGATACAGTTCTTCCGGCGCACCGGCAAAACGGTGGGCATTGAGGGCAATGCCGCGCACAAAGCGGGCCACAGCCTCCTCCTCCGTGCTGCCCTGCACCACTGCATCAAAAATGTGGCTCATGCCCAGTACGCCGCAGGTGACGGAAAAGCCGCTTTTGGGCACCTCCATGGCGGCATAGTCGAGCCGGTAGTAGGAGGCCAAGAGCTCGATGGTAAAGCCCATTGAGGCCCCACACTCCGCGTTCCAGCCCATATCCGCCACCTTTCCTCCGGCAAAGCGAACAAACTTGAGATCACGGCTGCCGCAGTCCAAAAGGACAAAGCTGTCGCTGCCGATCAGGCTGCGGCCGCCTCTGGCCAGGGCACTCAGCTCATTGATGGAGCGCCTGCTGCGACGGGCCGCATTGTGGCCGGTGGCCAGGTCTGCCTGAAAGCTCGGCTCCAGATCGCGGCTGGGGATAATGCGCGGGTGTGTATCCTGCAGCGTATCCAAAAGCTTGCAGTAGGTGGTGCCGAAATCTGCCAGCAGCATCAGAAGGGCGTGGTGGTATTTGTGGGAACGCCGGAGAGTTCCAGAAAGGCCTCGATTTTAGCCCGAGCCGAGTTACTGGGGCTGACATCGCAGTCTATCACCAAGGCCTGGGGATGCTTGCGACCAAGGTGCTGCGCCAGAGCCGCCTTGGCGCAGAAGGACTGGGTAAAGAAAACCGTGGGCAGGGTCGGGTCAAAGCGACATTCCAGCTCAAGATCGGCCGGGGTTTTGTTTTCCATGCAGCGGGTCCAGCCAAAGACATGAGTCTCATTCGGAAAGACGGCCAGCAGGTCAAAGTCCCGCGGGGGCACGCCCCAGAACCCACACAAAGGTGTGCAGATTTCGCGTGGCGTATGGGGGCCGGCGCTCTGCACGGTCTTGGTGATGGCGGCAAATCGTTCCACGAGCGGCATGGCCGTGGTGCAGAGGGGGTGGCCGAAGGCAACCCGGTCTTCGTTGCGGGTACGATGGATGGGGATGGGCAGCATGCCTTCCAGAACAGAGGCAATATAGAGGGCGGCATCGCACTTGCCGGGCCCCACATCGATGTAGATCCGGTCAAGGGGCAGCAGCATGCAGTTCAACACTACCGTGCGCAAAATAGCGCAGTAGACCTTGGGTACCCAGAGTGCGCTCTGGTCAATGGGGGCGCGGACCTGGGGTTCGTCCAGATCAAAAATCTCCGCTCCTTCCCGATTGAGTTGGGCTATTACCGCAAGAGGCGGCACACCGACAATACCAACCCGCTTGCCCATCAGAGATCCTCGCGTATCAAGAGGGCCAGCCCGGCAATGCCCACCACAACATGTACAATGATGGCGGCAAAGAGCGGATTGATATAACTGGCCTTGGCGAGCGACTGCAGGGTTGCCCAGACCCCCCAGCAGAAAAAAGCCATGCCGCAACTTACCGGAACGGCGAGGGAAAGATCACGTCCCCACCTGCGATAAACCATGAGCAAGAGCGGCAAGCCCAAGAGCAGCAGGGGCAGGCCGAGGGTGGTGTAGGAGATGCGGCCGAAAAATTCGGCCCAGGCCCTGTTCTTCTCCTCCGGTGAGTTCTGGTGCCGTGTTTCTTGGTAGAGTTCAATCAGGGAGAGTTCCATGCTGCGGTAGGCCGGAACAAAAAAGCTCTCCGGTGTTTCCGGAAAATGCATCCATTTGAAGCGGTACAGTTCGGTATTGTATTGGACCGGCCCGGTTTTAGTCTGCTCCTGACCCTGGATGAGTCGCCACTGCTTGCTATCCCAGCCCGCCCCCCTGGCGGCGATGATTGACTCCATTTCGTAATCTTTATTCCAGGTGGCGTACGAAAAAAAGTAGAAGATATCCCGGCGGGGATCAGGCCTGATAAAGGAATAAAATCCGTCCTTGCCACGGTAGTAATAGCGGCCGTTACGGTAGATGCCGAGCGAGACTCGCCCCTGCACCTCTTTGTTCCAGATTTCATTGGTCACGGCCACGGTACGCGGCAAAACCCATTGCGACAGGGCTAGAAAAATAAGGATGGAAACCATGCCCGCCGCAATGATGGGCGCGGTGATTTTGCGCAGGGGGATGCCGCAGGATTTAAGCGCAATCAGTTCATTGGTGTGGTTGAGTACGCCCAAGGTGACGACACCGGCAAGCAGCACGCACACCGGGCTCATCTGCTCGACAATAAAGGGGATGTTGAGCACGAAGAATTTGAGAATCAGCCCAGCCGACTTGCCCTTTTCAAGGAAATTGTCGATCTTTTCGAAAAAATCGATGAGCAGATAGAGGGAGATGAGCGCGGCAAAAAGCATGCCGAGATTGCGCAAAAAATGCCAAAGGATATAGCGATGAAGAAGCACGATGTATTGGAAGAATCAATCAAGGAATAAGTTTGGGGGCTAAAGAATCCTGCAAGTATGTGCCTTGGCTGCGGTTATGGCCAAGGCCTGTAGAGACTGACGGGCACCGGCTCCGACGCAGATTGTACACCGGAACTTGCGCCGCCTCCCAGAGAGGAAGCTTCTCAAGCCTGCATTTCTGTGGTAGGCTTTTTTCAAAGCCTCAACTGACGGACAGTAGAGGGAGACCGCCTGCGCTCATAGCCGCTCAACAGCGCTGCGCAGGCCCTTCCTGCCTCGACATCCTGTATCTTACTTCTTTTTTATGGCTTCTACCACACCGAAACGGCTGGAAAAGATTGCGCACAACAACATCACCTGCAGCCCCAGCAAAAATTCTGCGGCGGCGCGTTTGCAAGGGTTGTGGGCGCAGTTTGAGCGCGCAGACACGGTGCTGATCGTCATCAACGCCGATCCGGATGCCTTGGCCTCGGCCATGGCCCTCAAACGGTTGCTCAGTTACCGGGTGCAAAGCGTGACCATCGGCTATCCCAACGAAATCCGGCGGCTCAACAACACCACCATGGTCGAGCGCCTGAAAATCCCTATCGAACGCCTGCACACCCTTGCAGGCCGGGAGTTCAGTAAGCGGGTTCTGGTTGATTCCCAGCCCAACCACCTGCCGGTTTTCGAGAAAATGAACTTCACCGCCGTGATTGACCATCACCCCATCACCACCGGCTGGAACGCAGATTTTATTGATATCCGGCCCGGTTACGGGGCGGTATCGTCCATCATGGTGGAGTATTTGCGCGCGGCCAACATCAAGCCCTCTGTTGCCCTGGCGACCGCCCTCTATTACGGCATCAAGGTCGATACCCAGAACTTCCAGCGGCAAACCATGCAGCCCGCTGACGGCATCAGCTTCCGCTACCTGTTTAACCTCGCCAACCTCAACCTAGTGCGTAAATTCGAGCTGTCGGCGCTGCGCCGCTCGGAACTGCGCTACTTCCGCATTGCCCTGGCCGAGGTGCGGAGCAGCAAGGGCAAGGCTTTTGCTCATCTGGGCAAGGTCGGCACTCCTGATATTATCGTAATTATTGCCGATTTCTTCAACCATGTGGAAGGCTTTGACTGGGTGCTCGTCTCCGGCCAGCACAACGACAAGCTGGTGGTTGTCTTCCGCTGCGACGGGTACCGCAAAAACGCCGGCAAACTGGCTAAGAAGATGTTCGGCCAGTACGGCTCCGCCGGCGGCCATCGGGAGGCGGCCCGGGCAGAGGTGCCCTTAAAAAACCTGCCCTTGAAAGAAGGCGCTGAATTTACCACGCAAACCCTTGTTCGCCTGGCCTCTGCTTTTGAAAAAAAACCGACCCCAGCCCCGGCCAAGTGAGGCGCAGCCGCTTGAAAAGGACTTTTTTTGACCTTGCAATGCTCGCAAGGTGCAGATAATAATGAAATACATTCACGATGTAGCCGCACTTTTGGAATTTGTTTCCACTATCTGACGGCTGCTCCTATCTGCGAGGCGGTGCCGTATGAATCGACCTTCTATTTTGGCGATGGTGCTGGCCGGAGGCCGTGTTGATGAGCTTGGCGTGCTCACGCACTACCGGCCGAAATCTGCTGTTCCATTTGGCGGCTTTGCCAGGGTGATCGACTTTGCCCTTTCCAACCTGCTCCACTCGGGTATTGAGCGGGTCGCCATCCTCAGTCAGTATCGTTCCTATTCCCTGATCAACCACATCGGCACCGGTGCCGCCTGGGACTTGGTCGGCCGCAGCAGGGGCATCTCCATCTTGCCGCCCTTCAAGGACTACAGCAACCCGCACTGGTATCGTGGTTCTGCTGACGCTGTGTTTCAAAATCTTGATTTTATTCGCTACTACAACCCTTCGGTGGTGCTGGTGCTCTCTGGTGACCATATCTACCATATGGATTACAGCCGGATGGTTCGCTACCATCACGAGCAGGATGCCGACCTGACTGCGGCCTTTATTGAGGTGCCCATGGAGTCTGCTTCCCGCTTTGGTGTGGCGGATATTGCCGATGAGGGGCCTTACGGCGGCCGGGTGCTGGCTTACGAGGAAAAACCGGAAAATCCACACTATAACAAGGCCTCTTTGACCGTGTTCTGCTTCAAGCCCTCTGTTCTGATCGATGTACTGAGCAGGAATCAGGAGAGCGACTCCTACGAATTCGGCCGCGACGTCATCCCCATGATGATGCAGCAGAATTACCGGGTCTACGGCTACAAGTTCAAGGGCTATTGGGGATACACCAAAACCATTGATGAATACTGGCAGACCTCCATGGATTTACTAGGCCCTGAACCCAAGATCGACATGGAGGCCTGGGGTATCCGCACCAACCTGCTCCACCGCGACATTGCCAACCGGCAACCGGTGAAAATAGGATCCCAGGGCAAACTGACCAACTCCCTGGTCTATGACGGCTGTGTTGTCGAGGGCACGGTGCGCAACTCCATTCTCTTTCCGGGTGTGCAGGTGCGCAGCGGCGCTGAAATTAACGATTCCATCATCTTTTTCGATAATATCGTACACGAAGGCGCTCGCCTGAACCGTGTGGTCAGCGATGCGGATACGGTCTACAATCGCGGCGCGCTCGTGGGCACGCCGGGCGGAGACAACACCGCCGGTCGGGTCACAGTGATTGGTTTCGGCAACAGTGTTCCTGCCGGCATACAGGTGGGCAGCGGCTGCGTGGTGGTACCCAAGCTGCCGGCTGCTTCCTGGCCCGCGAAAAACCTGCAAGACGGGGAGGCACTGCAATGAGAGAAAGTGGCGATGCCCTGGTTCTGCTTCTGGCCGGCGGTATTGGCAGCCGGTTAAACCTTTTGGTCGGTCACCGCGCTAAACCTGCTGTGCCCTTTGCCGGTTTGTACCGTATTATTGATTTCAGTCTTTCCAATGTCATGAATTCGGGCCTGACCAGGGTGGGCGTACTCACCCAGTACAAGCCCCTTTCCCTGATGGCCCATATCGGCAGCGGCGAGGCCTGGGATTTCACCGGCCGCACCCGCGGCATCAAGATTTTGCCGCCCCGCACCGGCGAGAAGGATTCGGACTGGTACAAAGGCACTGCCGATGCTATTCGGCAAAACATTGATTTTGTTGAAAACAACCCGGCTGACCAGGTGGTGATCCTGTCCGGCGACCATATCTACCGTATGGATTTTGACGCCATGCTCGCCTATCACCAGCATAAAAAGGCGGATGTCACCATTGGTATGATGGTGGTGCCCAAACGGGATATCCATCAGTTTGGCGCAGGCATTGTTGATGCGGAAAACCGCATTGTGGACTGGGAGGAAAAACCGGCCATCCCCAGGACCAATCTGGCTTCCATGGGTATCTACATCTTCGATACCCGCTATCTGCTGCGCACCTTGGCCCAAGACCGGGAAGAGGTGGATTTCGGCATGCACATCATTCCCCGGGCCATCAATGAAGACCGGGTCTTTGCCTATCCCTTCTACGGGTATTGGCGGGATGTCGGCACCATCCAGGCCTATTGGGAAGCCAATATGGATATATTGCGCTCGGGCTCGGGTATCTCGCCTGAAGAGTGGGAAATCCGCTCCAATCCGGAATACGGCGACCGGCCCATGGATCGGCAGGCCGCGCGCTTTGTCTCGGGTTGCGACGTGCGCTCCTCTATGATATCAGCAGGTTGTGTTATTGAAGGCACGGTCACCAATTCAGTGCTTTCACCGGGCGTGTGGGTACGGAAGGGCGCCAAGGTGCATAACTCGGTTATCTTCCATGATTCTGTGATCGAAGAAAATGCCGTTGTTGACCTTGCTATCTGCGACAAACGGGTCTACGTGCATCCGGGGGCGGTGGTTGGCCATGGCGAGCAACTGCATCTGACCAACAAGCTCTTCCCCAAACACCTCTATACCGGCATCACCTTAGTGGGCAAGGAGGCGCGCATCCCAGCCAATGCTCGCATCGGCAGAAACTGTCGTATCAACTTCGGTTTTACCAAGGACGATTTCAGCGGCAGCCTGGAACTGCCCGACGGAGAATCGGTTTGACGAGCAATAGGTAGTAGGGGCAGCTTTGTATGGCTTGCGGCCGTTGGTAGAAACGTACCGGAAAGGTCAATGTACAGGCAGATCTGCTTGCCCTAGAGGCATGATTATGGTTTATTCCTGCTTCCCTCTTTCTGAGGGAAGCTTTGTTTTGCAGGCTGTACTCATCATGTATTGCTCCAGTAGCTCAGGGGATAGAGCACAGGATTCCTAATCCTGGTGCCGCAGGTTCGATTCCTGCCTGGAGCACCAAATTGACATCCAAAGAAGTCCCAGGAAGTACATTAACCCAGTGAAACCATTAGGTTTTTCGGGGTTTTTTCTTGCCTTTGCATCTCACAAGTTCCAGTCAATTCCGTTGACATCCATGACACATACCGGGCACAAATACGGGTATATTTAAGTTGCAATCGAATAACCGGCTACCCAGTTACCCGGTTATGAAGGTTCATACCCATGTTAGCCATAATGGCTGCCAGTAGGCCTTAAAAGACCTGCCCCTTTGCAAACATG